>QZJS01000104.1 GCA_003597945.1 Desulfobacteraceae bacterium | reverse complement strand
GAATCTATTTACATACAGGAACTTATGGGACTGGATCAACAGTCCCTTTGATGTCGTGCCCATTGAACCAAAGTCTGTCCAATGCCTCTTGCCGTTTCGCGGTATTGGACAGCATCTGTACTAAAACTATCAACCTCAAACCGGAAAATACAATTTTTATGCGATAACTAATTGATATTATTATTTCAAGCTATCAAAATTCAGATTGTTTTGGACAGCAGTAACAAAAAGTAGAAGGCGTGGTTTTAAGCACTTTTGAAAAAAGCAGAAGCAGTTAAGAAAAAAATCTCTACCGTCTTGCTATATCGTTCATGGGAAAAATGCCAATCAGCCGTTACACCGGACTACGCCGGTGAACTCTTAATTGGCTGCCTGTCTCTGGGAAATCGTGGTCTGTCCCCGATTTCTCAAAAAAATTACACCGCCACCAAAATTAATAACACTATTGCGCACAGTGCGAACACGCTATTAATCGCTATAATCAATAATCTGAGGTGATGATCGTTTGTTTCCTTCTGTATTCGTGAGCAGTCAGATAAAAATTTAAAAAGTTCAGGAAAAGGAATTGTCGGTTTATGCCCCTGACTTTTAACATATTGATTCGTTTTATAAATAAGGATATAAAACACCAGCAGACCAATACCAAATAGGAACGATCCAATTAGTTCAAATGACATTGTCACCTCGCTGTTAATTTTCACAGCCGCAATCTTTATCAGATGGAATTGTGTTTACAAGGCGATAATAACAGGCAGTTGCTTTGACACTTAACCCAATTTTACCACCAAGATCCCATCCTCCTGATGCACTGGCTCCACTGCCGCCGGTGTCAACAGAAATAGAACCTTCGGCACCACCCCCGTAACTTGCTCCTATCTCGCCACCCAGGAGATTCTTCGGTGGATTGCTGCATGACTTCCCATCACTGGCATGATCACAGAAAATGCAATGGTCACTAAAAGCGCTTATAAAGTCAGCGGTCTTGCCCTGGACCCCGAAGACGATATGTTCATTGCCTGTGCCCTGCAGGGGGATGTCGATTACATCGTCTCACGAGATCCGCACCTGCGGAATATTAAATATTTTCAGCGCATCCAGATCATTGATGGCACTGCTTTTGTCAATAAAATCAGTAGTGACTAAGGTTTTTCATCCTTTTTTTTTGCCATCAAATCGATTTTTAATAAACAAAAAAATAATTATTAATGGTAAGAATATGCCAATTAAAAAAAGATATTCTTCAAGCCCATCGGATTTTAATATATTGAACTCCAATACCTTTGTTAATTTATAAAGGTTTAGAACCGTCGCTGCGTAACAAAATAGAATAAACACTAAAACCGCGATAACATGGTTAATTATATTTTTCATATCTTGTTTCATTATGCCTGTTAGTTTTAATCACAGCCCTTTTCAGGATCATAACATTTCACGAAGCATTTAATAGTTTGATAACCTGAAACAGCCGTACTAAAGCCTCCGACAACCGGTATCCCTTTAATTGCCCATTTTTTTTCAGCTTTTTTAGCCGCTTTCATTGCTGCTTTCTGCATCTGTTGAGTCGCGGCCTCACCAGCGACAACCGGAACACTACATTCAATAACGCAATCCATATATTTGAAAGTCATTGTTATTATGCGGGTGACAACGCTTTCGAATGCTCTACCTTCACGGTCTAAACCAGGGATTCCTTTTCCGAATGGAATAGGGAGAGGATATAAACCTTCCGGATCTGATTTATTAATGGGATCGTTGTCGGCATAGACAAATCGATTTATCCCCCCAGCCAACCCAATCGGATCAGGAGTCAAATACCGTCCAGTATCCGGATCATAGTACCGATGCCAATTATAATGCATCCCCGTCTCCTGATCATAATACTGTCCCGGAAACCGCAGGTTGTTGGTGAGGGTGGAATTAACGTTGACCTCCGCCTTGCCGAAGGGCTCGTGGTCCGCCGCCCAGACCACCACATTGTTTTCATCCACCACCATCTTTGGCGTGCCCAGGCCGTCGTTGTAATAAAAATACACGTTTCCCCCGCCGTCGGTCCGGGCCAGGCAGTTCCGGCCGAAATACAGATATTCAACAGCCAGGGCCGGGCTCCCCGGATTTTCCGCCGCCAGGTTCCCGTCAAAATCATATAGAAAAACCGTCACGCCGGCGGCGGTGGTCTTTTTCACCCGCTGGCCGAAGGCGTTGTACACATATTCCCCCAGGACCTCGCCGTTTTCCAGCACCCGGCTCAGGCGGTTGTCCTGATTATATATCAGGGTCCGGGCGCCCGCGGCAATCATATTTCCGGCGGGGTCATGGGCATATGCAATGTTGTGCTCCCCGGCGACAGGGTTTTCATTAAAAATCTGAAAGAAGTAAATTCACCGATGGTTGACGTTGCTATGTCTTCTATCGGGAGATGATTTGCGGCCGTGCCTGTATATTTTACAACTAACACGAAAGGACGGAAGCCCTATTCCCTGACATGATAATAGGTTTTATCGCCTTGAGCGACGGTTTCGACGCGATTTCCCTTTGTCAATTCCTCCAGATGCTTGACCAACTCAAGAGAATGGACGCCGGTCACCGCGGAAAGGTCGGCCAGGGTGCAGGGCCGGCGGGAGAGGATGGCCAGCAGATCCTTCCGGATGTCCGGGTTAAGGCGCTGGGAGGCGTCCTTGCCGAACGGCACGATGATTTCAGCGACCTGTCCCAGCAGGTCCCGGATGCGCTCAAGATCGGAGAATGAAACCGCTGTCACATTTTTTTCCGCCGTGGGCCGAATTGCCGTGTTTAAATGCACCTTGTCGGGCCGGATTTTTTCAATCCATTCGGCAAACTCTCGGGCATGGGCGTCGTCGGTATTGATCCCTTCCACGAAAAAAATCTCCAACCAGATGGAACCCGGATAGGTTTTTCGAAAAGCGACCTGTCCCTCGGCCATTTGCGTAAAACCGATGTCCGCATGGGGCCGGTTGATCCGCGCAAACATTTCCGGATCGCAGGCATCAAAGGACGGCAGCACCACATCCGCGTGCCGCAGATCATCCCGGATATCCGGATCGCAAAGAAGCGAGCCGTTGGTGAGCACGGCCACGGGCACATCGGTTTCGGCCTTGATCTCTTTGATGATCCGGCCAATATCGCTGTTTAACGTCGGCTCACCCGAGCCGCCAAGGGTGATGCAATCCGGGGCGGGATGGTTTTTTAAAAAGGCGGCCACTTCATCTATGACGGTCTTTGCCGGGATGTAGGGTTTGCGGGCCGTTATGGTCCGGGGTGTGGGACCGATCTGACAGTAGATGCAGTCATAAGAACAGATCTTGGCGGGCACCAGATCCACGCCCAACGAGAAACCCAGGCGCCGCGACGGCACCGGACCGTAAATATGGCTGTTTTTCATATCCATTCTCTTTTCCATTTATTATGGCCGCGTCATGCTTGTGATCGCCGGCAAAATTGCCGCATGGTTTGTCTTTTCTCTGTAAACCATATCCGACGATAGATGATGCTGATCATGTTTATCATAAATTCAGGGCGCTATACAATGGCTTTTAACCAAGCCGTTTTTCGTCGGTAATCCCACACGTAATCCTTGCATCCGGATGATTGCCCTGCTAAAGAAACCCGATAGCGGGCCTGTTAAAGAAAAAAAAGACCGGACCTGTTTGCCGGATCAAAACCGTTTAACATCAACTTTTTCCAGGAATCAGGGAGTGCAAAAATCATGACATCCGATTTTGACGAAAACACCGAATCCGAAGACGCACAAAGCTTTGCCGAGCTTTTTGAATCCTATACGGGAGACCACAAGGATCTTCGCGTAGGGGACCGGATCAGCGGAAAGATCATCGCCGTGGGCGCCGATGCCGTATTTATCGACGCCGGTTCAAAAATCGACGGGGTGGTGGAAAAAGCCGAACTGCTCGAAAAGGACGGCGAATTCACATATAAGGTGGGCGATGTCATTGATCTGTACGTCATTGCGGCCGATGACGCGGAAATACGTCTTTCAAGATCCATTTCAGGCGTCGGCAGTGCTCATCTTCTCCAGGAGGCCCATGAGAGTAAAATCCCGGTGGAAGGCAAGGTTCTTGAACTGATCAAAGGCGGATTCAAAGTGGATATCATGAAGGTTCCCGCGTTCTGCCCGGTCAGCCAGATGGATCTGCGGTATGTGGATAACCCGGAAGACTATGTGGGACAGACGTTTAATTTTCTGATTTCCCGGTTTGAAAAAGGCGGCAAAAACCTGGTGGTATCCCGCAGAGACCTCTTGCAGCGCGAACAGGCCGCGGCCCGGGAGGAATTTTTGAAAACCCTTGAAGTCGGATCAATTATCGAAGGCCGGGTCGTCAAAATCATGCCTTTCGGTGTGTTTGTGGAACTGGAAGGCGGTGTCGAGGGGATGGTCCATATTTCAGAGCTGAGCTGGTCTCGAACCGTATCGGTCGATCAGGCGGTGGAAAAAGATCAGATCATCAAGGTCAAAGTCATCAACATGGATGCCAATAATAAAACACCGGGAAAGACCCGTATCGCCCTTTCCATGAAGCAGGTGGGGGGTGATCCCTGGGATGAGGTGGCGTCAACATTTACGGCAGGCGATAAAGTTTCCGGTACCGTGACCCGATGCGCGGATTTCGGCGCCTTTGTGGAAATCGCCCCCGGCATTGAAGGTCTGGTGCACATCAGCGAGATGAGTTATGCCAAGCGGGTGCTGCGGGCTGAGGACGTGGTCTCGCCGGGTGATGCCGTGGTGGTGACCGTTAAAACAATCGATACCCTCGCCCGCCGGATATCACTGAGTCTAAAAGATGCCGAAGGCGATCCCTGGAACGATATCGACAAAAAATATGTTGTCGGCAAACCGGCAAACGGTATTCTGGAAAAAAAAGAACCCTTTGGCATGTTTATTACCCTGGAACCCGGCGTAACCGGTTTGCTGCCCAAATCAAAACTCGAAGCCGCGCCTGATCCATCGGCCGTAGATCGCCTCAAACCCGGCGATGCCCTTATGGTGGTAATTCAGGAAATCCATCCCAGAGAACGCAAAATCACTTTAGGGCTGCCTGAATCCGGTGATCAGAAGGCATGGCAGGATTATTCCGCCGAGCGCGCCCCCGCAATGGTCGTCGGCTCCATGGGGGATCTGGGCGATAAGCTCCGCGCCGCTCTGAAAACAAAAACACCGAACAAAGACGGATAAACAAATTATTTTTTAATAAAAATACCGCCGGCGACCAGTAAAAGCCCGCCGACAATGATCAACAGCAGCCATAAAGGCATGTTGGCCACGTAGGAAAGGCTGTTATAAAGCGGCTCCCAGGTGATACCGTCCAACCAGTCGAAATTTCCTTCGGGGAGGGAATCGTACAAAGACTTGTGATAATGAGCATCTTCCTGTTTGGCGTAACTGGAAAGATCCGTTGATTTTCCCATGAAATTGCCCAATTCCACATATCCCCACATCGCGACGCCGCTGAGCAATGATATGGTTCCGGCAACATTGATTTTTTTCATCCATACCCCCTTTTAACGATATGTCGTGTCGACATTATCTGCCTTTTTAGGAAAAAACAATATGCCAAATGGATGGAATTTGCAAGATTTATGGACTCGAAAAAAACGGTCTTTGTAAATACCGTAAACCTCGATGTCACGCCAACGCGGCTTTGATAAATTCCCGGTTGAGCTTGGCGATCTCGACAATCGATATTCCCTTGGGGCATTCCATTTCGCATTCAGCCTCGTTGGAACAGTTGCCGAATCCAAGGTCCTGCATGGTTTTAACCATTTTGAGTACGCGCTGCCGCGCTTCGGGCATGCCCTGGGGAAGATGGGCCAGATGGGAAATCTTTGCGCCCACAAACAGCATGGCCGACGCATTGGGACAGGCGGCCACGCAGGCTCCGCATCCGATGCACGCCGCGGCGTTGAATGCGGCTTCGGCCTTGTCTTTGGGAATGGGCAATGCATTGGCGTCAGGCGCGCCTCCCGTATTAACGGAAATATACCCGCCGGAACAAATCAGTTCGTCCAAGGCGCCGCGATCCACCACCAGATCCTTGACCAGTTTGAATGCCCGGGCCCGCCAGGGCTCGACAACAATGGTATCATTGTCTGAAAAATGGCGCATGTGCAACTGACAAAGGGTTGTACCCGGCTCGTGGCCGTGTGCACGACCGTTGACCACGGCCCCGCACATGCCGCAGATCCCTTCCCGGCAGTCATGATCAAAGGCGATGGGTTCCTCGTTTTTTTTGGCCAGATCTGCATTGAGGATATCAAGCATTTCCAGAAAGGACATGTCCGTGGAAATTTTTTCCACACGGTAGATTTTAAAGCTTCCTTTTGCATTCTGACGGCTTTGCCGCCAGACCCGCAATGTCAGTGAAATGGCTTTTGGAGTCATGGTCATTTGTAACTTCTCTGGGTAAGTTCTACATTTTCAAAAACAAGCGGTTCCCTGATCAGCTCGGGACGTCGATCCATTCCGCCATACTGCCAGGCGGCCACATAGGCGTAGTTCTCGTCATCCCGCCTGGCCTCTTGCTCTTCGGTCTGGTAGGCCGTGTTAAAATGGCACCCGCACGACTCCCTGCGATTTAATGCGTCAATGACCATCAATTCACCGAATTCAAAAAAATCAGCCACCCGCAGCGCCTTTTCCAGGCTTTGATTGAAATCTTCGGATACGCCGGAAACCAGAACATTTTTCCAAAAATCCTCCTTCAGAGCAGCGATCATCCCCAAGGCTTTTTCCAGTCCTTCCATGGTGCGGGACATGCCGCAATAATCCCAGAGAATCTGGCCGAGGTCCCGATGAAATTCAACCGGGGTACGGTTTCCGCGGGTATTCATCAGCCTTGCGATGCGCGCTTTTGCGTCGTTTCCTGCCTGACGGAAGGCGTCGTGATCGGTTTTGACACTGGGGAAAGCGGTCCCCGCAAGGTAGCCGCCCATGGTGTAGGGCAGGATGAAGTATCCGTCGGCCAGGCCCTGCATCAGGGCGGAAGCCCCCAATCGGTTGGCGCCGTGATCCGAAAAATTGGCTTCGCCGATGACAAAAAGTCCTGCAATATTGCTCATGAGGTTGTAATCCACCCAGAGGCCGCCCATGGTATAGTGAATGGCCGGATAAATCATCATGGGCGCGACATAGGGATCCTGGCCCGTAATCTTTTCGTACATTTCGAATAGATTGCCGTATTTGGCGGCAATACGGTCTTTTCCCTCACGTCCGATGGCATCCCTGAAATCAAGATACACGGCAAGCCCGGTCTCACCAACGCCTTTGCCATTGTCGCACTGCTGTTTGGCATTTCGGGAAGCCACGTCACGTGGAACCAGATTGCCGAAGCTCGGGTACTTGCGCTCCAGGTAATAGTCCCTCTCGGCCTCGGGGATTGTCTCGGGAGCGCGTTTATCGCCGGCATTTGCCGGAACCCATACACGGCCGTCATTGCGGAGACTTTCGCTCATAAGGGTCAGCTTGGACTGGAAAGTACCGTGAACCGGAATGCAGGTGGGATGAATCTGTGTAAAACAGGGATTAGCGAAACACGCGCCTTTTTCATAAGCCCGCAGGATCGCCGACACATTGGACGCCATGGCATTGGTGGACAGGCAGAAGACATTACCGTAGCCGCCGGTGGCAAGGACCACGGCATGGGCCTCATGGGATTCCATGCTGCCGTCGATGAGATTGCGGGCCACGATGCCCCGTGCCCGGCCGTCGATGACCACCAGTTCCACCATTTCCCTGCGGGGAAACAGGGTAACGCGGCCGGCCGCCACCTGGCGCATGAGCGCGCTGTAAGCGCCGATGAGCAGTTGCTGGCCGGTCTGGCCCTTGGCATAAAAGGTGCGGGAAACCTGTGCCCCGCCGAAGGATCGGTTGTCCAGCAGGCCGCCGTAATCTCTGGCAAAGGGAACGCCCTGGGCCACGCAATGGTCGATGATATTGCAGCTTAATTGCGCCAGACGATAAACATTGGCTTCCCGGGCGCGGAAATCACCGCCCTTGATGGTGTCGTAAAACAGGCGCCATACACTGTCGCCGTCGTTGGAATAATTCTTGGCAGCGTTGATCCCGCCCTGGGCCGCGATGCTGTGAGCCCGACGGGGACTGTCCTGAATACAGAAATTTTTAACGTTATATCCCAGTTCCGCGAGACTTGCAGCGGCCGAAGCCCCGGCCAGGCCGGTTCCCACCACGATGATATCGAATTTTTTCTTGTTGGCGGGATTGACCAGTTTCAATTCAAAACGGTGCTTATCCCATTTTTCAGGCAGCGGGCCGCCGGGTACATGCGCGTTTAAAATCATGATTTCCTCATTTTGGCAGGCATTTCAAGAATGACGATACTATAAAAAAACCATGCCCTTTAAAACAATCCCATATAAACGGGAATCAGACCGAATCCAAAAGCAAACAAAAGACTCAACGCAATGCCGACTCCCAGAATAAAGGGCATGTATTTTTCGTGATTGAGACCAGCCGTCTGGAACAGGCTCCAGAAACCGTGCCGGATATGAATGGCCACGACAATGACCGCCGCCGAGTAAATCAGCATATAAGGCCAGGCGCCGAAAAGAGCGGCGACGCTCGCATATACGGATTCCGGGGCCTTGGCCGGAAAGCGGAAGTTGATCAGATGCAGGATGACAAAGCCCAGAATCAGCAGGCCGGTATAGGGCATGGTGGCTGATCCGATGGTGCGCCCGCCGGCGGTTTTTTTTACGGCATAACGAACGGGCCTGGCTTTAAAATTTTCAAAAAACAACAGCAGACCGGTAATGATGTGCACTACGGCGAAAATCAGCAGACCTGTCTCGGCAACGGCGACTATAACGCCGAGGGAATGAAGCCGGGCCGCATAGGCGTCAAAAGCTTCGGGTCCTTTATAAAGAAGAAGATTGCCCAGCAGGTGCACCAGGAGAAACAAAACAAACGCCAGCCCGGTAGCGGCCATGAGCAGTTTTTTACCGATGGGCGTGCGAATGGTTTCCATCAGCCATTTCATTATCTTGCTCCTGAAAAGACTTTGCGGCACAACTCCCCTATGGTTCCCAGGTTGCGGCAGACATGAACCCCGGCTTTTTCCATGGCTTCGAGCTTTGCCGCGGCCGTGCCGGACGAGCCCTTGACAATGGCGCCGGCATGGCCCATGCGTCTTCCCGGCGGCGCGGAAAGACCCGCGATAAAACCCACCACCGGCTTGGTCACGTTGGCTGTTATAAATTCCGCGGCCTGTTCTTCGGCAGAGCCGCCGATTTCGCCGACCATCACGATGCCGCGGGTTTCGGGATCGGCTTCAAATGCGGCCAGACAGTCGATGAAATCCGTACCGTTGATGGGATCGCCGCCGATGCCGATGCAGGTGGTCTGGCCCAGGCCCTGGCAGGTCAGTTGATAAACGACCTCGTAAGTCAGGGTCCCGGAACGGGATACCACGCCAACCGGTCCGCCGGGGGTATGGATCTGGCCGGGCATGATGCCGACCTTGGCTTTTCCGGGAGAAATAATGCCGGGACAGTTGGGACCGATGAGTCGTGATGCGGATCCCTTGAGGATTTGTTTGACCTTCATCATGTCCATGACCGGGATCCCCTCGGTGATGGTCACAATCAGGGCGATGCCGGCTTCGACGGCTTCGATAATGGCATCGGCCGCAAACGGCGGAGGAACGAAAATCATGCTGCAATTGGCGCGAGTTTGCGATGCCGCATCGGCCACCGTATTAAAAACCGGAATCCCGTCCATGTCGGTTCCGCCTTTTCCGGGCGTCACACCGGCCACCACAACGGTGCCGTAATTAACGCAATGACGGGTATGGAACTGGCCCTCCTTACCGGTAATTCCCTGGACCAGCAAACGCGTGTCTTGATCGAGAAATATGCTCATGAGTTGGAAGCTTCCCTGTACTGATTACCATTGGACGCGGCAAGGCGGGCAACAAGCTCGCCGGCATCCTTCATGTCAGCGGCGGTATAAATGCTCAGGCCGGACCGGGCGAGAATATCGCGGCCTTCCTCAACGTTCGTGCCTTCCATGCGAACAATGACCGGCACTTTGACATCGATTTTCCTGGCCGCCGCCACTACCCCGTCCGCAAGCACGTCACAGCGCAAAATACCCCCGAAAATATTAATCAGGATGGCACGGACCTTGGGATCGGAAAGAATGATCCGAAAGCCGTTTTCAATCATTTCAGCGGTGGCGCCGCCGCCGACATCCAGAAAATTGGCCGGTTCCGCGCCGGCAAGCTTGATGGTATCCATCACCGCCATGGCCAGACCGGCGCCATTGACCATATTGCCGACGGTGCCGTCCATATTGATATAGTTGAGCTTGTATTTTGAAGCCTCGATTTCAAGAGGGTCTTCTTCATTTAGATCACGAAACGCGAGCAGATCTTTGTGCCGGTACAGCGCGCTGTCATCGATCTCGATTTTGGCATCCAGTGCCGTAAAATTGCCCTCGGCGGTGCGAATCAGAGGATTGATTTCCAGCAACGAACAGTCATTTTCAACAAACAGCGCGTAAAGTCCGAACAGGAGATTGCAGAAGGGAACAAACATGGATTCGTCAAGATCCAGCGCGCCGGCCACCTGACGACAGTGATGCCGTTTAATGCCAACAAGAGGGTTAATCGGCACTCGGGCGATTTTTTCAGGGGTTTCGGCGGCCACGGTTTCAATATCCATACCCCCCGCTCCGCTGGCGATAACAAGCACGCAAGCGGTCTCCCGGTCCACCATCAGGCTCAGGTAAAGCTCTTGTAGGATATCCACCCCTTCTTCGATGAGCACCCGGCGGACCAGCCTTCCTTCGGGTCCGGTCTGCGGCGTCACCAGATTCATGCCGAGGATGGCTTCGGCGTGGCCGGCCAGTTCATCAAAAGACCAGGCCAGGCGAACGCCGCCGCCCTTGCCCCGGCCGCCCGCATGAATCTGGGCCTTGACCGCCAGTGGGAATTTTTCAAATTTCCGGGCTATGGCTGTTGCCTCATCCGGCGTGCATGCGATATCGCCGGCAGGCACCGGGATATGATAACGCCGAAAAAGTTGTTTGGCCTGGTATTCATGTATTTTCATGGATGGTCCTCAAGTATTGTTTTTTCCGATAACGGTCCATGCCGCCTTAACCGATAACGCAGAGCACGGCATTCTTGGCCACGGAATCCCCCACATTGCAATTAATAGACAAAATAGTCCCGCTGACCGGCGCGGACAGGGCGTTTTCCATCTTCATGGCTTCAAGCGTCACCACGGGCTCGCCTTGTTTGACCGTGTCTCCCACCTTTTTATCAATGCGCACGATCATGCCCGGCATAGGGGCCTTAAGCGGTGTTCCCTGCGAGTCAGCCGGCGCTTTTGTTTCGGATTTTTTTGCAGCGCCGGCAGATCCGGGAGTGACGGCGGCCGATGCGGCCGGAGCCGCTTTTGGCGCTGATTTGGGCGCCGGGGCCAAAGCTTTGGGCGCCTGAACCGGCGGGGTCTTTCGGACCGGGGATTGCGGTTGGGCCGCTGCCGCCGGCTGCCGGGCGGGGGCGGTCTGTTGTGGAACGGCATAAATCATGGGCGGCCCGTCGGGTTCATCCACCACCACCTCAAAATGCTCATCTTCCACAAAAACATTAAAGCTGCGGGCATATTCACTTTTCTCAGGAGCCGCGGCCTTTTTCTTTTCCACCAGTTGTCCGGCTTTGGCTTTTTTGATCAGCTCCTGCTCCCGGCGAACCTCCTCAAGGGTTCTGGGCTTTAAATCATCGGGCGGATTTTCCCTTCCGTATTTGTACATGAGAAATTTTTTCCCGGTGACCGGATAGAGCGCATACAGGATGATATCATCGATATCCGTGGTAATGTCTTTTAAATCTTCCCGGGCTTTATCCAGCTCCGGGCTCAGAATTGCCGCGGGCCGACCGGTAAAAGGCGTCTCACCGCGCTCATATCCCTTGAGAGCCTTTTTCTGGAGCTCAGGATCAATGGGCATCGGTGTTTTCCCGTAAAGACCATAACAGAGATCCTTGACCTGGGACGTGATCATTTTATATTTTTCCGTCTCATCATCGAACAAGACGTTATTGACGGTCTGGATGCCCACGATCTGACTGGTGGGTGTGACCAGAGGAATTTGGCCCAGGTCTTTTCGGACTTTGGGCAGTTGTTCATAGACATCATGTATTTTGTCCAGGGCATCCATCTCCCTGAGCTGATTGACCAGGTTGGAAAGCATGCCGCCCGGGGTCTGGTGAAGCAGCACGTTGATATCAATAATGGAAACCTTGGAATCATCTAACAGATGCTTGTATTTGGGCAGAATATCTTTTTCCAGGATATTATTGATTTCCGCAAGGGCGGGAAGGTCGAATCCCGTATCCCTGTTGGTGCCGATCAGGGCCATTACCATGGGTTCAATGGCGGCATGGGAGGTCCGGTAGGCATAGCTGGACAGACAGGTATCGATAATATCAACCCCGGCTTCCACCGCCTTGAAATGGGTTATTGGCGACATGCCCGACGTGAAATGACTGTGCAGATGAATGGGCACGGAAACGGTCTCTTTTAACGCCTTGATCAGTTCGAACGCGTCATAGGGCGCCATGAGCCCGGCCATGTCTTTGATGCAGATGGTATCTGCGCCCATATCCTGCAGCGCCCGGGCTTTTTCCAGATAATACGAAAGGTTATAGACATCTCCGCCCATGCGGGGTTCGGTCATGGAATAACAGATGCAGCCCTGGAAATGTTTGCCGCATGCCTTGATCGCGGCCACCACGGTTTCGAAATTGCGGTAATCGTTTAGGGCGTCAAATGTCCGGAAGATATCCATGCCGTTTTCCGCAGACCGCTCCACAAATGCCTTGGCCACGTCATCGGCGTAATTGCGATACCCCACCAGGTTCTGTCCCCGCAGCAGCATAGAGAAAGGGGTTTTCTTAAAATAACGCTTGAGCGTTCTGATCCGCTCCCATGGATCTTCGTTTAAAAACCGGTGCATGGTGTCAAAGGTGGCGCCGCCCCAGACTTCAACGGCCCAGAAACCGATTTCATCCATCCTCTCGGCAACGGGAATCATATCCTCGGTCCTGCCTCGGGTGGCAAACAGGGACTGATGGCCGTCGCGCAGGGACAGGTCCTCGATTTTAAGCGGATTTTCCGCGGGAGGACGTTTTTTATCGAAATTCAGATCCGTCATTTTAACTGAAAAATGGTCCGTCATTGGCGTCTCCTTTAATATTGACATATTGCGATAGCGTTGGTTTGTATTTTTTTTGTTTCCCCTGTTAAACCTGATTTTCCGGCGTCGACCGGCATCAGCGGGTGAAACCGTGAAAAACCTTCCACTGCATCATGGACCGCATTTGCATCTGATGCACGCGGCCGCCCATGGACCAGGGTGTGGACATATCCACCGGCATGGTCTTAGCCGGCTGGTCAATATCTTTCTGATCAACGGCGTTTGAAAACCGGGCGGCCTCTGCTTCGGTTTTTAAATAATGCGTCACCGCCGCAATGGCGGCTTTTTTCTTTCGGGTCAGACTCATGTGCCGTATTCCTTATATAAAAATATAAAAATTTCTATGCCGGTATGTTTCCATGTTTCTTGGGCGGAAGGGCCTGGCGTTTGCGGTACATGATTTCAAGGGCGTCGATGAGCATGGGCCGTGTCTGGCTAGGGATGATGACGTCATCGATATAACCCCGGCGGGCCGCGCAATAGGGATTGGAAAACAGGTCCCGGTATTCCGCGATCTTTTCCTGCCGCCTGGCGGCCGGATCTTCCGCGTTTTTAATCTCGGTGCGGTGGATGATATTGGCCGCGCCTTCCGCGCCCATGACCGCAATTTCCGCGGTGGGCCAGGCAAAGGCAATGTCGGCCCCCAGATGTTTGGATGACATGGCGATATAGGCGCCGCCGTAATCCTTGCGGATGATCACCAGCAGCTTGGGCACCGTGGCTTCGGAATAACACCAGAGCAGCTTTGCCCCGTGCCGGATAATGCCGCCCCATTCCTGGTGGCTTCCCGGCATGTAGCCGGGAACGTCGGACAGCGTCAGCAGCGGAATGTTGAAGGCATCGCAAAAACGGATAAAGCGGGTGGCTTTATCCGAAGCGTCGATATCAAGACACCCTGCCATGACCATGGGCTGGTTGGCGATGATGCCGATGGTTTTTCCGTTTAAACGGGCCAGGCAGACGATAATGTTTTTGGCAAAATAGGAATGTGGCTCAAAAAATTCGCCCTGGTCCACAATGGCCCGGATGATCTCTTTCATGTCATAGGGTCGGTTCGGATCATCGGGCAGAAAGGTGTCGAGTATGGCAGCACAGCGTTTCGGGTCATCGCCGGTATCAACGATGGGCGGATCTTCCATGTTGTTGGACGGTAGATAAGACAGCATTTTGCGGATATGCGCGATGGCGTCGGCATCGCTTTCACAGGCAAAATGGGCTACCCCGCTTTTTTCGTTGTGGGTCATGGCGCCGCCAAGATCCTCAAAGGTAATGGCCTCGCCGGTTACGGATTTAATGACGTCAGGCCCGGTGATAAACATATGGCTGGTGTTTTTGACCATGAAAATCCAGTCGGTCATGGCCGGAGAATATACGGCGCCACCTGCCGTGGGCCCCATAATGGCGGAAATCTGCGGAATCACT
>QZJS01000124.1 GCA_003597945.1 Desulfobacteraceae bacterium | reverse complement strand
CCCGCTTCAAAATGCTCACATATATTGAAATATGCTCCGCTTTTTCATCGGCCTGCGCCTTGCCCTTGAACCTGATCTGAGGTTTTGAAACAGCTTCTATACGTTTTTTAGAAATGATTTTACAAACGTATTCAGCGATACGGCTGCCGCCGAAAATTCGCGCAGCAGTTGTTTGTCAACGGTGATTAACGGGACGCCCAGATCGCCGGCAACGGCCACAAACTCGCAATCATAGGCTGAGCAGTTGCTTTTAGCGGCCAGCCGCAGCACTTCATGGGATGACGATTCAAACTCCCTGCCTCGCATCAATGCCAGCGCATCGGTCATGATCCGCTGTGCTTGATGGAGGGTGATGAGATTTTTTCGCACATACAGTGCCAGCACGTTTCGGAATTCGCTGCGCCAGAGAATGGGCGCGGCCCACTCGCCATCCTTTTGCAGGGCCCGCTCGGCCAACGGGGATTGATCGCTGGAGAGAAAGAGATATCCGATGATATTGGTGTCCACCACGATCATGGCCGGCCCTCGGCCTTGGCCCGGTTGAAGTCTTCATCGCTGATGGGATGTCCGGCCGTCAACCGGCGGAGCCGGCGCGCGTTTTCCAGCATCTCGCCGACATCTATCCGATGACTCGCCACCGTATTTTCAATGCATACGATAATTTCACTGTTGATGGACCGTCGGTTCGCTTCCGCCGCCGACTTGAGACGCTCATAAAGTCTATCCGGTATGTTTTTTACCGTAACCGTCGCCATATCCGGCACCTCCCATTGATTTCATTTTGAAACCATTATGCAATCAATGCTGCTCATTGTCAATTGTAAAATGATGTCTGTAAAACTGATTATAGCGCAAAGCGTTGGTGGTTTATTTTAATTTTACAATGCATTTACATAAACTTTACATTGACATTTACTTGATGCCGGAGTAGAGATGGAATCATCATTTGTAATTAAGGAGGTTACGCCATGCCGTTGTCATTATCCCCCAAGCAGAAACGTCTGCTGGATTATGTCCGGGAATGCATTGCCGAGACCGGGACATCCCCGTCCCTGCGCCGGGCGGCACTGGATCTGAACGTCAGTCATACGGCGGTGGCCCAGACGCTTAAAATTCTGGAGAAAAAGGGGCTTATTCAGCGCGAGGGCCGCTATCGGCGAGAGGTGCATCTGACCGGTTTCGACCGGCAAAACACGGTTGCCGGCCGGTGGGTCCCGGTGCCGGTGATCGGCCGGATCACCGCCGGTCTGCCCATATACGCCCAGCAGGAGTGGGACGGGCAGATTATAGTTGATTCAGATGTTTATAAGGGCGAAAACTTGTTTGCCCTGCGCGTCAACGGGGATTCCATGACCGGCGCCGGAATTCTCGACGGGGATATCGCTATCTGTGAGCCCCGGCAGTATGCCCATAACGGAGAGATCGTGGTGGCATTGATCCACGGGGAAGAAGCCACGGTCAAGCGTTTTTTCATCCGCGCCGGCCGCATCGTCCTCCAGCCCGAAAATTCGGCCTATGATCCCGTGGGATACGGCTTTGGCGAAGTCCTGGTGCAGGGCAGGGTGATCGGCATTCAGCGCGGGCCAGAGGTCATGGAGCGGGTATGAACGCGCCGGCGGCATCCTCTGCGGTTATCCGAAAGCCGTCGCGCATCGGAGGCGATCGGCCCCGGACCGTAGTGCATCTCGATGTGGCGGACTTTGCAGTAGCCGTGGAACGGATGGCCGACGGCCATCTCAGGGACCGGCCGGTGATCATCGCGCCGGAACAGGCTTCCCGGGCCCTTGTCTTTGACATGAGCGAGGAAGCCTACCAGGGCGGGGTGCGCAAGGGAATGCCTCTGCGCCAAGCCCTGCGGTGCTGTCGGGACGCGGCCATTCTGCCGCCGCGGCCGGAGCGGTATGAACGGGTCATGGCCGATCTTTTCCGGGAGGCCCTTTCCTATTCCCCGCTCATCGAGACCGGAGAGACCGACGGGCATCTGTTTATCGATATCACCGGCACCCATCGTCTGTTCGGGGCTCCCGCGGACGTGGCCCGGCGCATGCGCCACCGGATCAACGCCCGCCTCGGCTTGACGCCGGCCTGGTCCGTGGCCCCCAACAAGCTGGTTTCCAAGGCAGCCACCCGGGTGGTAAAACCCACCGGGGAATATGTTGTTAACCCCGGCGATGAATCGGCTTTTCTGTCGCCGCTGCCCGTGGGCCTGCTGCCCGGCATTGAGCGGGAAGATTTGGTCCGGCTGAAAGAATTCAACCTGGTCGTGGTGCGCCAGGTGGCGGCTCTGACCTTGGATCAACTTAGCGTCCCCTTCGGCCGGCGGGCCGGCGTGATTTTCGACGCCGTGCGCGGAATCGATCTCTCGCCGGTGCTGCCGGCGGGCCGAAAACCTCTCCATATCGCGGCGGAACACGTCTTCGGCGAGGACACCAACGATGTCGCCGCCATGGAACGGGCGGTCTATGGGCTGGCCGAAAAAATCGGCCTTGAATTGCGGCAACGGGGAAGGGCCGCCCGGACCCTGGCCCTGATGCTGGAGCATGCCGACGGATTGCGCCGTTTCCGCCAACTGGCCGTCCGTCCGCCGTCGGGCAACGACATCACCCTGTTTGAGACGGCCCGGGCCGTCCTTTACCTGGCCTGGACCCGTCGGGTGCGGGTGCGCCGGATCCGGCTGACCTGCCTCAAGCCGGTCCTGCCGCCGTCCCAGATGGAACTTTTCCCGACCGCATCCGCCGCCGTGGAACAAAAACGTGACTCCCTGATTCGTGCGATGGATCATATCCGGCGGTGCTTCGGGCATGACGGCATTTTCATGGGACGCACCCTGGCGGCATCGTGAAAACGGGTTGGCCTCAGATCCACGTCGGGGGGCGCGCCAGCCGTCCATCCACTCGCTTATGCGCGTGTTGCCGGCCGGGACGATTGATCCGCTGAATTTCTCAAACTCGGGCTTCGCCCTCAAACAGTGAGAAATTCTTAACGCGGATCAACCGTCCCGGCCTTTTCGGCAACACACCCAAAACCGCTCGCGGGCGGACGGCCGGCGCGCCTCGCAGTTGGTTTAACGATCCCGGTTCTTACGTGCGTGGAAGTCGTGGATGTCATCAAAGTGGCAAGGCTGAGGCGATGACGGCTAACATTTGTAAGTTAAAGAGCCGATGACGCAGCCGACGCGGATACGGCGTAATACGCTATGGAATAACATGATCCCACTGTTGGTTCGTTCTTATTATTCATTGATGTGGGGCACAGCCGACATCGACGCTCTCTGCCGGCATGCCGCGGGGCTGGGGTATGATCGGCTGGCCCTTACCGACACGGACAACCTTTACGGGCTCTGGCCGTTTATCGCCGCCTGCGAACGGGAAGGGATCCGGCCCGTCATCGGCGCGGAAATCACGGATAAAAAAATCTCGCGACGGGCCGTCTGCCTGGTCAAAGACATGACCGGATACCGGAACCTCTGCCGTCTGCTGACGCGGCGGCACACAGATGTCGCCTTTGATCTGTCCGTCGCCGTCATTGATTTTTCTAAGGGCCTAGTGATGCTCTCCTCGGATGCGGAGCTGCTTTGCGCGTGGCGCGCCGCCGAGGTTGATGTGGTGGCGGCTATGCCTCGCCATCCCGTTTCCGCCGCCCACGCCCTGCGCCGGGCCGCCCAAAAGCTGGATATCCCCCTGGTAGCCGTGCCGGGCAGCTTTTTCCTTAAGCCCGAGGATATCGCCGTTCACCGGGTGCTGAGGGCCATCGACAAAAATACCGCCCTTTCCCGGCTGGCCCCCGGAGACACGGCTCCGGCCGCCGCATTTCTGGCCGGGCCGGACGAATATCGCTGCCGGTTTGCCGTCTGTCCCGAAGCCATCACAAATACCCTGGCCATCGCCGATCGGCTGATCTTTACCCGTCCGGATTTCGGTCGGGTGATGCCGCCGTATCAGAGCGATGATCCGGCCGAAGCCGCCGCGCATCTGCGCCGGGCCGCCTATGACGGGGCTCGGAGGCGCTACGGCGGACTACCGGAAGACGTGGTCAGTCGCTTGGAACATGAACTTGACATCATCACGAAAATGAATTTTTCCGGCTATTTTCTCATTGTGGCCGATATCGTCTCCCAAAGCCCCCGCACCTGCGGCCGGGGATCGGGCGCGGCTTCCCTGGTGGCCTACTGTCTCGGCATCACCAATGTCTGTCCCATCCGGTACAATCTTTATTTTGAGCGGTTCCTGAATCCCGGCCGAAGCGATCCGCCGGACATTGACGTGGATTTTGCCTGGGATGAGCGGGATCAGGTGATTGCCAACGTCCTTGAAAAATACAGGGGCCGGTCCGCCATGGTGGCCAATCACGTCCGGTTTCAGGCCCGCATGGCCATCCGGGAGACCGCCGCGGTGTTCGGCCTGACCGACGGCGAGATCGGCCGGGTTACCCGCCGCCTGCCGTGGATGTGGCGGGCGGAAGGATTTGATGAGGCGTTCCCCGAGGCCGTTGCCGGGTTGCCCCAGATGCGGGGCTTGGATTTTCAGGCGCCCTGGCCGGAGATCCTGTCGATTGCCCGGCGGTTGGTGGACGCGCCGCGGCATCTGTCCGTGCATCCCGGCGGCGTGGTGATTACGCCCGACGCCATTGATGCGTATGTGCCGGTTCAGCAGGCGCCCAAGGGGGTGCCCGTGATCCAGTGGGATAAAGACGGGGCCGAAGACGCCGGCCTGGTCAAGATCGATCTGCTGGGAAACCGCAGCCTGGGGGTGATCCGGGACGCAGTGGCCGCTGTCCGGCGCAACGGCATTGAGTTCGACGAAAGGCAATGGGTGCCCGAAGACGACGCGTCCACCCGCCGGTCCCTGGCCGCGGGCCGCACCATGGGCTGCTTTTACATTGAAAGCCCGGCCATGCGGCTGCTCCAGCAGAAAACCGGCAGGGGCGGGTTTGAGGACCTGGTGATCCATTCCTCCATCATCCGGCCGGCGGCCAATGACGTGATCCAGGAATATATCCGCCGGCTCCGGGGCGGAGCCTGGGCGCCGATCCATCCCCTGATCGAGAACGTGCTTTCCGAAACCTTCGGCCTGATGGTGTTCCAGGAGGACGTGTCCCGGGTGGCTGTGGCCGTGGCCGGTTTTTCCCACGCCGAGGCCGACGGCCTGCGCAAGGTCATGTCCCGCAAAGATCGGCACCGCCACCTGAAGGATTATCTGGAGCGGTTTGCGGCCGGAGCCCGTAAAAACGGCCTGGACGACGCCCGGATCGCCGATATCTGGAAGATGATCATGAGTTTTAACGGCTATTCCTTCTGCAAGCCCCACAGCGCGTCTTATGCCCGGGTGTCGTTTCAGGCCGCCTATCTCAAGACCCATTTCCCGGCTGAATTCATGGCCGCGGTCATCAGCAACCAGGGCGGGTTTTATTCCACCTTCGCCTATGTGTCCGAAGCCCGCCGCCTGGGGATCACGGTCCTGCCGCCGGATGTGACCGAAAGCGAGGTCCATTGGGTGGGATGCGGCCGGACCATGCGGGTGGGGCTCTTGCCGGTCCGGGGGTTGTCCATGCATATGGCCGGGCATTCAGGAGGACCTTCGATCGGGAATACGGCCCGGCGTTGCTTCGAAACGCGGAATCCACGGACAGCCGGGCTCATGGACCTGCCGACAGCCCAACGCATCATTGCTGAACGGGAAAAATTCCCGTTTGTCTCTTCGGCGGATTTCTTCGACCGGGTCCGGCCGGATGAGACCGAGGCCGCGGCCCTGATCCAGTGCGGCGCCCTGGACCGGTTTCATCCGCAAAAACACCGGGCCGCCCTGCTGTGGGAGTTTTCCTGCTGGCAGCGGGTCCGTGACCGGCAACCCCGTGACGGCCGGCCCCGTGACAGGAATTTGTTCCCGGCTGCTCCTCCCCCGAACCCTCCGCCGGCCCCGGACCTGCCGGAAGAAGATCTCCGTGAGCGACTGAGACGGGAGTTCAAGGTGCTCGGGTTTCTGTGCGATCGCCACCCCATGACGCTGTTTGCCCACCGTCTCCGGGATCGGGGCATGATGAAGGCCTGCGACCTGGAAAACCACGTGGGCCGCCGGATCCGGACCGCCGGATGGCTGATCACCGGTAAGACCGTTTTAACGCAAAAGGGCGATCCCATGAAATTCGTCACCTTCGAGGATGAAACCGGCATCATGGAAACCGTTTTCTTCCCCAAGACCTATCACCGCTTCTGTCATTCCCTGGCCCCGGGCCGGCCTTACCTGCTTTCCGGCAACGTCGAGGAGAACTGGGGCGCCGCCACCCTCACCGTGGATATGGTCCGGCCGCTATCGCCGTGATGATTGGCTGCCCCTTGTCATGGGTCACCGTTGGAATAGATATGACGATGCGGTAGCCGGCGGTGTGATCACGGTCCAGACATTTGGCCGGGTGATGAGCGGGGATTGGAGAACCTGGCCCGATACATTATCCTCTGTCGTGAGATACTTATGAAGCGGCAGTCTTCTAAACCTGATCCTGAGGGAAGCGCAGTCATCGTTTTTTAGCTGGATAATGCCATCGAATGGATATAGAATTGGGATAATTGGCGTCAATTTCCGATTTGTTCTTTTTTCATCATACCGCAATATCCTGGGAGAGAAAAAATGACCGCACAGACCGCTTCCGCAAGAACCGCCCGGATGAAAGAGGATCTCCTATCGAGCCGATATGAGATTTGCATCGAACGAATGAAATATTTCACCGAAGCGCACCGGCAGAACCCGGATGCACCGGAAATCATCAGGAGGGCAGAAGGCCTCGCCTGGACGCTGAAGAACATGACCATCTTCATCCGTGACGATGAACTGCTGGTGGGAAACGAGACCGGAAAGAATCTGGGAGAGAAAGTCAATCTGGATCTCCAGAGGTTTTACGAGGGACTGGACCAGCGGAGTACCTATGCGGGGTTGGCCAGCCGGCATCCACAGCCTTTTTTTATCGAAGATGCGGATATTGATGCGCTCATGGAGATGATCCCTTACTGGAAGGGCAGATCCCTGGCCGGTGATATCATACCAGAAGAATTGCATCGGCAGGGGTTGATCTCGGCAAAAGAGGGTCTGGCGGCCCTGGTGCCCAATATCGCCATCCAGACCGGGACCACCGAAGGGCACTTGTCCGCCGGGTATGAAAAGCTCCTTCTGCTCGGCTACAAGGGCATCATTGAAGCGGCCGAAGATTACCAGTCGCAATTGAAGGAAGATGACCCCGAATATGGGGAAAAACATGATTTCTATGAGGCGGTAAAAATATACTATCATGCTGCCATCGAATTTGCGAAGCGCTATTCAAATCTGGCACATCAGATGGCAGACAACGAAGCGGCCGATCCACGCAAAACCGAACTGACCGCCATTGCGGAAATGATGGAAAAATTTACCAGGTCGATCCCGGATACGTTTTATGAAGTGGTTTCGTTTATCTGGTTTACCCAGAATATCGCCAATATCATCTACCAGCGCAGCGTGCTTGCCCCGGGCCGACTGGACCAGATCCTGTGGCCGTACTATGAAAAGGATCTGCAGGCGGGGCGGATTACCCGTGAATCCGCCCTTGAACTCATCGAGGAATTAAACCTGAAACTCACCTGGAATGTGACATTGATCCCGGCGGAGTTGACCGCCATCGCCAACGCGCTGGGGCAGAATACACAGACCGTCACCATTTCCGGGATGAACAGCGATGGCACCGATGCCACCAACGAACTTTCCTATCTTTTTCTGGAAGCCTACCGGAATTTGAAGGTATTTACCACAGATCTGTCGGTGCGTATCCACAGGGATACGCCGGAAGCTTTTTTCAAAGCCGCCGTATCCGTATTCAGGTCCACTTCCGGCATTGCCTTTTATAATGACGATGTGATCATTCCGGCATTGGAAAATGCCGGCTATTCCAGGGAGGACGCCCGGGATTACGTGATTATCGGCTGTGTGGAGCCCACCGGACAGGGGAACAGCTTTGCCGCCACCGGCCGGATGTTCATGAATCTGCCCGGCGTGCTGGAACTGGTGCTAAACAACGGCGTCAGCGGTATGTCAGGCCTCACCGATGGCCTTGAAACCGGGGATCCGGCCGGTTTTGCCGCGTTTGATGACTTCTATGATGCTGTTGCCCGGCAGCTGACGTTTAATGTGGAACGTAGCGTAAAGATTGCCGAGATCGGGGATGCGGAAGCCATGAAACGATTTCAGCACCCGTTTGTCTCGGCCATGCTCGACGGCTGCATGGAAGCGGGCAAAGACCATGTCTGCGGCGGCGCAAAATACAATTTTTCATCGATTACCGCCTACGGGTTTGCCACCCTGGTCAATTCGCTCTACATCATCAAAAAAGCCGTCTATGAAGATCATCTGGTTTCGCTGCCGGAACTTGTCGGAATTTTAAATACCAATTTCGAGGGGCAGGAAATCCTGCGCCAGAAATTGATCCGCAAGTATGCCAAATGGGGAAACGACCAGGCGGAAATCGATGAATTTGCGTGCCGGCTGTGGGATCTGTTCACCCGGGAAGTGGCAAAGTATGTCCCGCTCCGGGGAGGGCGGTACAATGCGGGGGCTTATTCCATGGGTGTACACGTGATCGAAGGGTTTGTCACCAAACCCACCCCGGACGGCCGCAAAGCTTTCGATCCGATTTCAAATTCCCTGTCGCCGGTAAACGGCACTGAAGCCAACGGGATCAGCGCTGTCTTGAATTCTCTGGCCAAACTCAACTACGATTTTGCCGCGAACGGCGTGGCTGTAAATGTGCGTATCCATCCTCAGAACCTGGAAAAAGACGAGAATATCGACAAGTTCTACCGGCTCCTGAAAACCTATTTCCAGCAGGGGGGGATGCAGCTCCAGCCCACGGTGGTTTCCACCGAAACCCTCCGGGATGCCCAGATCCATCCCGAAAAATACCGGGACCTGATCGTAAAGGTCGGCGGGTATAATGCCACCTACATCGACCTGGGCGCACCCATCCAGAACGAAATCCTCAGCCGGTTGGAGAATCGGATATAGCCCGGCCCATCGAAATTCCGGTTTTTGTAGCAGGAGAGGTGCCCTCAAAATCTGTGAAAAACAGCTCTTTTTCCTCTACCGTCTTAATTTTTCTTCTATCCGGCAAGTCTTGTGTCTACACAGTGAAACTCGTCATGAAACCGCCTACAAGATAAAGAGTCTGTTAAAACTTGACATACAATCCAATTTCTGAGATAAGTCAGATCATGAAAAGCAATGTCTTATTCCTATTCCTATTCCTATGTCTATTCCTTTCTTCGAGTTTACCGATGAAATCCCCCGAACGCCCACCGGATAGATGCTCAAACGGGTGCTTCGGGATCAGTCCAATAAATAATCTCCAATATTTCAGGGAAAGGAGGTGACACGCCGGAAATATTCGATTCAATCAATTTTCAAGCATGAACAGATGACTTAAATATGATAATCAACTTTTAAGGAGGAGGGTTCATGAAAAAAATTATCTTACAAACAGCCGTTGCCTTGTTATCGATTGCAATGTTATCTTCAATGGCATTTGCCGTGTCAGACACGGATTCAACTTCGGACGCTGAACTGCAAAAAGACATTCTGATGGGGCCGGGTCAGGTCTTTCTTGAGACCAAACACGATATTTTAATGAGCTACGGCGCAAGGGCTAGAATTATTCCCACCAGCGAAACCGACTGGGATTTCGGATTGACCGATGATTTAGGAAGTATGAAACTGCTGGGGGGCGGATTAACGCAAAACTTCTTCAAAAATCATATCACCGAAACCGGATGGATCAACAACAATTATATCCGCAGCGAAGTCCAGCTCTATTTTACGGCCATGCCCAAGGACAAGATGTGGAGTTTTTATGCCGCTTTGGAATATGACCGGCCCCTGGAAAATTCTTCGGTGGACGAACGCGGGGGAAAAGATCAGTTTTCCAGCAACTTCGGTCTGGAACGGCTTCACGGCACATTCAAGCTGCCCATGAACATGCGTCTGCACGCCGGCTATGACATCTGGGGCGTGGACGTGATTGACGCCGCGGGTCTGGTGTACGGTGACGACAACCCGGGATTCTGGGTCACCGGCGACTACGACAAATGGAGTTTTAATGTGGGGTATTTTAAACTTCTGGAAAACAACTTCCAGACGGATGTGAATAAGTTAAGGGATCTCAGTGACAGTGACCGCGACCTGTATGGCGGCTATCTGACATTCACCCCTGAAGAAGGTCAGAAGATCCAGCCGTTTTATATGTATGACCGGATTCGGGATGTGTCGACAGGTTCCTTGCTGAATTACATCATGGGCAACACAGGCGCCACTCCGAAGACCGATTCCCATCATATCGGCGCTTATTACACGGGAAAATTCGGCAAACTGGAATTGTTCGTTGAAGGTGTTTATCAGTTCGGCAAGGCTGAAGAAACCGGTCTGGCGTATAACGACTATGATATCTCCGCGTATGCGTTTTCCGGCGACATCGCCCTTAAACTCGACACGGACAAAGGTTTCGGCATAAAGCCCCACATCGGCTTTCTGTATACCACCGGCGATGATGATCCCAATGACGATGAGCTCGGCGGATACACGGGCGTGGAAAATGCCCAGCGTTTCGCCCAGTACTTCGGCGGTGAGAACACCATCATCGGCGACACCAACCTGGTCCTGGGAAGCGTGTTGTATGGGTACCTTCCGGAACTTTACGGCAACGGCACACCCATCGCCACCGGCGGCCTCCAGAACGGTCTCGGCAGATTCGGCAACGGCCGGGGCGACAATCCGGGTCTGACCATGAGCAGCGTCGGCATCACCCTGGCCCCCGAACGGTTCCTGATTCTAAAGTCCAACGTGAATTCCTTCTGGTGGAACGAAGATATCATGGTCAACAGCTTCGTTGATCCGGGTGCGGCCACTATAGTGGAATCCGGCTATACAGGCACGGAATGGGATAACGAGATCATGCTGGCTACGAGCAAACATTCATTTATCAAGGGCCAGTTCTCATGTTTCTTTCCCGGCGGCACCGTGGAAGACGTGACCAGTGCCTTGACATCATTCCGGAATCCGGCAACGGGAGCAGTCATACCGGGCGCCAAGTCTGATGACACTGCCTACCGGCTGGGGATGGAATTTATCTGGATGTTCTAAACGATTATCAGTACATTTCATAAAAGGCATGCCGGTTTGATATCCCATCAAACCGGCATGCCGGTCTTTTACCGCGGCCTATATTATGTGTTGCCTCAAAGCTGAAAAGCTTCGGCAACACATCACGGATTTATTGGGAGTAATACTATTGAAATAACCGCATTGTCAGCTATTGGATGCGCGGGGATAAAATCGTTATTGAGCGGTGCATCGAAGGGAATAAAAAGCTTAAAATCGGATAGACAAGGAAACCACTCCTTTGATCCGGATGGTCTGCTCGATATAACCGCGGGCCGGATCGCCGTAAATGGCGGCATCGAAAATGATTTTCCCGAATGTGACGCCGATTCCCAACGTTCCGCCGATTTTTAAGCCCGGTAGATCATCCCGGATGTTGCCGAGGCTGTCGGTTTCGGCGATGATGGGGATGATCACCCCGCCGCGCAGACAAACGGATGGATGGATTTGTTTTTCAACGCCCCCTCTGAGCAGCCAGAATCTCGCCCGGTTTTCCGCGGATGAGCCGTATCGGCCGTAAATGAATTCATTGTCTACTGAAAATATCCAGTTGTTTCCCATAATGGATGGTAAATCGGTTTTCATCGAACATCCGGCCGTGATGTAGGTCGGCAGGGTGAAGTCGCTCCGGGACGTGTTTTCCGGATCACCGCGGCTGGATGAGCGTATATCGGCGATGTTTTTGATCATCAGCCCCAGTTTTGTCCGGTCGGTCAACCGGTACAGGAAACCCATATCCATGGTCTGATAGCGGATGCCGATGGTCCGACGGTCGCTTTCGGACCCGCCGGTCCGATCAAGATCGGTATCTCACGTAAGGCAGATGTAGGTTAAGCCCACGCTGAGACGGCGGAACCATGGCGGGGAAAAAGCGACGGATATTCGGTTGTCGTATGTGTTTGAATCGATGCGGCCGGAAAAATCCGGTCCCACGTCGATCATGGCCACATCCAGCAGGTGGGAGGAGTATCCGCTCCAGTTTTCGGCCCCGCTGTCGCCGGTAAACACCAGCCGGCGCACATGGCCGACGCCCACCGCCAGATCCACGGCTTCGGCAAAAGCGAACCCGGGCGCCCAGACCAGAGCGACCGCTGAAAAATCCGAAGGGGTTTCCCCTGAAACAAACAGTTGAAGACGTTTGGCGGCCGCCAGACCCGCCGGGTTCCAGAACACGGCGGAGGCGTCATCGGCCAGGGATACGAACGCGCCGCCCATGCCGGCGGCCCTGGCCCCGATGCCCATGCCCAGGTCTGATCCGTAAAGACGGCTGAAATCGACACCCGCATCCACTTCACAGACCCTTGCCGCCTGAAAAATCAGCAGGATCAGGAAAATGATAAACGGCTTATTATAATAACAAGGTCCGCGCATGCCGACTATTCTGGCATCGATTCCGAAAAAGCCAAGACTTTTCCGGAATCAGCTCCGAAAAAGTCGAATTCTCTCGCCCGCTATCTTTGTCGATCCAGGATTTTAGCTTCGATAACCACTCTTCCCCATCCGCCGCAATCAATGCCCACATCTTCACAATGGGCTTTGTAAAAATAAGGCCTGGAGTATGCCCTTTCATAGATCCGCTCTTGAATTATCCACATCAAACGCGACATGGCCGGTAGGATGTACGGACAGATCTTTTTCGGGCACTTGTGGGCCAGCATATACCCTTCGGCAGGCCCCTTTTTCCTTTTTTAATTACTGATACCGTTTTAAAGGGGATTTGTGACGCCGTTCCCATAAAAAAATCACTTTTTCAAACCCGCCCGGAAAATCATATCGGTTTCCCCAAATACATGAAATGAATTTATCCGTCTGCATCGTTGCCGGTTGATGCGCCTGATGTTCCGGATGTCGCGGATGCTCCGGCTGCAAGACCGAGCGATGCGAATTTGAAAAGGATCAGCAGGCCGGGAATGGCGATGACGGTGCAGAAGATGAAAAAGGATTCCCATCCAATGTATCCGGCCAGGTATCCGGTGGGCGCGGCGGCCAGGACCCGGGGCACGCCCATGAGGCTGGACAGCAGGGCGTACTGGGTGGCGGTGAAGCGTTTGTCGGTCATCATGGCCATGAAGGCCACAAACGCGGCCGTGCCCATGCCGCTGGTGAAGTTTTCAAACCCGATGACCGCCGACAAGGCCGGGATGCTGTATCCGATCCGGGCAAGAAATACAAAACAGAGTGTGGAGACGGCCTGGAAAAAGCCGAATACCCACAGCCCGCGGTAGATGCCCATGCGAAGGGTCAGGATGCCGCCGGTCAGGGCTCCGCCGATGGTGGCCCAGAATCCGAAGATTTTGCCGATGGTGCCGATTTCCGTGTTGGAAAACCCCAGTTCCAGATAAAAGGGGATGGTCATGGCCGATGCCATGGAATCCCCTATTTTATAAAGAAGAATAAACGCCAGAATCCAGATGGCGCCGGGGCGGCTGAAATATTCCAGCAGCGGTTCGATGACGGCCGCTTTTAATGTTTTGGGCGGCCGTCCGTTGATCCTGGGTTCCGGGGCCAGCAGGGTGGTGATGATGCCGGGGATCAGGCAGGCGGCCATGATGAGATAGACGTCGGCAAAGGAAAAGCGGTCCGCCAGGATCAGCCCGCCGGCGCCCGACAGGAGCATGCCCATGCGGTAGCCGTTGATGTATAATGATGAGGCAAAACCGAGTTCCGCGTCTGGAATGTCTTCTCTCCGGTAGGCGTCTACGACGATATCCTGGGACGCGCTGAAAAACGTCACCAGAAAGGCGATCAGAGCCACGATTTCCGGATGGGCCGCCGGACTAGTCCGGCCGAGCCCGATAATGGATGCCATGAGCGCGAGCTGGGCCAGGATCAGCCACCCGCGCCGGCGGCCCAGAAAGGGAAGGGTGTAGCGGTCCAGCAGGAGCCGGATGCCCCTCTGCGCTTCCGTATTGTCGGGGTCGCGCGCGAGAACCCATCGATACTGCTTGAGCGCCTCGGCGGCGCCGGCCCGGATGTCCTTCACCTGGTCATTGAGAATGCCTGTGGTGAGGGCGCGCGCGAGAAGGAGGTGCCCTTCCAGTCGCTCGGGATCCATTGCGATCACGCGCATGAAGGTGGCGGCTGCGTTCGCCATGTCGCCCGAGGCGAGGTACAGCTCGCCGTCGAAGATGAGAAGATCGACGGCGCTCGAGTCGGGAGCGGTGGGGGAGCCCTCCAGCTCCAGCGGGATCGACACCTCCTGAGCCGCCAGGGGCGCGGTCCCGGCGGCGGTCAGCAGCAGGACAAGGGCGAGCAGGGCTTGAGTTCGCATCGGTTGGTGATTGTATACCCTTGGACCAGGGATGATTCTCCCACGGCGTCGACCCCACCGAGGAATCCTCGCCCGGAGCGAGGGGTATCCGCGGTGCTATAGTGCCGGTTGGACCGCAGGGCGATGAGGGAATGAATGTTGCGTCGGATCATCTGGCTCGTGCTTCTGGGGCTTCTCGCCGCCGGCCGTGGCGAGGCCGCCGGAGGGGACTTCTTCGCTCGGTTGCGCGCGGACGACGGCCCGATCGCAGGCCGCTT
>QZJS01000110.1 GCA_003597945.1 Desulfobacteraceae bacterium | reverse complement strand
GCCTGGATCAAACACCATACCCTTTTATTGGAATTGCGGCACAGCGCGCACCCGAGACGATTGAAAATCGAGATCCGCCGGAAAATGAAACCCTGCGATTACCAGGAAAAAATCGCCTTTTCCAGGTTCAGTGCGCGGCAGGTTGTGCTCAAGGCCCATACCCTTGAGCAGGCAATGAAAAACAAGGTCGCGGCGTTGCTGGATCGCACGGAAATCCGCGACGCATTTGACATTGAGTTCCTTCTGCGAAGAGGCGTGCCTCTCCCCGAGCTGGATGCCGCCGCGCTGCGCCGGCTTCGGGCCGGGCTGGACCTGTTCAAGGACCGGGATTTTGCGGTAACGCTGGGCTCCATCCTGGAAAACGACATGCGGGATTACTATGTTTCCCAAAAATTTGCTTTCCTCACCGAAAAGATCAGCATGGCCCTTGCCGCCCCTAAAATGGGGTCAAACCTTGATTTGTGATTATTCATATTCATGAAGGACAGGGGAGGTTTATACATGACTTTATCTGAAAAACTTTACCAAACAATTAAAGATTTCCCGGAATCATTAATTGCAGAGTGATCCGGGTGCAGAGACAATATGCGCAGCCATGATTGTTCGCGATAACCGATTGCCCTGAATCCTTTTCCAATGCGAAAACTGTATAATCGACTGCCACTCGGACCTTTCCGGGATAAAATTATTTCCCATCTCAAACCGCGATCCGTATAAACTTGATCCCAGGTCATGTCAGCGATTTTTCGTAAGGTATTAAGGATGTTCCGCTGGTCATTTTTGGGGAGTTTGAATAGCGCCCGCTGAAAAACCGGGTTATTCAGATCCAGGCGAACAGACATGGCGGTGCCATCGGACATTATTTGCCCCCGGCTTCCAAATGATCAATATCGCTCTCACGGGGAGAATTTTTTCCTGCCCAGTTAATGGCTTCATTAAGATCGCGTTGAACCTCACGGGTGTGAACCCATTTCTCATTTTCGGGAATAAAATGACCCAGTTTAACCAGCCAAACGCCCGTGTCTACTTCGCTTAACATCACGGTTTGCCCGGCAAATTTTTTGCCAAGGGAAATCTGCCCGCTTGGGCCGATTGTTTTAATGATATCCATAATTGTCCTCCTTGGATGTAGATCTAAAATCATGATTTATGATAGCACCAAGGCATGAAAAGTCAAGTCTCTTAATTTTGTGACGAGGCGGGCCCTGCTTACAGGTTTATTTCGCTGTCCCCGATTAAAGATGCAAGCAGCGGGGAAGACGGCGCGTCAAAGGGATTAACCACCGTAACGCCTCTCCAGGTGAAGCCGGCCTGTAAATCTTCACTCAACAGAATGCGGCAGCGATTTTCCGCCGCAACCGCGACAATTAAAGCGTCCCTGATGTGCAATTTGTGATCAATAGTCAGATCCATCGCGGCCTGGAATGCCGTCCAGGATGAGTCGGCAACTTCAAAACTGTCCGCCCAGGTCATAATCGCCTCGCGCGCAAGCCCGGCCTCCCTTTTTGCTTTGGCGGTGAGAACTCGAAAAAGCTCTCCCAGAGTTTGCGCGGGCAGCAGAACAATCTCAGCCGGCAATTGTGCGATCAGCCGGATGGCGGCGGCACAGCGGGGCGCATCACCGACCCCTTCGGCATAGGCCAATATATTTGTATCCAGGGCTGCTCGCATGATCAATCATTACACCGTGATATCGGGATGCCCTCGTAAAAAGCCTTTTTACGAAACCATCATATCATTATACATTATATAGTTCGTCGCGCGTCCAATTCCGGGTCCCGGTTACTGTCTGTCCCTTCAACCGGGATAAAAGGAGGGTTTTCATCGCATTTTTTTGAAGGGCCCGCGAAGAAACGGAAGTGATTTTTGCCACGGGCTTGCCGCGTGACAAAATCGTAATTTCTTCACCCTTGCGCACTTCCCTCAATAAGCTGGAAAATCCGCGATTCGCATCCGCTGCCGTGATGGTTTTCATGATGCCGCCTCTCCAAATAAAGTAGGTTATAAAACTACTTTAATGTTATGGCTGTCCGGTCTCAATCGAAAAAATCAGCCATCGGGTTTCAAAACTCGGATTTCCGGTTTCGGCTTCGATCCGTTCGGCCGGGGGGCGCCGGCTGCTCGCCTCAGAGTCCTGGCGGCCACGATCCGGCTCACAACCGACACCCCCCGGCCTCACTCAGGTTTCAAACTCAGGCCCCAAGTTTCATACCTCAAACTCGGGTTTCAGGTACTATGCTTCCCCTCAGGTTTTCCTACATCATCCACCACGGCACGGCCAGGAGATTATCCGAAAGCCGGGCGGGTTTTTCCACGGCGCAGATGATCAGGCCGGGGCCGATCCTTTCCCTGGGGAAACACTCCCGAAAAGCGCCAATGCCCCGGCCGTCGTTGCGTGTTGGGTTGCTTTTTGATTTTATTTCAATTGGATAAAGTGTTCCATTGAATTCCAGCACAAGATCCACCTCGGCCCCGCCATAACTTCTGAAATGATAAATGTTGGGGGCTGTCGGCCATGCCTGTATGGTCTTGATGATCTCCATGACCACCCAGGTTTCAAACAACGCGCCCAGAAGGGGGTGGCCGCCGATGGCATCCGGCGTGCTGATTTTCTGCAACTGGCAGACAAACCCGGTGTCGGCGAAATATCCTTTGCCCCGCCCCGCGATCCGCTTGATCGGATTTCGGGAAAATGCGGGAATGTTGATCCACAGAAAGGTTGATGCCGTCGTTTCCAGCCAGGCCTGAGCCGTCTTTCGGTCCATCCCGAGTTCACGGCCGAGATGGGCGTAGTTGATCTCCTGAGCGCTCATGGCTGCCAGCAGCCGAATGAATTGACCAAAGGTCTGAAGGGACACGATATTGGCGACGGACCGGACATCCCTTTCAATATAGGTTTGAAGGTAGCTCTGCCAGTAACCGCCCGCCAGGTTGTCCGGCAGATCCATAACGCCGGGGTATCCACCGCGCCAGATCAGGGGAAACAGCTTCGGCGCCGGTTGGCGATCAGCGGTAAAACGGTCGTCAACGTCAGAAGCCGCAACATCGTTAACACCGTCAATCGCGTTAATATCGCCATTCCCCGCCATCCATTTTTCAAGAAAAGGCCCTTTTGAAACGCCCGCGAGTTCTCTCCAGGTCATTGGATAGAGATGCACCAGGGCAACCCTTCCAGCCAGGGATTCCGCGATATCGCGCATCACGGAAAGGTGCTGGGAACCGCTCAGGATATACAGACCCTTTTGCCGCAACCGATCCACCTGCCGCTTGATGGGGCCAAGGAGTTCGGGCGCGGACTGAATCTCATCGAAAAAAACAGGGGGAGGGTGATTTTGCAGAAAAAAAACCGGATCCTGCCGTGCGTTTTCAATGTCCACCACCGGATCAAAAACAACGGTATCCACCCTGTTTCCAAAAAGATTTTCCACAAGGGTCGATTTGCCGACCTGCCGCGCGCCCAGAACGGCGACAACCGGATAATAGCGGAACAACTCAACAAGTCGATCCTCGATGATGCGTGGTTTGTAGGTATCCATCATTAAGTTATCTATATTTTCAGGATTATGATTCCCATTAATACAGAAAAATATTCCTTGTCAAGAAACAATTTCACACAAGTCCCAGGAAAAACCTTCAGGTTCGGTGGGCGGGGTCTGCTTACAGGTTTATTTGGCTGTCCCAATTATTGACGCAAGCAGCGGGGAGGACGGCGCGGGAAAGGGATTAACCACCGTCACGAAGAACTTCTTGAAATTAAATGATCAATGAGTTAGGTTCTTTTTGAGAAATTTTTTTTGGATAAAATAACCGATTTTAATATTCAGACGCGCTATCCTGACTATAAATTCGAATTTTACAGACGCTGCAACAAAGAATTCGCGGCTGAATATTTAGGCAGGATAAAGGAGTTTTATGGATGGCTCAGCTCCCTGCTGAAATAAAAAAAACAGTCGATGCGTATTTAAGCGCTTTGAGACGACATAAAATTCCAATTCAAAAGGCCGTCCTTTTTGGAAGTTATGCCGCCGGAAATTATAATAATTTCAGCGATATAGATATCGCTTTGGTTTCCGATGCATTTAAGGGTGATCGGATGTCGGACAAGGACAAGATCAGAAGCGTCACGCTGTCCGTCAGCAGCGCGATAGAAGTCATGCCGTTTTCACCCGCTGATTTTGATCCTCGGAATCCGTTTGTGAAGGAGATCTTAAAAACAGGCATTCATTTAATTTGATATCGAAAAATTGGGGACAGCCACCAATTTTCAGCAAAATGGCGGCGGCACAGTCACGTTTCCACTAATTTTTTTCTTCCCCTTGCAGTTTATGAATTCCGGAGTATAATAATACAAAAACAATACAAATCCGGAGGCATAATGAAACAACTGGATGACGTTCTGAAAAATCCGCCCCTTTTTTTTCTTAAAATAAAAACGGAAGGGTTGCCGATAAATTAATTCAATAATAGGGAACAGCCACTGCTACTTTTCCCAGGTTTCCGGTTTTGCGATCGATTAATCACTATTCAAGGTTTGACCCCCGAGAATGACCCCCGAAAACTCAGGCCTCATCCCTCATGCTTCCTCAAGTAATCCAGACAAACCCGGTTGAACTCCTCGGGCGACTCGATATTGCATAAATGCCCGTGGTCTTTAATGATATGCAATGTCGCGTTGTGATCCAGTTTTGTCCAGCCGACGACCTGCCGTAAAAACAGGTGGTCCTGGCTTCCGGAGATAAAAAGTTTGGGGATTTCGAACAAAACGGGGCGCTGCAATTCAAGCTGGCACAGAGGAAACTGCTTGAGGAGCCGGTACCATTTCATGAATTCCTTGCGGCCGAGCTTATGGGCCTCCCGGATGAAAATATGTCTGCTCCGGGAATGATTGAATCTTGGCATCATGATCCACGCGAAGAAACGATATAACCACATATAGGGCATCACGTGCCTGAGGATATCGGCGGCGTGCAGCATTGTTGTGGTGCGAAAATCCATGCCCAGAGTGGCCCCGCCCAGCACCATGGATTTAATCCTGGACGGATGGTAGACACCCATGAAACTTCCGAGGCCCGAGCCCATGGAAACCCCGAGCAGATGCACACGATCCAGGTTCAGATCATCAAGCACAAGAGCCATTTCATCGGCCAGCCGCTCAAACGTATAAACGGGCAGGGTCTGCCTGCTTATACCGTGCCCGAAAAAATCCGGGAGGATCAGATTGTAATGTTTCGATAACTCCGGGACCTGCCTGTACCAGATGCTCGAACTTCCTCCCAGGCCATGCAGCAGCATGACCCATTCTTTGCTTGTTTCATGTCTCACGACTTGGTATTGTAGCATGGATACGTCCTTTATATGTTGTTCGCCCGCCCGTGATCCCATGATAATGCCCGATTCACGTCAGGGAAGGGGTTCGATGGTAATGCTGCCGGAAATGACACGCTTTCCGCCATTTTGGTAAACGGTTCCGAAGCCGGGGCCGGTTTCAGATCCTTCAGGCCTGATATTGCGAAAAATCAAAGGTGACGTAAAAATGGTAAGGTCTTCCATGATAATGGTGTGGCCGTTGTAACGCATGTTGCCGCCTTTTATATCAATGGGGCATGACTTGTCACCCGGGAGTCTGTCGTAAACAAGGGGCATTCGGATTTCCGGGATGGTGGAAGCTGCGGGCAATGGGAGAAATAAGGATAAAAATCCAGGGAATAAGGTAACGTTTTCGACCGATGATTTGTCCTGGGATTGTTGTTCAGGCAAGTCCTTTGTTTCCGCATGCAGATCGGTCGCTATGAGCAGCAGCAATACTGCAAAAAGGATAAAAGGTGTTTGTTTCATGACCGTCTCCCGGCAGGTTGGTCTGTTATAAGTTTATTGTAACAGGATGAAATAAATTATAGGCTGCCTGATCCAAATTGTAAAGGTTGAACTCTTTCGCTAAAACATTTACTGAATAGTTACTTGACTTTTCCATGTTTTTTAAATTATTCTGTTGTATCTTTCTTGTTTTTTTGGACAGGGTTCAAGGATTAAAGTGCCAACGTCCCGTCGGTTTTCCGTCGGTACGCTCCGGGGCTTTGAATTTTTGGCCGTTTTGCTCCTCATTCCAACACAACCACGCAGATAAGGTTAATCAACATGTTTGTAAGCCCTCTTTATGTAAGATTTGCCAATACAGCGGCGGCGCTGCTGCTGCTGGTGCTTTTCTGGCTTGGCATCGCGGCCGCGCCGGTAAGCGCGGATGATGTAACAACAGGCGGATACGTGTTCCTTGGCGGCCAGACCGTGGATCAGCCAAACGTGTTTGTAAGTCTGGACCCGGCGTCGGATACAATAAGGTTTGAGCCGGGCGCGGTGCTTGACGCGGATATCCCCCCCGACACGCTGAACTTAAAGGACCAATGGGCAAGATGGCACAGGGAAACCGGCGCCGACCCGGTCAGGAGGGGTGATTATGACCTTAAAACGCTTGCCGCCATCACCGTCGGGAACACCTACGAATCCATCACCATAGGAGAGGGCTCGCGCATTATCAATCGGGACGAACTCGGCGACGGCATGCTGGCGATGGGGTCGCATGACATCAACATCGGCAAGGATGCGCTTCTCTACGGCCGATGGGCGAGTTTGTCCTTCGGAAATTTCGAGGACCCTGACGATGCGGATTTTTTCACGTTCTCCCTGACCAACAACGGCAATATCGGTCCCCATTACGATGATGACCCCGATGAAAACCCCTCCCGGTTCGGCGTCTTGGTGTACCGGGGTGTGGAAGGCCACATTGTAAATGCCGCCGACGGCGTGATCCGGGGCGATCATTCCGGCATCCTGACGAATTATATCGAAAGCGACAGCGATGATCCCGACTCCATTCCGGACTACAGCGGCGATGAACCCATGGATTACGCCGAAGGGCGGTCCTTCAGCCTTGACAACTACGGCCAGATCAAGGGCCGGCTTTACGGGGTTTACGAGGGAGGACAACTGGAAGACGTCCGCATCGTCAACCATGAGACCGGACAAATTGAAGGGGGTATTGCCGGCATCTATTTATTAAGGGGTGGCGACATCGTCAACTACGGCGACATCGAAGGTGAGGACGCCGGTATTTTTATCGCCGCCGGTACAGCGGATATCACCAATTATGGCACGATTGCGGTCACCGGCGAAGACGCCGACGGCGAAAAAAACGGTGATGCCATCAGGTTCGGCGGGAAAACCGTGGGCGGGTCCGTGACGCTTTACGCCACAGTGGACGGCGGCATCGGACATCACGGGGACACATCTGAGGCCCTGATTCATTTAAGAGAGACGGATAATGCCTCGGTGGGAAATATCGGTTTCGGCGAGGGCGGCATCATTCAATATGGCGGAACGTGGACACTGGGAGATGTGACCGCCGGTGCGATGAGCATTGAAGGCGGCGAAATGCGCCTGAGCAAGGAAGTGGACGTGGATGGCATCGATATCGAAAATGGCGCCTCCCTGGTCGTGAGCGGCGGCGCGGTTACCACCAAAGATCTGATCAACCGTGGTACGCTTGATTTTCAGGACGGAGAAATCGCCGTCAACGGCGGATTGTATGAACACAACGATGTAACAGGCATCCGCGATTTTACCATCGCGGGCCTCGAAGAAGACCAGAATCCCCACCTGCGGCTTATAAAAGGAGCCGGCACATGGGGCATTAACTCCCTTTTTATCGGCGGAGATCATGGGGGAGGCCTCACCCTTGAAGACGATTCCATGGTGTCTTACCTGAATCGGCTGGAGGTGAATGACAAGGGCAGGCTCGCCGGCGCCGGCACCGTGGGCGGCGACGTCTTTGTCCGTTCGGGCGGCGCCATCGCTGCCGGCCACCCGGAAGACCCCATTAGCTCGCTTGCCATCTCCGGAGATCTTGTCATCGATCAGGACGCCGTCATCGAAATCGGCATCGCGGGCGGGGACAACAACAACAGCAAAATCGATGTTTCCGGAGACGTTGCCATCAATGGCGGTGCCCTAAAAGTCACCGATTATTCAGGTTTCACAGTTCAAGAGGGTTCAACCTATACCTTTTTAACAGCGGGGTCGGCCCTGACCGGCGAATTCGACGCTGTTCACAGCTTCTCCCAGCTCTACAGGGTAGACCTTTTCTATTGGACGACCGGCGCGTCGTTCAGTCTGACCCGGATGGCCGATTATCAGGATTTTGTCCAGACCGAAAATCAGGCCCGGACCATGCGCGCCCTCGAAGCATGCTGGGACGCGGGGTATCTGGAGGACCTGCGGTACACCATGGACAGCCTCCTGGACGGCGTTCTTGAAGACACGGTCCCACAGTCACACCTGCAAAGCAACCTGGCGGTCCTGGATCCCGAGCCCTATCAGGCGTCTTTCCGGATAAATGCCGACCAGATCGGACAGATGAGCCGGCATCTCATGCAGGGCGCGCGTCGGAGCCGCCTGCAGATGGTCACCGGCGACGCCTATCAGTTGGCGGAAATGTTGGGTACCGCCGCGCCGTCGCCTGATTTGAGCCCGGCGGCCGCCGAGGAGGCCATGAAGGTCCGTTCTCGTATCCATCCCGAACGTCTGGGAACCAGCACCTGGGCGAAACCCATTCGGCTGTTTTACGGCGGATTTCACCGGGAGGCGGAAGTGGATGCCGTTATCAACCGCACCGGCCATGAATACAGGAGCCGCGGGTATTACCTGGGCTTTGAACGCGAGCGCTCCCCGCAATTGATCACCGGCGCCAGTATCGGGTATACTTACAATCACGCCCGGTTTGACGACAATCGTGGGGTTTTGCGGACCGACAGCTTTCGCCTGGGCCCCCATATCACCCTAAAACGCAATAATCTTGAGATTGACGTGGCCCTCAGCGGCGGGGTGCACCAGAACCGTCAGGAGCGCCGAATGATGTATCCCGAAGTGCCGACATATATTCCCCGAACCAACATCGGCATCGATCTGTCGGATTTGTATGCCGGGCCTTCAACGGCCGTATCCAGATTTAATATCTACGACGGGTCCGCGTACACGGATGCCCGTTACAATCTCGTGATCCGCGAGGTCTGGAAGATCGTGCCCTCCGCCTCCCTGCAATACATTTATCAGCATCGGGAAGGGATCAGGGAACAACGCGGCGGCGATATCAATCTCAAAATCGACTCCGACTCCCAGGAAACCCTGTACGGTGTGCTGGGGATAAACCTGGGCCGGGAGATCAGCGGCTCCACCTTTGTTCTGGTCCCGGAACTTTTCGCCAGATACCGGCACGATATGATGCAAGGGGATGTGGACATAGACGCCCGGTTCGCCAATGCGCCGGCAAGTCCGGACCGGGAGATACGGGTGACCGGCGCGGGTACGGATAAGAGCACCAGTGTTGTCGGGGCCGGGATAACCGCCCTGTTTGGAGATTATAATATGGCATACTTTGGTTACGAGGCGGAAATAACCGATAGCGGGAGCCTGGATACCTTCTTTGCCGGGGTTAAATGGAATTTTTAATTTTTTGTTTGACACTCAATATTGAATCATGTATTTTCAGGCTAACAGTGTTCACATAAGAAGAAATCTGTTTCCTTGTAAATGACCGGAGAGACCGTGCCCGGAAACAAATATATTTTTACTGTTTTTGTCATCCTGCTTGTCAAACTGATTCTGCTCCCATGGGATGTGGTCGCCACGGAAGAATTGGAAACGGTAGAACCGATCCTGTGGGATGCGGTCGTCATGGATGAGATGGGTGCGGCCGAAATGGCCAGAGTCACCGCGGGTTACCGGCAACTTGCGTACACGGCAGACGCCGTCCGCATGCTTGAGGATGGCGCCGTTAGCACACGAATTTATGAGGACGGTTTTCCGGCCGACGCAAGAGGCTTCTGGATGTCGGACATGCAAAAAAAGGGCCTGATCTATGGTGGAAGGCCCATGAGCCTGACGATCAGAGATCTGAACGCGGACACTTGGGTTATGGAAGAGACCAGATTCTTTAACTGGCACAGCCGGCAGGCGGAAGAGACCCAGCTCTGGTTTGTGATCGATACCGATAAAGTGCTCCCCAGCTATTATGATTATTATGCCGAGGGCTGGGAGATGGTCGACAATGATTACGCGTTGCAATTGCGCAAAGAGCTGAATCAGATGAACCTGACCGGAGCAGACGACAAGCCCCTGACGGTCGATACCATCGTGCACAGCATCACTTACGACCCCTGGCGATATGAACGGGTGGTCATCAATGAACCGACGTATCATGTCGACGGATCACTCAACGGTTACAAATCAATATACGGTGTTCAGGAATGTTTATACCGACGCGCATACATGATATACTTTCAATACGAGTAGTCGTCTTTCTGCTTGTTTTCCCCGTAGCGGCCTTTGCCATGCAGCCGCTCTCGGAAGGCGAGCTGGAAAGCGTTACCGCCGGTGGGTTTTCAAATTTTCTGATCGAGGATAACACCGCCAAGATGTGGTTTAATATGGATGCTGAAATCAACGCCCATATTGAAACGTTTAAGGCCAATTACGGGCCCGACGGCAGCGGCGTATACGGATGGGACCAGGACTGGTCCGATGTATATATCGGAGAATATGTGGCCGGTGAACCGCAAACGCCGTTGCTCCTCAGTGGTTTTGTCTATGAAGCCGAATTCGACGACATCACCGCCGACGATAAACACCTGCTTAGCCTGAAATGGGGTTTTTCGAGTGTTGAAGGAGAAATATCTGCTGATTTCGCCAGTTTCAGCGGATATTACGATGATCCGCGAAAGGGCTTTTACCGGGCGGACGCAGATACCATGGATTCGACGGGTACGGGTCGCGGAACCTTTACGTTTGACCAAGATCACCTGTATGTAATTTTAGATGCCAGAGGCGTTGATCCCTATGGCTCTCCGCACGCCGACTACCGGCCGGGTTTTTATTTTGATTTTGGCGGGGCTCAGTTTACGCGGAATTAATGATCCGCATGCGGCGAACCCGTTTGAACGGTGGCGCCTGAGTCTTCCGCCATGAAACAAAATCTTTTAGAAAGGAGGTGATAAGGGGCTGTAAGGTACGGCCAAGCGCGGCACAGGTTTTTTTAATGAAAAACTTGCGCCGACGGAATCGAACGATGACGCCCGGCGCCGTGTGGCCCGGGTGGAGGAAAACATCACTAATTAATCAAAAATGTATCTGGAGGATTCAAAAATGAAAAAAGTATTAGCTTTGGCAGTTGCAATGCTTCTTATTCCCTTTACCGCTTTCGGTCTGGAAATGATGACCGACGGCGACATGGCATCCATCACCGGTCAGTCCGGCGTGGCCATCTCTCTTGACAACGTTCAGGTCTATCAGGAAACCGGCGGACGGGAACTGTGGTTTGAAACCAAACTGGGCGCTGATGGTTCCGGCGCTGCCGCCGCCATCGGTCTGGTTTATTCCGAAGGTTCCGCTCAGTACCTGTTCCTCAATAAGGTACCCAACCCGGCTGCTTTGATTGAAGGTGGGAGCTTGTTGGGCACTGTGTCGCCTGTATCCGGCCCAACTAACCGCCTGCTCAGGGGTAACTATGATCCGCTGGCCGCCATGGCTGGTGAAGTTATGAGACAGGGTATGCGGCTGGCTCCCTCCGTCCTGAGCATCCGCGTTGCCCAGAACAATGCGTTCAGTGTTTTTGGCAACATAGTTCCTGCAGGTGGACCCTTTGCCGCCAGCTCCTATGTAGAAATCGGTCTGCCCACCCTTGAAATCGTAGGCGTCCGCGGCAATCAGCAGGCCCTGCAGATTTTCATCGTTGGCGACGCTGCTTATCCTGTCGGCACAAATCTTGGGCCGATTGGTGTAGGCAGCATAGCTACGAACGGCTACTACAGCGTAGGTACGCTGTACACCACCGACGCCGGCACCACCACGACCATCATGGGCGGTCGCCTCGGCATCGCGCCCCTTGGCTCGATTCCTCAGGCAGCCACTTCTTCAGCGCTTGACAACTCCATGGGCGAAACCGCTCCCTGGTAGTCAATATTTTTCCTGTTGAGGAAGATCACAAACTAAACAACAGCAGCCGCGCCATCGGGTGCGGCTGCTGCTAAACACGGATTTGGTTATAAGTAGACAAAATTGGTAGTAAAGGGGAAGGGAGGTGCCCCGCCCTTCCCCTTTTTTAATTGTTTGGAAAAAGGCGTATAAAATATAATAAGGAATCTGTTGCATGCGCGTCACTGGTTTGATGATGGTCTGTCTAATCTGCTTTATGCCGGTCCTCCTGTCCGCCGCGAGTCTTGAACCCATGAGCGATGCGGCCATGGACGGTATCGTGGGCCAGTACGGCATTGCCGTTGGGCTTGACAATGTCCAGATATACAGCCATGGCGGCTGGGCATACGAGGCCACGGACGGGGACGGCAGCCGAAAGATCGAGTTCAATGACACGGCCTCATATTTAATATTAGACACCAATCATCCTTTGGCCGTCCAGGTCTTTCAGAATCCTGACGGCGTGTCCATGTTGGGTATTATCGCCCTGAGCCCGGATGATGATCCCGCGTTGGAGGTGTTTTTACTGATCAATACGGAAGATCTTGTTTTTTGCGACGAGGCCATGGGCAGCCTCCATCTCAGAGGCCTTCCCCGCGGCCCGGATAACCCCGTCGGTTTTATGGAAGAGTTCGCGCTGCTGCTTGCGCCCCGTGGCGCCCAGGGAGTTTTCGAGGGGGACGGCATGGCTTTCCAGCTTGAATTCAAAAGCGGAATCGACGAACTGAGCTGGGATTACAATAAGTCGGCCGACGACCAGTTGCGTTTTGGCGGTGTTTACATGGTCGGCCAATTTGATGATGTCGATTATACAAATCCCGCCAATTGGGATCCCCAGGGCCGGTTTGCCGTCGGAAATCTGAATCCGAATGGCGATGGGAGCGACATTACTGCCGCCACGTTCCATGTGGCCCAGGATACGGAAGGCGCCTTTGTTCGCCTCAACCTGCCTATGCAGGGGAGTATCCGCATGGAAGAAATTGAGATGTATACGGATGCTGATAATTTGGGGATCTATTCTCCCGCTGATTTCGGCCCCATCATTATAGACGGCATGACGGCGCACCACTTTCAGGTTGATTTCCGGCCGTAACCTGGGTATTAATAAGGGCCGTCCTGAAAGAAAGGAGTCCATATTGCGTCACGCATCGCGTTTATTGAGAAAAACGATTTTTACTAAGTTGGCAAACCTCCTGTTTATGCTTGTGATCTTTTTGGCTTTCATCCAGCGTACCGCCCGCCGGGCGGATTTATTCCTTCCGCGTCTTTGCTCTTTCATTTTTTCGGTTTTTTTTCTTTTCTTAACGATTTTTTACGGGTTTTCAGGAGTCTCGACGCTGTATGCGGCGGATTCCGGCGTCCGGGCGCGTCCTGGGTTTACTGAACGCGCGACCCTGATGGCCGAAATACCCGAAAAAAGTCGTATTATACCCGAAACGATTCAAGCATTCCCGGCACGCGGAAAAATGGCATACGTGTATGAAGACGAAAAAGGCTTCAAGGTTTGTATGAACAACAACTGTGGCCCTTATGTGGAGCGGGTCGCCCGGGATATGCCCGTGATCAGTCCCGACGGCAATCACTGGGCCGCCATCGTTCAATCGGGCGGAAAAGCCCGGGTGATGTTAAACACTCAGATGGGCCGTGAATTTGATCTGGTTTATGCCGTCGCTTTCAGTCCGGATTCCATGAAACTTGCCTATATCGTCCGGCAGGGCGAAAAATTTTTTGTATATGTCAATCAGGACCGATCCCCGCCTTTTGCATTTGTCGATTATCGGCAGGGCCTGATGTTTAGTCCGGATTCGGAAGACCTGGTTTACGTGGCTTCTGTTGACGGCAAAACCGGGAGTTTGATCAAAAACGGGGAACCCGGCGAAGCCTATGATGAGATTAAACATGTGACGTTCAGCCCTGATGGGCGCAGGCTGGCCTATGCCGCCCGAAAAGGCGTGCAGTGGCGCCTTGTGGAAAACGACAAAAAAAGTCCTGGATATCGCGACATCATCAGCGTAAGGTTCAGCCCGGATTCCAAGCATCTGGTTTGCGTGGTCCACGGGGATGACGCAGCCTTTGTTGTCTTAAACGGTCAAAAATCAGAAAGCTACCGATATATCGCCGGGAATCCGATTTTTTCCAACGACGGTAAACGCCTGGCATACATGGTGCTCGAAGAGAACCGCGGGAACATGAGCATGCGCATGGTGGTGGATAACCAAACCGGTCCCCTGTTCGACAATATCGGCCTCTATCTGTTTTCTCAGGACGGGAAACAGTTCGCGTATATGGCCGAAATAGAAAAAAAGGGAATGCTGATGCACAACGGCAAGGCCCACGCGTCCTATGAAGCATTGGGAATTCCCGTTTTTTCGCCGGACGGCCGCCGTCTGGCGCACCCGGCCTTTCAGAATCAGCAATGGTTTATGGTTGATAACGGGGAAAAAGGGCAGGGTTTTGATCATATCGAACCCCCGATATTCTGTCCCAGTGGAGAGCGGATGGCTTATATTGCAGGCAATGTCGCCGCGAAGCCGGAGGACCGTTTTGTGGCAGTTGTCAGTGACGGCCATATCGTTGGAAAACACGAATGGGCGGACCTGCTGACATTTAGTCCGGACGGCAGGCATCTGGCGTACGCGGCTGCGGAAAAGGGAGAGGCCTTCCTGGTGATTGACGCCCAAAAGGGAAAAGAACGGTTTATCAGTTTTTTAAAAGGCGCCCCTCTGGTCTTTACGGAAGAAAAAACCGTGC
>QZJS01000102.1 GCA_003597945.1 Desulfobacteraceae bacterium | reverse complement strand
CGACGCTCTTCCGATCTACTTCAGGATCTGCTGACGCCATCGTCATTAGAACTGGTCAATAAACTGCTGCCCGAGGAACTCCTTGACGCAGATCGCCATTATGATCCGGAAAGGTCGCGCACCATTGAGCTGGAACAATATCACAAGGACGGAACAACCGTCTGGACCGAGGCTTCCATGAAGTTTATTTATGACGATGAAAACCGGCCGATTGCGATCCTGGGGGTCACCCGCGACATCAGCGAACGAAAACGACTGCAACAACAACTTCATAAAGCGCAAAAGATGGAATCCATCGGCCTGCTGGCCGGCGGCGTTGCCCATGATTTAAACAACGTCCTTTCCGGGATTGTCAGCTATCCGGAATTGATATTAATGAATTTGCCCGAAGACAGCACACTCCGAAAACCGCTTAAAACCATGATGGAATCGGGACTCCGGGCCACCGCCATCGTTCAGGATCTGTTAACGATGGCAAGAGGAGTGGCAACGGCGAATGAATCGTTGAACTTAAATGATCTGATCAGGGAATATTTAAGTTCTCCCGAATGCGACATGCTTAAACAATATCATCCCGCCATTATGATCAAAACCAACCTCGATTCCGGCCTGCTCAACATCGGCGGCTCTCCGGTTCATGTCAGGAAAGTGCTCATGAATCTGGTCTCAAATGCCGCCGAAGCTATTATAGAAGCGGGCAACGTTACCATATCAACCGCTAACCGTTATATTGATAGACCGTTAAAAGCTTATCACGAGATAAATCCAGGAGAATACGCTGTTCTGACCATATCCGATGATGGCCCCGGAATATCCTCTGATGACCTTGAAAGAGTTTTTGAACCTTTTTATACAAAAAAGAAAATGGGCAGAAGCGGCACCGGTTTAGGCCTGTCCGTCGTCTGGAATGTCATGCAGGACCACAAAGGCCACATCGATGTGACAACCGATGCAAACGGAACAAAATTTGAGTTGTATTTCCCCATCACCAGGGATGCCGTATTAAAAAAGGATATCCCCTTATCCATCGAGGCCTATAAGGGAAACGGAGAAAAAATTCTGGTCGTCGATGATGTGGAAAGCCAGCGGGAAATATCCTGTAGGATTTTAGAAACCCTTGGCTATAAGTCCACATCCGTTTCCAGCGGAGAAGAAGCCGTTGAATATTTGAAAAATAATGCCGTGGATCTCATATTACTTGATATGATTATGGACCCGGGAATAAATGGTCATGAGACCTACAAACAAATCATACAAATTCATCCTGATCAGAAAGCCCTCATCGTCAGCGGTTTTTCAGAAACGGATGACGTGAAGGAAACCCAGTCACTAGGCGCGGGAAAATACATCAAAAAGCCGTTAACAATAGAAAAAATAGGGCTTGCCGTTAAAGAACAGTTGGAGAAATAACGTCAGACTTTATTGAATTTTGTAAAGTCAAGACGATACGCTTCGATAGTTTTGTCAATAAACGCCACATCTTCTTCAGACAAGTATTGCGTGTATCCGCCCACCTTTCCCTTGCGCACCTTGAAGCTTTCCGGGTCGGACTTGTTTGTGGGCTTTAGAACGCGATTTCTGAATTGATTCCGGGCTTCCAGTTTTTTCAGATTTTCAAATGAGCAATATTCGATGCTTTGCTCAATCAAATTTTCATCAACAGTTGCTTCACCGATAAAGTTGAGCACCTTAACCAGTATTTCTCTGGTATCCCGATGCAGATCCTCATAGCGAATAAAAAGAAACGCCTTGGGCACGAGTTGATTCCGGAGCCAGATATCGTAAAATGTGAGTACTTTATGTATTCCGAATTCTTTTGTGGCAATAAAATCGGAAATCGTTCCTTCGAAAACATTTCTTCTTTTGGTGGCCTGAAAATATGCCGAAACAAGCGTGTCCTTAATGTCACGCCCCATCAACACAACCTTTTTGTTCGAATACTTCCGTCTGTCACGGGACAATTTATCATATCGCGTTTTGTCCTTCATGCCCGAATCATCATGAGTAAACGACACCTTTGGCAAGCCGCCGCTGATTGGCAAACTATCGGTTGCGAGTATTTTGCTTTCCGGGAAGTTGTATTTCAGCGACAGGTATTTTCCGATTAGCGTACGCAACCATGTTCTTCCGCTTTTTGGATAGGAGATTATATATATATCTGAATCAAAAGGACGACTGAACTTACTTCTTATTTTGCGATAAAGGTCCTCTAAGGCTTTTTTCATGATATTCCCTCTTACCAGCAGGATAATAATTCAAAAGAGTTGCCGTTCGGCTGGAAACGTCATTCGTATTCCGATTTCTCATATGCCAATCTTTTTTTCTGTCACTTTTATCTTATTGCGGCCGGAAATGACTTAATACTGAAAGGTATGAGAAGGAACCGGGCAAGCTCGAAGCCGGAGAAACATACGACCGGCCGGCTTGTCATAAACCGGCCGGTCGTCGCAGAATCTGGCGGTCTGTCCGCACAGCCGTTAACCGCGCGGATAGACACGCCCAAAAGCGTCGAACCACCAAACGCTCTGTTTTACTGTTTACTTCCCTTAAATCATGGCTATCTGAAGAATATTGATCAGTGGCATGATCCCGGCGAACCGCAACTTCCACAGCTATCCGAAGCGCCGGACGGGCTTTCATGACCCGCGCACATACACGCGCACCCGGCCTGGGTGGGTTGATCGGCAATCCCCATTACCTCCAGATCAAAAATCAGTGTTTCTCCGGCCAGCGGATGGTTTAAGTCCACAACGACCTGTTGATCATCAACGGATTTTACCTGCACGGGCACCTGCTGACCCTGGGCGGTCTGAAGGGAAACCATGTCGCCTGCCTTAAGGTCCATCATTTCCGGGGGCACCTGGGAACGCGCAAAAGCACGTTCCAGGGATTCATCCCGTTCACCATATGCCTGGTCGGGTGAAAGGGTGATCTTCTTCTTTTCGGTGGCCGCCATTCCGATCAACGCTTCTTCAAACCCTTTTATTACCTGACCTTCGCCGACCTTGACTTCAAGAGGCTGCCCGTTCCGGCTGGTATCGAACATCTTTCCATCCTGAAGGGTTCCCTCGTAATGTACCTGCACATAATGACCATTTTTTACCTTGTCCATGATATCTCCTTTCAAAATTAATATTTACGGGCAAGGTAATTGCTATTACGGATAAGTCAAGGATATAAACAACAACAGCCGCGCATATCCACCGCTTGACGCAGACAGATCAAGCCGATATGTGCGGCTGTTGGGGAAAACAATCGGTGAAACGGTTTATCCTTTTTAAGGTTTGTTTAAGGCTTGACCTTTACTTCCATCTCAGGCGTCCCATCCAGAGGCAGCAGTTTTTTATAAACCCATATGGAAAGAAATCCCGCTACGTACATAAGCAGTCCGAATATCGCGGATGTGATGAACATGGAGCTGTAAAAGTCACCCATGTTATCTTGGATCAGAAGGGCAAGGGCCATGGCCAGCGACGCGTTGCGGAGCCCGGTTTCCAGGGACAGTGCCCGCACCTGGTAATTGCTGATCTTCAGCAGTTTGGGAAAAATGATGCCTACAATCATACCCAGCAGGGTCAGGGCGAACACCCCACTGTAGAACTTGACGCCGTAACGTTCGGTTTCGGAAAACACTTCAAGATTGCTCAACACCCCGGCGATGATCAGAAAAAGAAGCGCGATGATTCCAAGGGCCGCAAAGACCGGTGTTGCTTTTTTCGCAAATTTGGGAGCCTTTGCCTGGACCGTCATGCCGACGATAAGCGGTATCAGCACCAGTATGATAATGGTCTGCACGATGAGCTTAACGGGGATGGTGACTTCCGGCACATTGGCGCAGAAAAGGGTCAGAAAAAACGGGGTGAAGAAAATCGAAAGCACCGTTGAAAATGACGTCAGCGAAATGGAAAGGGCCAGGTCGCCTTTGGCGTAAAAGGTCATCAGGTTGGAGGTAACGCCGCCGGGACTTACGGTGATGAGCACAAAGCCGACGAAGATAAACGGAAAGGCTTCGTAAAAACCAAGAACCCTTCCCATGGCAACCGCGACAATAGGCATGATGGCCCATTGCAGGACCGCGCCGGTGAGAATGGCCTTGGGTTTCTGAAACACCCGCCGGAAATCTTCCACCGTAAGGGTCAGCCCCATGCCCACCATCACGAAAAAGAGCATCAGGACAATACAAATTTTAAAAACCCTGTCCAGAGCGGTCCGCATGGGGGGTTCCCAGAGATAAACAAAGCTGTAAGCCTGGCCTTCCACTTCCCCGTCAACCCGGAGAAGTTTGAAGATAAATTTATCTCCCAGCTTTTTTTCGAGTTCGGCATAATTGGCCCGGGTATGATCCGGCGCATCGGCCGGCGGCGGAGCCAACAGGTGCAGTTCGCCGCTGACATCACGAACCATGAAAATCTGGGCATCTTCTCCTGTCGCGCCTTCGATCTTAAGGAGTCGAAGGTTCCCCTTGAACTCGATTTCCTGAGCCCCGGTCCAGTCGAGTTTTTTTGCCGCGGCATTGATCTTGGCAAAGAGTTGGGCATCGCCCTGGCCCTGGGAGATGCGCATGAACTCCCGGTAGATCCCCTCGCCCGACTGGGCAGTGGATGCAAAACCAAACAAAATAACCGCTGTCAATAATGCGATCACCGTTCTGCCGGCGTGAAGCATCGTTCCTGAATTTTGTTTCATTATACCCCTCCCGATGAACCGGTTAAATTTTTCTGAAACTATTACGATACTGCTTTCATGTCAATGTTTTTGATGCGCATCTCTTCGATAAAAGCACCTTCGTATCCTGGTCGAGGTACCGCTGATAGTCGCCATAACTTCGCACCCCTCATTATCTTCATATCCGGGTGCGCGGGATACCGCTCAAATCAGTGGGTCCGGCAAAACGGAGCCGCCGGTAAAACTTACGCTGGACTTTTAGATGCCGATGATCCGGGCTTTAGCCTGTATTCATCAAACAACGAAAAAACCCAGGGCCGAAAAGCGATCAGCAGGCCGGTGTTTTTGCTTCTTTCCTGGGGAAGGGCCTTGTCGATCTCGGTAAGCTCGTAATATTCTTTTAAAAGGCGATCGATCTTTTTGAGCATGACCGACCGGGAACCCTCCGAAAGCTTTCCGGTCTCAAAGCTGAGCCGTTCATCAATCTGGTCAAAGGTTGAATCCATAAATTCCCGCCGTATGCGGTTTTCATAGGTTTTGGCCATGGGGCCGTCCTTTCGCCAGACAAAATTCTTCCCTACCAGCAATCGGACCCGGTTGTCGGGATACAGCTCGATGATTTTTAATTTATCGAGTTCCAGCAGAAACTGCAAGGATTCCGCCTCCGTCACATTATAATCCCGCAAAATGCCGGCCGGTTCCCGTCCGTTTATGAGCAGATAGGCGTAGACGAGCAGCTTCGGGTTTTCCGATAATGCGATTTCCTGATCAAGCGTCAGCGCGCCCGGCTCACCTTCCGCGTTTGCACTGAGCTTTGCAAGATCATAGAAATTCAGATCAAGCAGGTTGCAGATCTCCTCGAGCCGCTTTAACGAAAAGCTCTGTTCCGAAAAAAGCCGCTTGACGCTGGCTTCACTCAGTTCCAGTTCCCGGGCCAACTGCTGGTAGGTCATGCCTTTGGCTTTCAGACATTTTTTCAAGGTGCTGACCAGTTGAGTGGTCTGGCTCATACTTCCTCCCGCGGTTCAACAATTTGCCTTCCTTGATTGGGCGTCGGGGTTTCTTGCGCCCATGCGTTTACCCCAAAACCTTATCCCGGCTGTTGATAATACGCATGGTATTGATTTGCAATACTAAAAAAAATGGTATTGTATATCGCGGCAATTGATTTATCTTTCCAGTGAAGCCGGTCAAGGCCATCGAAAATCCGGCAACAGGTAAACCAAACATAAAGAAGGAACAGATAATCATGAACGAAAAAATCGCCGCCGTTTTCCCCGGACAGGGCACCCAGAAACATGGAATGGGAAAAGATTTTTACGACAATATCGCCGCCAGCCGGGAAGCCTTTGATGAAGCATCCGACGCACTGGGCTGGGACGTGGCGGCCCTTTGTTTCGGAGATGACGACAAGATCCACCTCACTGAGTTTGCCCAGCCCTGCATCCTGGCCACGGAAATCGCCATGCTGCGGGGGCTTTGTGCCGAATACGGCTTTTCTTCGGAATACTTCGGCGGCCACAGCCTGGGCGAGTACGCGGCAATGGTGGCCGCCGACGCCATGCCGTTTGCCGAAGCGCTCCGGGCGGTCCATGTCCGCGGGCGGCTCATGCAGCAGGCAGCGCCGCCCGGAACCGGCGCCATGGCGGCCCTGATCGCCGAAAACCTTGATGTGGAGATAATCCGCCAGGCCCTGGAAGGACTTCCCATTGACGTGGCCAATATCAATTCCGCGGACCAGGTGGTTATCAGCGGCCGGGCCGATGTGATCGCCCTGGCCGAAGACCGCCTGAAATCGGCAATCGGCGCCGAAAAGGAATGGCGGTTTGTCCCGCTCAACGTCAGCGCGCCGTTTCACAGCCGGTTTATGATGACCATAAGGGATGCCTTCCGGGATGTCTTAACCTCCCTGTCCGCCAGACTGAACCCGGCGAACGCCCAACGGGTAACATCTAATGTAACCGGCCGGTTTCATCAGGGCAACACGGAAAATATCATCGAAACCCTCGTTTCCCAGATCAGCCAGGCCGTGAACTGGCGGGGCAACATGCAGGCCCTGGCGGAAAAGGCCGGGACCATCTATGAAATCGGACCGAACCGGCCGTTGCGAAATTTTTTCAAGAGCATCGACGTTACCTGCCGATCCATCACCACCCTTTCCGCCGCCAGGCGGGAATTCGCGCAACCCGCTATCGGACTGACCTGATCGTAAAAAGCGCTCAAAATAATGCGAAAAAGGGCAACCCTATGATAAAAATAAAATTCGATAAAAATCACTGGGCCGTGATTATCGGCGGGTCCGGCGGCTTCGGCCTGGCCGCCGCAAAGAAACTCGCCGCGCACGGCATGAACCTGTGCATCGTGCACCGGGACCGACGGGGGGCCATGTCCCGCATTGCGCCCGAATTTGAAGGGCTCAGGGACGCCGGGGTGAAGGTGATGACCTTCAATCTGGACGCGCTGTCAGCCGAAGGCCGGACCCGGGTGCTTGACACGATTGCGGGTGAACTCGGCGCCGCCGGAAAAATAAGGCTGCTCCTCCATTCGGTGGCATTCGGGAATCTCAAGCTCCTGGCCCCCTATTCCCCGTCCGGCGGACCACAGGCGGACCGGGCCGATATCGCCGGCCGGATCAATGTCGCCCCGGAAACCGTTGACCATAAATTTCGCGAAGCCTTTGAAAACGGGGCCGACACCCTCCACGCCATCCTCGACCCGCCCGACTATGCCCCTGACCGTTTCCTGGATGCCGAGGATTTTGCCCGGACCCTCCAGGCCATGGGATCCAATATCGTTGAATGGGTCCAGGATATCTACCACCGCCAACAATTTGCCTCCGATGCCCGTGTGATCGGCCTGACCAGCGAAGGCAACCGCGTGGCCTGGCGCGGGTACGCGGCGGTATCTGCGGCCAAGGCGGTGCTGGAGTCGGTCGGCCGGGCCATGGCCGTGGAGTTCGGGCCACTGGGGATCCGCTCAAATATCATCCAGGCCGGGGTTTCCGACACCGCCGCCCTGCGAGCCATCCCCGGTCACGACCGGATCATGGCCCGTGCCCGGCTCCGAAATCCCATGGGCCGGCTGACCAATCCGGAAGATGTGGCCGACGTGATTTTTCTGCTCTGCCTGGATGAAGCCGCCTGGATCAACGGCGCCCTCATCCGGGCCGACGGCGGGGAGAGCCTGGCATGACAAGGCAACCGCCGGCGCCGCGAATTCACCACCGTTTCCGGAAACATTCAGGACGGCCAAGGCTCGGGAAAAGGCGCCAAAACAGTTTTACACCGGAAGGAAAAAAGCATGAAATACGCCGCATTTATAGAGAAACGCCGTTTCAGTTTCGAGGAACTGCTGGCGTTTTCCTACGGCCGCCTCATTGAAGACCCGCCCGAAACTTTTGACGCCCGGCTGCCGGCCCCGCCCTTTTTAATGGTGGATCGGATCATCTCCATCGAAAAAAACGGTAACCGGGGCAAGATGATTGCCGAGCAGGATATCCGGCTCGATGCCTGGTATTTCCAGTGCCATTTCCCCGGAGACCCGGTGCAGCCCGGATGCCTTTGCGTGGATGCCGTCTGGCAGCTCGTGGGTTTTTACGCCGTCTGGTGCGGCTCCCTTGGCGCGGGCCGGGCACTGGGGTGCCAGGAAGTGGTGTTTTCCGGCCAGATCCGGCCGCATAATAAAATCGCCCGCTTCGAGATCGACATCGTCCGGTTCAGCGACCTGAAACAAACAGGCACCGGCATTGCCGTGGCCGATGCCGCGGTTTTCATCGACGATGAACTCATCACCACGGTCAAAAAGGCCCGGGCCGGCATTTTTAAAGGAATTACTTACCGGGACTACCCCCATCGCTCAGCCAATGCCATGGGCGGCGCAAGCAAGGAATGATGACAAAAATGAATATGGAAACGAAAAGAGAAGAAAAGCCGGTAGCTGTTGTCACCGGCGGGGGAACGGGAATCGGCGCGGCCTGCTGCGTCGCGTTATCGGAAAACGGCTTTCATGTGGGCATCCATTACCGTAACAACGGGCAGGCGGCCGAGGCGGTGCTTTCCCGCATCAACGGCCGCGGTTTCCTGCTCCAGGGGGATCTGGCCGATCCGGACCAGATCGAGGGCATGATCGGCAGAATCAAGGATGAAGCCGGCCTTGTGGATGTGCTGGTCAACAACGCCGGGATCTCCATCAACGGGCCGATCCATTCCATGAAGATCGAGCAGTTCGACGCCCAGCGGGCCATGCTCCGGGGCGTCTGGTATCTGACCAAACGCATCCTTCGCGTGTTCATGCTGCGCCGCGCTCAAGGCCGGATCATCAATATTTCAAGCGTTGTGGGCCATACCGGCAACGCCGGTCAGATCCCGTATACCATGGAAAAAGCGGCCATGGATGCCATGACCAAATCCCTGGCCCGGGAACTGACGGGCCGCAATATTCTCGTCAATTCCGTAGCCCCCGGTTTTATCGACACGGACATGACCCGCGGCCTCCCGGAAGAAATCCGGCAACCCATTATAAACGGCATCCCCCTGGGCCGCATGGGCCGACCCGATGAGGTGGCTGAAGTGGTGTCCTTTCTCGCGGCCGGGGGCGGCTACATCAACGGCGCCGTGATCCATGTCAACGGAGGGATGTATGGCGGATAATGCGACAGACTCGGCTGAAAGTATCCATTGTTTGACGTCCAATGCCGATGCCGGACATGTGGCGGATAACGCAGGAGGAGCATCCGGAAAAGCAGATAAAAACATGATCCGGCAGGTGCTGTCGCTGATTCCCCAGCAGCGGCCCTTCCGGTTCATCGACGATATCCTGGAAGTCGATGACCAACGGATCACGGCCGTCTACCGGTTCCGGAAAGATGAATTTTTCTACGCGGGCCATTTTCCGGGGCATCCGATCACGCCGGGGGTGATCCTGATCGAGGCCATGGCCCAGACCGGCGTGGTGGCCATGGGGATCTACCTGCTCTTAAAGCAGGGCGTGCCCGCCGCGGACGTGAAACGGATGACCACCCTTTTCGCCTTTGCCGATGAAATTGAATTCACGGGCATGGTGGCGCCGGGCGAGACGGTGATCATCTGTGGCGAAAAACAGTATCTGCGCAAAAACACTTTGAAAACAAGGGGCTGCATTGTCCGCGAAAACGGCGACCCGGTATGCGCCGGGGTTATGACCGGCGTCGGGGGGATGGTGGTGGCCGCTAATCCGATAAATTCATAACGATTTGAATTTTGACAATATCGCAAAAGGTCGTTTTGCCAGTGGCATTGAGCAGTTTCGGATAAAAAGAGGACGACGTGCTGAGCGTTAAAAATTTCAAACTTTTTGAGGAGCCTGCGATGAGTTTTTGAAATTCAGCGTAGCACGGAGCATCTCCCGAAAATACTCACGGAACGAGCAAAACCGGACTTTTGACGGCACTGTCAATTTTGATGAAACCGCAACAACGCCGTCAATCAAGGAAATCATAACATGAACAAAAAACGCGTGGTCGTAACGGGAATGGGTGTTGTCAGCCCCAATGCCGTGGGTCTGGACAATTTTGAAACTGCCCTTCGGGACGGCAAATCCGGCATCCGGTTCATCCCGAAGCTGGAAGAGCTGAAATTTTCCTGCCGGATCGGCGGGATACCGCAAAATTTCGAGGCGGCCGCCGAACAATGGTTTTCCGGCCCGGATCTCAATTATTTCACTGGGAACCTGGGATATGCATCCGTGGCGGCCCTGGAAGCCTGGCGTAACGCGGGGCTTTCCCTTCCCGAAGAAACCAATGATCCGGACTGGGATGCCGGCACGATTTTCGGCTGCGGCATCTGCGATATGGAAACCATCGCCGGCCGGGTGGTTCCCATGATCAGTGCGGGCAATGTCCGCCGGCTGGGCACCCAGGTGATCGAAAGGGTCATGGGCAGCGGCGTCAGCGCCGTTATCTCCGGCCTGCTGGGCCTGGGAAACCAGGCGACTTCCAATTCATCGGCGTGCAGCACCGGAACCGAAGCCGTTGCCGATGCCGCGCAGCGCATCCGCGCGGGACTTGCCCGGCGCATGGTGGCCGGGGGATCGGAAGGTTATTCTCCCTATACCTGGGGAGGATTTGACGCCATGCGGGTTCTATCCCGCAAATTCAACGACGACCCGGAAAAAGGCTCCCGGCCCATGAGCGCATCGGCCGGTGGGTTTGTTCCGGGAGCCGGGGCCGGGGCACTGGTGCTGGAAGACCTGGAAACGGCCCTGGCCCGGGGCGCCCGGATTTATGCCGAGATTGCCGGGGCCATGGTCAACTGCGGGGGCCAGCGGGGCGGCGGCACCATGACGGCCCCCAACCCGCAAGGAATCATCCGCTGCATCCGCGGCGCCATGGCCGACGCCGGGGTCCATGCCGCCGACATCGATCTGGTCAGCGGGCATCTGACCGCCACCTTCGCCGATCCCAGCGAAGTTAAAAGCTGGTCTAATGCCCTGCAAAGAGGACCGGATAATTTTCCCCATATCAACGCCACCAAATCCATGATCGGCCACTGCCTGGGCGCGGCCGGGGCCATTGAAACCGTAGCCGCCATACTCCAGCTCCATGGCGGATTTTTGCATCCCTCTCTGAATTGCGAAGATGTCCACCCGGATATCGCATCCTTTGCCCACCGGATTCCCCGGGCCTGCATGGATGATCCGGCCCTTGAAACCGTTGCCAAAGCCAGTTTCGGCTTCGGGGACGTTAACAGTTGCCTGATTATCCGTAAATGGAAAAAACAACCGTGATGAAACAGCAAAGAAGCGCCCCTGAAACCTCTCAAAAAAACGGCTTTTTGCCGGGCTATCAAACATCAAATAAAGGAGCATGTCATGAACAGAACCGAAATTTTTGAAAACTTTATCGAACTCATCCGCGAATACGTCAAGGAGCCGGCCCTGCTGGCCGCCGCGAATCCGGAAACCCGAATCATTCAGGATCTCAAGATCAATTCCGCCAGACTGGTGGATATCATCATCAAAGCCGAAGACGCTTTTGACATTGAAATCGACGATGACGACGCCGACGGCATCAAAACCATCGGCGACGCGGTAAACGTGGTGGAGAAAAAACTGCGTGTCGTCCACTGACATCAGCGCCGGGGCTAAAGCGCATCTGTGGTTCCAGTATGTTGTCGGGCGGCTGATGATCGCTATTGCGGCCCCGCTGGTGATCCTGGCCATCAAGGCGGCCCGGTACCGTATCCGCGACATCCATGCCGTGCGGCGGCGGGTCCGGGATCTAACGGCGGACCACCCCGGTCCCTGGCTGATCTGCGCCAATCACCTTACCTTGATCGATTCGGTGATCCTGGCATACGCCATGTTTCCCGCCTGGAAATATGTATGGGAATACCGCCGCCTCCCCTGGAACGTGCCGGAATGGATGAATTTCAACCGCAATCCCCTGGTCGGGCTTGCCTGTTTTGCGACCAAGTGCATTCCGGTGGTGCGCGGCGGGGACCGGGCCGCGGTTCGATCCACCATGGGCAGATGCGCTTATCTGCTGGGCAGGGGGGAAAGCCTGATGATTTTTCCCGAAGGGACCCGCTCACGAAACGGGAGGGTGAACACCGCGGAATTTTCCTACGGCGCGGGACGGCTGTTTTGCGGCACTCCGGGCTGCCGGGTGATGTGCGTCTACATGCGCGGCGACGGGCAGGACACCTACAGCAATTTTCCGCGCTGCAACGAGACATTTACCGTCGCCGTGGAAGAATGCATCCCTGAGGTCCGGTCAAAAGGATTGAGAGCCCACCGGGACAGCGCGTCGCAGATTGTCAATCACCTGTCGGAAATGGAACGCCGCTATTTTGCCTCAAATTCGGCTTCATCGTCAAAATGACGCCGGGGCGGAAAAACCGTCACGGGCTTACCCTGCTCCCCGCGGACCGAAAAGCCGTCAACGCCGACGATAAAGGAAGCATTTGCATGCAACGCCGGCTTATCGGCAATGACATCGTTGATTTAAAAACCGAAGATGCCCGGGGCAAAGCCGGTGATGCGCGGTTCATGGCAAGGGTTTTTTCTTTCGCCGAACAGGCGGCCATCCGGCATTCAACGCATGCGGACACCTTATTGTGGGCCTTCTGGGCCGCCAAGGAAGCTGCTTACAAGGCCCTGAGCAAAGCGGCGCTGGGAGTGTCCAGTGCCCCGCGCCGCTATCCGGCGGCAATGGATTTTCACTACCGGAAAAACCGGCCGGAAACCGGGACCGGAGAGGTGTCGACACCGATGGGGGCCGTCCCGGTCCGGATCTTTTTTAACGCGGAATGGGTCCACGGTGTGGCATGGGCCGGCTTTCCAAAAAATCTGAGATCAGATTCCTTTGACGCGAGCATTCGTTACGGCATCAGTTACGGCATCCGGGAAATCCCGCCGGACCGTCGGCCGATTTCGATTCGGGAGTCGGCGGCGGTCCGAACCGCCGTCACGGAGCGGATCTCGGAAGTTTTAAACATGAATCCCGATGATATCAGCATCCGTCGGAAAACCGGCCCTCATGGTCTCGGCCCGCCCATGGTATTCATAAAGGGTAAAAAAACGCCCATGGATATCAGCCTGAGCCATGACGGCCGGTTCGCGGCCTACGCGCTTTATAACGGCGAGCGCGCGGCCCATCGGTCCATGAGCGGTTTTGCGCGTGTTGCCGAAACAGCCGGGGCGGTCGGTCCGCGTAAAGAATTTCTCACTGTTTGAGGGCAACGCCCGAGTTTGAGAAATTCAGCGGATCGACCGCCCCGGCCGGCAACAGGCGCATTAAGCGAATGGATTGATGGGCCGCGCGCTCATGCATCTTATATTAAACTGGCAGTGCCGTAAAAAGTCTTTTTACGGCTTCATCTCAATAGGAAACAGCGATCATGACCCATACCCGATCCCCACGGATCGTCATCAGCGGCTCCGGGTTGTGGACCCCAGCGGAAAGCATCACCAACGATGAGCTGGTGAACAGCTACAATGCCTGGGCCGCCAAATTCAACACGGATCACGCCGCGGCCGTCGCCGCCGGGCAAATCGAGGAAAAGCCCATGTCATCGGCCCGTTTCATCGAAAAAGCCTCGGGCATCAAGGCGCGGCATGTGTATACGCGGGACGGCATTCTCGATATCAACCGGATGCGCCCGAAAATTCCCGAGCGCGGCGAAGACGACATCAGCCACCAGGCCGAAATCGCCGTCCTCGCGGCCCGGCAAGCCATGGAAGCGGCCGGGAAGACCGCGGCCGATATCGACGCGGTGATCGTCTCCTGCGCCTATACCCAGCGGGCCTATCCCGCCATTGCCATCGAGGTGCAAAACGTTTTAGGAATTGAAGGATTCGGTTTTGACATGCTCATGGCTTGCTCGGCCGCCACTTTCGGCCTTCACCGGGCTTACGACAGCCTCATGGCGGGATCAGCGTCCTGCGTTCTGGCCGTCAACCCGGAGCTGGTCACCCCCCAGGTCAATTATTGCGACCGGGATTCCCACTTTATTTTCGGAGACGTGAGCACCGCCGTTATCATGGAGCGCGCCGAAACCGCCGCGGCCTCCGCCCTCCCCTTCGAGGTCCTGGGAACAAAGGCCCTGACCCGCTTTTCCAGCAGCATCCGCTCCAATTTCGGATACATGTCCCGGGCCGCGGATACGGACCCCTACGGATGGGACAAACTGTTTCACCAGGCCGGTCGAAAGGTGTTCGAAGAAGTCAGCCCCATTGCCGCGGCCCACATCAGGGACCATCTGGCAAGCCTCGGCATCCGGCCGGAAGAAGTCCGGCGGTTCTGGCTCCACCAGGCCAACCTGAACATGAACAAACGCGTGATCCGGGAGCTGATGGGCAAAGATCTCGATGCCGATTTGGCCCCCATGATTCTCGACACTTACGGAAATACGGCTTCCGCCGGCTCCATCGTGGCCTTTCACCTATACAACGCGGACCTGCAACCCGGCGATATCGGTGTGATCTGCTCCTTCGGGGCCGGCTATTCCGCGGGAAGCCTGGTGGTGCGGAAACGATAAGAGCGCGTTCGAAACGCCGACGGGAGAGGCGCTGAAACCGTCTCTCAAATATGGGCGCAACGGATGAAGAGCATAGAAGCTGTTTCAAAACCTCAGATCAGGTTCAAGGGCAAGGCGCAGACCGATGAAAAAGCGGAGCATATTCAAATATATGTGAGTATTTTGAAGAGGGCTGCAACACTGCAATTGGGCCTCAGATGGGGTTTTGAAACAGCTTCTAGAGAAAAAATCGGCCCGATTATCCAAGGGGCAGATAAATGGTGAAAACGGTTCCCCGGCCGGGGGCGCTCCGGCATTCAATGACGCCCCGGTGGGCTTCCACGATGCTTTTGACAAT
>QZJS01000036.1 GCA_003597945.1 Desulfobacteraceae bacterium | reverse complement strand
CCGCCGATCAAAAGCCCTTTGCCGCCATGATGCTTTTCCAGAAGACACGCGGCCTGCTGGGCCCCGATCCGACCTGCGATTTCGCTCATGGGAATCAGCAGGGGCAGGCTGCCGTCGTCAAGCTGAAGGGTTTCATAGGCCAGGCCGGTCACCTTTGATTCCAGCAAATGATTGGTCAGTTCCGGATCCGCGGCAAGATGAAGGTAGGTGAACAACAGCAGACCTTCCCGTAAAAATTTGTGCTCCAAACCTACCGGCTCCTTGACTTTAACGATCATCTGGCTGCTGTTCCAGACATCGGCGGCAGCAGCCGTCATCCGCGCGCCCGCGGCGGCATAGTCCTCGTCCTTGAAACCGCTGTTTGCCCCGGCGCTGATTTCAACCAGAACATCATGGCCGTTTTTGACCAGTTCCTCCACGCCCCACGGCGGCAGGGCGACTCTGTTTTCATTGGTTTTGATTTCCTTCGGAATTCCGATGATCATCTGGATGCTTGCTCCTTTAAAACGTTCATTCGAATACCATGAAACTTATCGACGCTCCAATATACCTGTCTCAGCGGCATGGCTCTTCCTTATCATTTAACATTGTTCAAATACCCCATTAAAATAAAACACATCAGTAAATGATTGTGGTTTGCAATGGCAAGATTTTTTCCATCTTGTCGGATCGGCCCGGGGTGTGTTATGAGGGATCAATCCATAACCGTTTCACTCAAGACACAGCAGGGGGAACCATGCAAGATCCTTTATTTGCGCCGATCCGCATCCATAATCTCGATATCAGAAATCGCATTTATCTGCCGGCCATGCATCTGGGCATGGCGGATAATTTTCAGGTCACCGACCAGATCATCGCATTTTATGCGGAGAGGGCACGGGGCGGGGCCGGCATGATCATCACCGGTTTTGCCACGGTGGATGAGCTGGCCGGCAACACGCTCAACATCGGGGCCCACGACGACGCCTTTATTCCTGGCCTGACCCGCCTGGCAGACGTCATCCGGGAAAACGGGGCCAAATCCGGGGTTCAACTCAACCACTCCGGGCGGTATAATTTCTCCTTTTTTCTAAACGGCCGCCAGCCCGTGGCCCCCTCGCCCATTGCCTCGCGCCTGACCAATGAGACGCCCAAGGAGATGACCGCAGAGGAAATCGCCGAAACCATCGATCACTTCGCCAAAGCCGCGGCACGGGTCAGGAAAGCCGGATTTGACGCGGTGGAAGTTCTCCAAGGCACCGGGTATCTCATCAGCGAATTTCTCTCTCCCCTGACCAACAAACGGACAGACGCCTATGGCGGGAGTCTGGAAAATCGGATGCGCTTCGGCCTTGACGTTATGAAGGCCATCCGCAAGGCCGTGGGGGACGACTATCCTCTGATCGTGCGCATGAACGGCAATGATTTCATGCCCGGAGGGCAGGGGCGCACCGAGCTGGTTGAATACGCACGGGCACTGGTGAATGAGGCAACGGTCAACGCCCTGTGCATCAACGTGGGATGGCACGAGGCCCGGGTGCCGCAGATCACGGCGGCCGTGCCCCGGGGGGCTTTCGGGTATCTGTCCCGGGGGATCAAGGACGCGGTGGATGTGCCGGTGATTGCCAGCCATCGCATCAATGACCCCGAAACCGCCCGGCAGCTCATTGCCGACGGCATGTGCGACATGGTCGCCATGGGCCGGAGCCTGATTGCTGACCCCGACCTGCCCGAAAAAGCCCGCACCGGCAGGGAAAACGAGATCGTGCACTGCGTGGCCTGCGCCCAGGGATGCTTTGACAATCTGTTTAAACTCAAGCATGTGGAATGCCTCTGCAACCCCAGGGCCGGTTATGAAACCCGCCTCAGCGTGGAAAAAACGGCCGCGCCGAAAAAGGTCATGGTCATCGGCGGCGGGCCGGCGGGCATGAACGCGGCCATTGCCGCCGCAGACCGGGGGCATAGCGTGACCCTGTATGAAAAATTCGACCGGCTCGGGGGCCAGCTCTTTCTGGCCGGGGCTCCTCCGGGACGGGAGGAATTCGCCCAGCTCGCACTCGACCTGGAAGCCCAGATCCGGTGCCGCAATATCGACGTCCGGCTGGGCCAGGCCGTGGACGCGGCCCTTATGGATGCCGAAAAACCGGATCATATTATCCTTGCGGCCGGGGCCCGGCCCATGACGCCCCCGATTCCCGGCATTGAACTCCCCCATGTGGTCCAAGCCTGGGACGTGCTGCTGGACAAGGTCTACACCGGCCGGCGGGTGGTGATCGTCGGCGGCGGGGCCGTGGGCGTGGAAACGGCCCTGCACCTGGCGGAAAAAGGGACAATTCCCGGCGATACCCTGAAATTCCTGCTGATCAACCGGGCCGAAGATCCCGAGGCCCTTTATGAAATGGCCGTCAAGGGCACCAAAAAGGTCGTTCTCATTGAAATGATCGACAAGATCGGAAAGGATTTCGGCAAAACCACCCGGTGGGGGATGCTCCAGGATGTGGGCCGCTTCGGGATTGAAACCCGCACCGCCACGCGGGCCTTGGAAATCACGCCCAGGGGTATCCGGGTGGAAGCCGGCGGCGCGGCCGAAGAAATTGCCGCCGATACCGTGGTGATCGCCGCGGGCGCGCGTTCCACCAATGAACTCCAGGCCGTAATCGAAGCCAAGGGGATTCCCTGCGACGTGGTGGGCGACGCCAAAACCATCGGCCTGGCCTTTGACGCCGTACATCAGGGTTTTGCGGCCGGGATGGCGATTTAAAATTTAACTTTATAGCCATTAAAATCGGAGGCGTCGCGGGTAGTCGGATGATGAGCCTCAGGAGTCTTTCGGGGCGCGATTTTCATGGATGCTGAATGGCAAAAACTCGTTGCAGGCTCCTCAAACAGTTTGCCATTCTTAACGCATCCATGAAACTCGCTTTCCCCCCGAAATCCACAATTCGGCTCATCATCCGACTACCCGCGACGCTACCTAATTATATGTAAACCGCAAAAAGAAATGGATATACCGAACTGATGATTCAAGACTATCTGATACATAAAGCCGAGCGGGAAGCATTGGGCATCCCGCCCAGACCGCTAAACGCGAACCAGGTCAACGCACTGGTCGAATTACTGCAAAATCCCGGAGATCATGACCCGACGTTTCTGCGGGATCTGATGGAAAACCGGGTACCGGCCGGCGTGGACGAAGCCGCCGAGGTCAAGGCGACGTTTCTGGCGGGCCTGGCCTTTCGCCGGTGCGCCTCTCCCCTGATCACGCCCGCCGATGCGGTCGCTATGCTGGCTTTCATGGGCGGCGGGTACAATATCCGGCCCCTGATGGACCTGCTGACCCAGCCGGATCTGGCCGAAGACGCGGCCCGGGGGCTTTCCCATATCATCCTGGTGTCGGCCGACGCCGTTGATGAACTGGCGGCCCTGTCTGCTACCAATCCCCATGCCGCATCCGTTCTTCAATCCTGGTCCGATGCCGACTGGTTCACCCGGAAACCGGAAGTCCCCGCTGACATTACTCTGGCGGTCTTTAAAGTGGACGGCGAAATCAACACCGATGATTTTTCCCCGGCATCCGAGGCCTGGAGCCGGCCGGACATCCCGCTGCACGCCCTTAGCATGCTGTCCCACCGGATGGATCATCCCCTTGCCGCGATAGCGGCGCTGAAGCAGACCGGCCATGGGGTTGTTTTTGTCGGGGATGTGGTGGGCACCGGGTCTTCCCGGAAATCAGCCGCCAATTCCCTGCTCTGGCATATCGGCGAAAATATTCCGCATATCCCCAACAAGCGCAGGGGCGGCGTAGTGCTGGGCGGAAAAATCGCGCCGATCTTTTTCAATTCCTTGGAAGATGCCGGCGCTCTGCCCATTGAATGCGATATCAGTGGCATCCAACACGGCGATATCATCCGGATTTATCCCAACGACGGCCGGATCACCCGGGTTGCCGATAATAAAGTAATCGCCGAATTCCGCCTGAAATCCGATGTCCTGCTCGATTCGGTCCGGGCCGGAGGCCGCATCCCCCTGATCATCGGCCGGACCCTCACCGACCGGGCGCAAAAAGCGCTGGAAGATCGCGGCGGAAAGCATGCGGACCCGGTTTCCCGAAAGCCGGTATTCCGGCGACCCGCGACCCCGGCCGCCGGGAAAAACGGGTTCACCCTGGCCCAGAAAATCGTGGGCCGGGCCTGCGGCCTTCCCGGTGTCCGTCCCGGCGCCTACTGCGAACCGAAAATCACCACCGTGGGCTCCCAGGACACCACCGGCCCCATGACCGCGGACGAACTCAAGGAATTGGCCTGTCTTAGATTCTCGGCCGATCTGGTCATGCAGTCATTCTGTCATACCGCGGCCTATCCCAAGCGGGTGGACATCGATATGCAGCGCGGCCTGCACGATTTCATCAAAGCAAAGGGGGGGGTGGCCCTGCTTCCCGGCGACGGCATCATTCATGCCTGGCTCAACCGGATGCTGCTGCCCGACACCGTGGGCACCGGCGGCGATTCCCACACGCGATTTCCCGTGGGCATCAGCTTTCCCGCGGGATCGGGCCTGATCGCCTTTGCCGCGGCTTTCGGGTTCATGCCGTTGGATATGCCGGAATCGGTGCTGATCCGCTTCACGGGGAAAATACCCCCCGGCATCACTTGGCGCGACGTGGTCAATGCCGTACCCCGCCAGGCCATTTCAAAAGGCTTGCTGACGGTGGCCAAAAGTGGTAAAAAGAATATCTTTTCCGGGCGGATCATGGAATTTGAGGGACTGGCGGATATTGACGCTGCGGCTGCCTATGAGCTCACCAATGCGTCCGCGGAACGGTCGGCCGCCGGAGCCGTGATGGCCCTTTCCATTGAAACGGTGACCCGTTTTCTCGAGGAGAACATAAGTGTTTTGCAGGGGCTGCTGGCCGACGGTTACGGCGATGCCGGCACACTGGAGCGAAGGATCACGGCCATGAAGGGCTGGCTGGAAAAACCGGAACTGCTCACAAGGGATACGGACGCCCCCTACGCGGCGGAGCTGGATGTGGACCTGTCGGCCATCGCCGAGCCGGTGGTGGCCTGTCCCAATGATCCCGATGACGTGCGGCTGTTAAGCGATGTCGCCGGCACACCCGTGGATGATGTGTTTATCGGCTCCTGCATGACGGGCATCTCCCATCTGCGGGAGGCGGCCCGCATCATCGCGGGAAAAAAACACCTGCCGGTGCGTTTCTGGATCACGCCGGCCACCCGCATCGATGCCGCGGCACTGCGAAACGACGGCATTTTCAGCATCTTCGGGGCTGCGGGCGCCCGCATTGAAACCCCCGGGTGTTCCCTGTGCATGGGCAACCAGGCCCGGGTGCCGGACGGGGCCACGGTGTTTTCCACCTCGACCCGGAATTTTCCCAACCGCCTGGGAAACCGGACGCGGGTCTTTTTAGGATCGGCCCGCCTGGCGGCCGTTTGCGCCATTATCGGCAAGATACCTTCTAAAGACCAGTATTTAACCATAACCGCGGGCAGCTAAACCGCATGAAAGGATATTATGATCCGGATTATAATCGCCGACGACCATTCCATTGTTCGTGAGGGATTAAAACAGATCATTGCCGACACCCCCGATATGATCATCGCGGACGAAGCGGAAAACGGGCATGAATTGATTTCAAAAATAGAGACCGGCAAATACAATGTGGCCGTGGTGGATATCTCCATGCCGGATTCGCATATTCTGGATCTGCTGAAACATATCCGCCAGATCCAGCCGAGACTGCCGGTGCTCATTCTGAGCATGCATCCCGAGGACCAGTATGGCGTGCGCGTGATGAAAGCCGGAGCCGCCGGGTATCTGACCAAGGAAAGCGCTCCCACCGACCTGATCACCGCCCTCAGGACCGTCTCCGCCGGGAAAAAATATATCAGCGCCACCCTGGCCGAAAAACTGATCTTTGCCTTAAACAACCATAATAGCAAAGCGCCGCATGAAACCTTGTCCGACAGAGAATTTCAGGTGTTCTGCATGCTCGCCGAGAGCAAACCCGCAAAGGAAATCGCCGCTGAACTCTATCTGAGCGAAAAGACCATCAGCACCTACCGGTCCCGTATCCTTTCAAAAATGCAGTTGAAAAACAATTCCGAACTGATCCATTACGCGGTTAAAAACGGGCTGGCCAACGCATAATCCGGCTATCCGGACGGAATCCGGGCAACCAGAACGGTCCCCCTTCCGGGTGTGCCGGATATCTCCAGATCACCACCGTAAGATGCCACCCGCTCCCTCATTCCCATAATACCATAGGCGTCACTGCGCATGGCCTGCGCCTCTGTTATCCCCGCACCGTTGTCGGTAACGGTCAGCTCAATATCGCCGCCTTTGCTGCAGACCAGTCGCGCCTGAATCTCCGATGCACCGGAATGATTCACGGCATTGTTGACGGCTTCGGAAAAAATCCGAAAAATTACCGTGGCTTTATCATCATAAATATTCATTCGCCCGGGATCAATGTCCACCACGCAACTGATGCCGCTTCGCTCGGTAATTTTTTCAGCCTGCCATTGCATGGCGGCGGCAAGCCCCAGGTCGGTCAATAACGCGGGCCGCAGTTCAGCGATAATCCGCCTCACGGAATCAATGGCCCCGTCTAATAGCTCCAGGGCCGCGCCTGCCTTTGCCTGCTCCTTGACCTGTTCTTTGGGAATACGATTTTTCAACCAGGAAACCTCCATTTTAACGGCGCTCAATGTCTGCCCGAGATCATCATGGATATCCCTGGCGATCCGTTTCTGCTCTTGCTCACGCGTGGAGAGCAGATGCCGGGAAAGATTGCGCAAATGCTCCCGTGATCTTTGCAGATCCTGTTCCGCTTTGACTCTTTCGCGGATTTCCTCCACAACGCCGATACCGCCTTTAATCGTTCCATCGGCTTCCGCAAAGGGGACAAACACCGTATTGACAAAGGTCGTCCGGCCGCTGAGGATGGATGTGTATTCACCTTCAAACCGCCCGGGACAGCCTGCCAGAGACTCTGTCATCGCTTTCAGAACTTCCGGATTTTTCAGTCGCCCATATGTATCAAAACCAATAAGATCTTGAACAGATACGCCGATGATATCCGCAAAATACCGGTTACACGCGATGACGACGCCTTTTTCATCATAATGAAAAATACCGATGGGCGCATTTTCAAAAATCAGACGATATCTGGCTTCGCTTACCTGCAAGGCATGCGCGGCCAACCGGCGATCCGTCACTGAAAATCGCAACACCAGAACAATACCCGCAAACAGGCAAATGATACCGGCAAACACCACGGAAAAATGGGAAACCGAATCCTTTGCGATCATGGCTTTTGAAATATCTAAAGGCGCCATCAAGGTGTCCATACCGACGGCCCGGCCAAGGGGCAGATGAAAGGACGCCTCGGCCCCGTAGCGTTCGACAAGTTTTTTCGGCGCATCCGCCGGATCACCATGGCAGCGGAGACAGCTTTCAGTCATGCGCATGGCATGAAAAAGGGCGCTATATTCCCGCCCCTCCACAGTGACGGTCCCGTACCAGTAATCACGATTAGTATCCTCATTAAACCAGGCTATCATTTCAAGCTCTTCCGGTCCCGCCAGATTCAGCGGATTTCTGGGGTTTTTAGCTGAAAACTTGACAACAACATCCGATCTAACAGACTGAACCCTTTCAAGCACGCGTCGCGCGACATAACTCGACGACATGATTTCCGGAATGAATTCATCTTCCGGAAGCATCGCAAACATCCTGGGCTGGACTTCGTCATAGATGTATTGCCTTATGGCCAGCTCAAATTCCAGAGCAAGTTCCAGCTTCCGTTTGAGCAAAATTTCCACATGCGCGGCCATGAGAACATGGGTCCGATGGAGCAGCACCATTGAAAACAGCACCACAAGGACCCCGATGGATAAAATAATCCTGGATCGCAATCGGTTCATATTGATTCTCCGTATTACCATTGACGATATAATCCATCGGTAGATACCGAACCCATCTGATTTTAAATTATCACGATGATAACAGGTTATGATAAGAATTCAAATGGGTAATAACGCCCGTTCCGGGAACCGTGATGATGCCGCATAGAAGCCATTTCAAAACCCCATCTGAGGCCCGATAGCTGCGTTGCAGGCCTCTTCAAAATGCTCACATATTATTGAATATGCTCCGCTTTTTCATTGGCCGGCGCCTTGCACTCGAACCTGATCTGAGGTTTTGAAACGGCTTCTAATCAAAAAAAGGGGAGCGCCAAGCGCAAGGTGGCGGTTGGCAAAATATCAATGCATGAATGCCGCCTGGAAGGCGGCATTCATGCATTGGAGGAGGAACAATGAAAAAAGTAGTCATAACCCGGACGTCTTATATATGCGCCAACGCCCAGGATAATGATATCCGGGTTTGTCTGAAAATTTTGTAGGATTTTTCCCACACAATAAACCGACTCAAGGAACTCACACGCGCCCATGCTTCCACCGCCCCGGCGGGGCGGCGACACGCCCGAATCAGGCTTTATCGCTCCGGACTGATCGGACAAAATCCGCGAACGCTGCACGGGAATCATATTGAAATTGATAACCGGTCTCACGGACCAGTTTTTCGGAAGTTGCGATCCAGGGCTCTACCATCATGCGCATGGCCGGGGACGGGAATTTGGTCATAAACCAGAGACGCATGATCCAGGCCAGTTGATTGAGGGGATAAATAACCGGCCAGGGTACCGGCAGAGCGATGTTGCCCAGCATACGGATCATTTCCTTGAAGGTCAGGGTCCCGTCGGCCGTCACATTGAAAACGCCGGCAATCCGCTTTTCCAGCAGAAGCGCCATAACCGCGATGAGATCATCTTCATGCACGAACTGCCAGGGCCGGGTGTTGGCGGGGATCATCACCAGTTTTTTCCGGAGGTGCTCGGCCATGGGATTATTAAACCCCGGTCCCACCACGAAACAGGGTCGTACAGTGGACAGACTGATTTCAGGATGATCCGCGGCAAAATCCGACATGATCTTCTCGATCTCTTTTTTATTTTTCGCATAGGTCATATCGTCGTTGCCCCGCAACGGGCTTTTTTCGGTCAGGGGGATGTCATTGTCGGGATGAAAACCGTAAGCCGTGGTGGAACTGGTGTACAGGATCTGCCGGATATTATATTTTGCCGCTGTGTTCAAGATATTGCGGGTGCCGTTCTTGTTGATGTCTTCCATGAGGGCCGTGTCATGGATGGGTGGGAGCACATACGCCGCATGGACCACGGTATCGATTCCCTCGTCAGTGAAAAGATCATCCATGGGCGCGCGCACGTCGCGGATATCGAATTTGCACCGGGGATTTTTTTTGTGCGGCGGCTTGATGTCGGTGCCGACAATATGTTCCACCCAATCTTTTCCAGATAACACGTCAACAAGCTTGCCGCCGATATATCCGGACGCGCCGGTCACCAGAATCCGCATGCCAGGCCACCTCATTTTATAAGATATTTTCAAAACCGACAACTTCGTAACAATCTATCAGACGCCGTCATTTTTCCGGCGGCAGGGTCAGCATCTTGACGATGAACCGACGGGCAAAAGGCAGAAGCCAGAAAAGAAAAATCAGGGCCGGGGTTGTCCCGATGTTCCAGTGGAGTTTTTTTGCATGGGCCGCCTTCCAGACCCGTTTGGCCACATAGGCCGGCCCCAGTAGTATCTTCAGGGTTTTTATGCTGTAAATTTCTTCCGGCGAATCCAGCAGCGGGGTCTTTACATACGGCGGCCTGATGTCGCAGACATGGATGCCATGACGCGCCAGCTCAAGATTCAGGGCCTCGGTCATGGCTGAAAGGGCGTGCTTGGTGGCTGAATAGACGGACAGGTCCGGAATCCCATAGAGGGAAGAAGCCGAAGACATGTTGATGATCCGGGCGCCGGGAGTCTGTTTCAGATAGTTAAGGCAATGAAACATGCAATTGATGCACCCTTTGAAATTGATTTCGATGATCCGATGATGATCAGCAAGGCTGACCTTTTCAAACAGGCCGAATTTAAGGATGCCCGCGTTATTGAGCAGCACATGGATTTTCCCCCCGGTTTTTTGGGCAAAGGCATCGATTCCCCGTCGGACGGAATCGGCGACAGAGACATCCATGACCCGCGAAAAGCAGCTTTCCGGGCCGATTCTGGCCGCCAGATCGTCAAGACCAAACTGGTTGATATCAAACAAACCCACAAACCACCCATTTTTCGCAAACAGCAGGGCGGTTTCAAGGCCGATGCCCGAAGCCGCGCCGGTGATCACGATGGTTTTTTTATTCATTGTCCGACCCCCGTTATTTCAGCAGAGAATAAATTCAATATCGTTTCCGGTCCGCGAAAAAGAGACCGTTCGGATCTTCATCAGATCACCCGGGCTTCTTCCCTGAGGAGTTTGACCAGTTCGGCCACGTCAGCCACCAGGCGACCGCCTTTGCGCCGGGGCGGCTCCGCCATCTTCCGGATCACCACCTTTGGGGTTATGTCCACGCCCAGGTCCGCGGGCGTAACTTGCTTGATTTCCTTTTTCTTGGCCTTCATGATGGCCGGTAGGGCCGGGTAACGAGGCTCGTTGAGGCGCAGGTCGGCGCTGATAATGCCGGGCAGATCGATCTCCTTGACCTCAATGCCGCCGTCTACTTCCCGGGCCACCCGGGCCTTGTTTCCTTCGATGTCGACCCTGGACGCAAAGCAGGCTTGGGGCCAGCCCAGGTATTCGGCCAGAAGCTGGGCCACCTGGTTGTCGTCCACGTCAATGGCCTGCTTGCCGAGAAACACAAGATCGGGCGTCTCCATTTCCAACAGTTTGGCCAGAATCCGGGCCACGGCATCCGAGTCCGGGTCGACCCCGGTGTTGACATGGATCCCCCGGTCGGCCCCCATGCTCAGGCCGTAACGGATCTCGGTGGGGGTCTTGTCGCCGCCGATGCCCGCCACAACCACCTCCCCGCCTTTATCTTCCTTGATGCGCAGGGCCTCCTCGATGGCGATCTCATCAAAAGGGTTCATTTTAAAACTCATGGAAGACAGCTCGATTCCCGAACCGTCCGGCTTGACCTTGATCACCATGTCCGGGTCCGTCACCCGCTTGGCCGCCACTAATATTTTCATGATCCGTTCTCCTGAAATCGTTGCCTTATTCTTTGGTGTTGACTCGGTAACAAGTCGGCTGTAAATCAATAAAATTGCCGCCGGGCGCGCGCGTCAGCGGTCCGCGAGCGGATTTGCGCGTGTTGCCGAAAAAGACGGGACGGTTGATCCGCGTCAAGAATTTCTCACTGTTTGAGGGCGTAAGCCCGAGTTTGAGAAATTCAGCGGATCAGCCGGCACGTCCGGCAACACGGGCATTGAGCGAGCGGACTGATGACGCGCGCGCCCGGCATCATTTATGTTTTTTATGTTTCACCATCGCCGCATCCACCATCTGAGCCAAATCCATGATTTTAATTTCATCGGCCAGCCCCTTGTCCTTTATCGCGTCATCCAGCATGATCATGCAGTAGGGGCAGGCCGTGGCAATGGTTTTGGCACCGGTGGCCCGCAACTGGTCGCAGCGCTCCGCGTTGATGCGCGTGCCGATGTTCTCCTCCATCCACATGCGGGCCCCGCCCCCGCCGCAGCAGAAACTGATCCGCTTCCGGCGCTCGGCCTCCACCAGGCGCACGCCGGGCACGCATTGGGCGATTTCCCGCGGAGCATCATAAATACGGTTGTATCTCCCCAGATAACAGGGATCATGAAATACCACAGGGCCGTTCCCGGCAAAAGATCTTAGGGGGCCAAGGGCGCCTTTGCCAATCAGATCCCGGATCATCTCCGTGTGATGGATGACCTCAAAGGTTTTGCCGAACTGGGGGTATTCGTTTTTAAACGTGTTGAAGCAGTGGGGACAGGCCGTGATGATCTTTTTCACGCCCATGGTGTCAAACATTTCCAGGTTGAAATTGATGAGGTGCTGGGCCAGGTATTCATTGCCGGCCCGGCGGGCCGTCTCGCCGCAGCACATTTCATCATTGCCCAGACAGACAAAATCCACGCCGGCGGCCTGCAAGAGGCGGGCGGTGGCCATGGTGGTTTTCCGGTACCGGTCGTCAAAGGACCCGGCGCATCCCACGTAAAACAGGTAGTCAAACCGCGGCTTGTTTTCCGGATGCGGCACGGCCGGAGCCCCGGTTTCCGAAAGGGCCGCCATCCAGTCCCCCCGGGTGTTGGATGCCAGGCCCCAGGGGTTGGACATATTCTCAAACCCCTTGAAGGTCTGCCGGAGTTCTTTGGGAAACCGGCTTTCCACCTGAACCAGATACCGCCGCAGGTCGATGATATGGTCCACATGCTCGATCATCAGGGGACAGTTGGTGATGCAGTGCCCACAGGTGGTGCAGGACCAGATGACGTCTTCTTCAATCACCCCGCCCGCCAGGGCCGGGCCTTCCCACTGCTCCAACAACGCGGCCGACGCCTCGGGTCCCTCACGACGCCGGGCCAGGGCCGCCCGCCACATGAGCGGCGTTTTATCCTTCAAATGCTCCCGCTCATCCATGATCAACCGCATGGGCGACAACGGCTTGCCCGTGAGATGGGCCGGGCAGTTGGCCTGGCAGCGGCCGCATTCCGCGCAGGAATACATGTCCAGGCCCCGCTTCCAGGAAAACTCCTCGATCTTTCCCACGCCGAAAATGGCGTCCTCATCCTCAAAATCCTGCCGGGCCAGGGTTCCGGCGGGTTTCCGGCTGCGCAGAAAAAGCGCGGGTAGGGAAGTGACTTCGTGAAACTGCTTGCAGTAGGGAAGATAATTTAAAAAGGAAAACGCCAGCAGCAGATGCCCCCAGAACCCCACGGCATGCAGCCGCGCGGTCATAGGGTCCGCGGCCGTCAATCCCGATGCGGCCAGCATCTCTCGGCCCAGCACTCCCAGAAACGATGTCTGCTGTTCAGGGTGATCCGGGACCAGCACAAAAAGAGTGGATGAATAAAGCCAGTCCATGAGCATCATGGAAAAAATCCAGACCAGGATGATCAGAGCTTCCGGGGTATGGAGCATGCGGGCCGGGCGGTTGAACACCCGGTTGTAAAACGCCAGGCCGCAGCCGGTCATGACCGCCAGGGTGAACAGATCCTTGGCAAACGCATAGGCCGGGCCGAGATGATCATGCCCGAAAAACGGCAGGTGCCAGCCCGGAACAAAACCCCGGCCGATGACATGGATGGTGTTGATGGTGACCACCAGAGCGCCCCAGAAGATCAGGATATGGGCCAGTCCGTGGAACCATTCAAACCGTTGTAGAAAACGGAACTGGCCCAGCCCGTATTTGATCACATCCCCTGCCCTGGGTAAGGGGGCGTCCCACCGGATGTCTTGCTGCATGACCGTCAGGGGCAGAAACCGCCGGGCCAAAGACCATGCCAGCAGCCCAAAACCGACAATGAGCAGAATGGCAGTCAGGAACGGGTTCATGGGCTACCCGACTTCCTTTTGCAGGGCTGCGGTCAGCTCGGGCAAGGCCTTGAAAAGGTCGGCCACCAGGCCGTAATCGGCGATCTGGAAAATCGGCGCTTCCTCGTCCTTGTTGACGGCCACGATGATCTTGCTGTTTTTCATGCCCGCCTGATGCTGGATGGAGCCGGACAGGCCCACGGCCACATAGAGTTCCGGGGCCACGATCTTGCCGGTCTGGCCGATCTGGAGATCATTAGGCATCCACCCGGCATCCACGGCGGCCCGGGTGGCGCCGGCGGCCCCGCCCAGCAGGTCGGCCAGGGCCTCGATTAAGGCAAAATTCTCCCTGCCGTTTAAGCCCCGGCCCCCGGAAACCACCACCCGTGCTTCGGTGGGATCAGGCCGGACGCTTTGGGTTTCCCGCATTTCAACCACCCGGGACCGCATGTCGGATAGCATGACCGTCACAATCTCAATGGGTGTGTCGCCGCCGGCGGGTTCGGCCGGGGCAAACGCCGTGGGCTGAATGGTGAGCACCCGGACAGGCGTGGTGATCTCTACCGTGGCCAGAGCGTTACCGGCCCACATGCCCCGAAGAAAAAACTCTCCGTCAAAACCGATGACATCCGAGGCCATACCGGCTGAAAGTTTTGCCGCCACCCGGGGCATCATGTCTTTACCCGTCGTGCCGGAGCTCATGCCCACCACCACGGCGTCGCAGGCTTCTGCGGCCTCGGCCGCAGCCGCGCTCCATGCCTCGGCCGTGTATTCGGCCAGCCCGGCGTCATCGACCGCCAGAATCCGGGAAGCGCCATACCCTTTGAGGTCGCTGGTGATGGAGCCCACTTCATGACCGATGACGGCCAGACAGAGCTCGGCCTGGAGTTTGTCAGCGATCTGTTTGCCAAACGATATGGCATGCAACGTAGATTTCCTGAGTTTTCCCTTATAGTGCTCCGCAATGATACAGACACTTGGCATTTAATTAATTCTCCCAATGGTTAATAACCGCGGGTACATCCGGTTATAATGCTTTACGATTTTTTTTGTAAAAAGCAACTCCATGGATGGATACGTAAAAATTGAATTTCACAGCTTCGCGGGCCATCGGTCCGCGAGCGGATTTGCGCGGGTTGCCGAAACAGACGGGGTGGTTGATCCACTTCAAGAATTTCTCACTGTTTGAGGGCCTGTCCCGAGTTTGAGAAATTCAGCGGATCAACCGGCACGTCCGGCAACACGCGCATGGAGCTAGTGGATTGATGGCCTGCGGAGCCGCAGCCGCCCGAAAGCGTGAAATCCTTTTGCAGCCGTCACACTTTTTCCAGGATATGAATGCACATGGCCGCCTCTTCCACGCCGATATTGCCGCCGCCGTTTTCCGCCAGACCGAGCCGGGCCCCTTCCACCTGACGATTGCCGGCCTCGCCACGCAATTGCACGCCGAGTTCATAAATCTGGGCCAGGCCCGAGGCTCCGATGGGATGACCGCGGCACTCCAGGCCACCGCTGGTGTTGACCGGCTGTTTGCCGCCAAGTCGCGTGGCGCCGGTTTCCGCGTACGGCCCGCCCTGGCCCATGGGGCAGAACCCCATGGCCTCGGTCTGATGCAGTTCGCCGTAGGCCGTGGCATCGTGCAGTTCGGCCAGGCTGATGTCTTCGGGTCCGATTCCGGCCATTTTATAAGCCTGCTTCGACAGCCGCTCGCCGATATCCTCGCCGTCGAAATCGCGATCCGTTCCCGATCCGTGAACCGAAGCCCGGATTTTAATGGGCCGCGGGCTGGTCAGTTTTTTGAGAAATGCCTCCGAACAGACAATGGCCGCGGCGGCCCCGTCCCCCACGGGCGCGCACATGGCCCGGGTCAGGGGATAGGCGATGGGTTTGTCCGCCAGCACCTCCTCCACGGTCATATCCTGCTGGTACTGGGACATGGGATTTAAAGACCCGTGGAAATGATTTTTGGCGCAGATCACCGCCAGTTGCCGCTGGGTGGAGCCGAACCGGTTCA
>QZJS01000052.1 GCA_003597945.1 Desulfobacteraceae bacterium | reverse complement strand
CCTATGAAAAAATTGAAGGGTATATCTCAGACCGGAAATATGATGACACCAACTGCATCCCCCTTTTCAGGCTTTATCATTCAGGCGATGATGTTCATTTTTACACATCAGACTCCGTACAGAAAGATACCGCGATAGTCAGTGGCTATTTGTATGAAGGGATCGTTGGGTTTATATCGTCTGTGGCTGAAGAGGCTCTGATACCGCTGTCCTATCTTAAAAACCAATTCTTGACGGACAATTTCTATACCATCAGCCGGTTTGAAGCAGACAACGCGATTTCTCAGGGTTTTACAGATAACGGGGCAATCGGCTATATATCGCCAACCGGCATCAAGGAACCGGAAGCCCATAAACGGCCCCAGGCCAATTTCGGCGGGGTGGATCTTGGCAGCGGGGCGTTTCGCGGGTTAAACAGCCTGGATCTGGCCATGAAAGGCCGCGGCCCGTCCTTGAAATTTAGCCACTATTACAACTCCTTCAACTTCAACCAGGAACCCATGGGCATGGGATGGAGCCATAACTATGATGCCTATATTCATGAGGTCTATAACGGCACCGAAGTAACGGATGTAATCGTATACTGGGGAAACGGCACCCTGTCGACGTTTTCCAAGGATACCGGCATATGGAACGACAATACCGGTCAGCACGATATTATGGAGCTTGTCGATGACGGGATAAATTACGGCTACAACATCAGAAAGAAAAACCAGACGGTTTATCAATTCCGTATGTTTACAATCAATCTACCGAACGCAGTATCAGTTCCTGCAATCTTGTTAATAAAAATTGAGGACTGGGCCGGCAATTCCATCAACATTGACCATGAAGCCAGCTCCGGCCGGGTTCAAAAAGCCACGGACACCTTTGGCCGGGAACTCCGTTTTGAATACAGCCTGTCCAATCAGCTCACCCGGGTGGCCGAATATGTAAACAACACTGAAGAGCGGGCGGTTTCATTTTCATACAATGCCGACGGTCTGCTGGAAACATTTACAAACGCGGAAAATAAGGTCACCACCTATGCGTATGACATGGCCGATACTGCCCGCAAATACCATCTTAAAACAATTACCTATCCGGAACTTAATGTAATCCATATTGGATATGACGAAGAAACCGGTCAGGTTTTATCCATCCAGCCCGGCGATGATTCGCCTTCAGCAATCAGATATGAGCCTGCTAACAACAAAACAATGGTAACCGATCCGCGGAGTAATGCTGTTTTTACGTATGTGCATGAAGGATTCCGTCTGACCAGTCAGAGCGGCCCGGACTTAAACGATGCGAAATTTGAATATTCAGATACAACCAACAACCCAAACAAGCCCACCCGCATTGTGGATAAAGAAGACAATGCAACCGAGTTTGTTTACGATGCCATGGGCAATGTTAAAAAGATAACCAATGCCGATGGGAAAGAGGCGCTTTTCACTTATAATACAGGTGAAGGCAAGAACAACCTGACCTCCAGCACACTCTTTCATGCCAATGGCGCAACCATCACCCCGACCGTATACACCTATGACACAGACGGGAACCGGCTCATCAGTATTGAAAACCCGGAACATGAGATAACGAACATTAATTATGATCCCGGCCAGGTCGACCAGGTAGCTTCCATTCAGGACGGCAGGGGATGTTTTACCCATTTTACCTATGATGCATACGGCAACCTTGAAACCGTCACCGATGCAGAGGGCAATACCACCACCTATGCCAATGATTATGCAGGCAGGACCACCCAGGTGACGGATGCCGAAAATTTTAATGCCTGGTATACGTTTGACAAGTTGAACAATCTCAAAACCGTTAAAAATCATTACAACCATGTGGTGAACCTTGTCTATAACGACAATGGTCTTCTGGACAACATCAACTGGCTCAATCAGGGGCAGACCGCCAAAACCGAATATGCATATGACAATGAAGACCGGTTGCAGTCGGTTAAAGATCCTCTAAACTTAACGGAAACCTTTACCTATTATAATAATAGCCTGCTAAACACCCGGACAGATGCCAAAAATATTACCACCACATATGACTATGACGACAATAACCGGCTGGAGACGGTTGCTTACCCGGACCATACCACCGCCATAATAAGGGATAAAAACGGGTCGATCAGGACCGTCACAAACCAGGCAGGTACCCCGTCCACGTTTGTTTATAACAATCTGAACATGCTGTCGACGTATACGGACCCATTTAGCAACACCGTAAGCTATGATTATAATGACGCCGGCCAGATAAGCAGGATCAACTATCCCGGTGTTTTTTACGTTGATTACACCTATGATGACGCCGGGCGCCTGGAAACAGTCGCAGACAGCAATAACGGCAAAGTCACCTATGTGTATGACAATGCCGGGAACCTGACGGAAGCCCAGCGATCGGTGAGCGCGGTCAATACCATTAAAACGGTGTATTCCTATGACAATGCCTCGCGCCTGACCGGCATAGCGGAAATGCAGGGCGCGGCAGCCCTCTGGTCATACACCTATGACCTTGACGGGGTGGGCAACCACAACTCCGTGGATGCGGTCGATGAACCCTTAACCGGAACAATTGCCGCTGAAGATGTTGCTTATACCCATGATCCCAAAAGCAACCGTCTGTTGACAGCTGGGGGAACCACCTACACTTACGACAATAACGGGAACCGCCAGAACAGCGTGACCGATTCGATCACCACCACCTACACCTGGGATAATGAAAATCGGCTGACCGGCATATCCACGCCAGGGCAGCAAAACATTACATATACTTACGACGGCATGGGCAACCGGATCGCCAGAACAGTCGGCGCAACCACCACCTGGTATGCCCTGGATTTGAACAGTTCCATGAGCCGGGTGCTGGCCGAGACTGATGCAAGCAACAATGTCATTGCCTGGTATGTTTACGGCCATGGCCTGGTCAGCCGGGTTGAAGCCGGAACCAGTGAACGGCGGTTTTACCATTTTAATCATCGGGGTGATACGATTGCCTTGTCAGATGATAGTGGCTCTATCACAGATAAATATGCGTATGGCGAATACGGCAGACAGGAAAACTCCTGGGCTGCCACCACTCCGACTTCTAATCCTTTCACCTATGTCGGGCAATACGGCGTTATAAATGAAGGCAATGATCTTTATTTCATGCGGGCCAGATTTTATGATGCAGCAGTGGGAAGGTTTTTAAGTGAGGATCCCATTGGGTTTAGCGGAGGGGATTGGAATTTTTATTTATATGTTGGAGCGAATCCCATTATCAGGACTGATCCTAAAGGCGCATACTGGTTAAAGACAAGTAATCCTCTTTATAAATTAACAGGTTGGGCTGACAACAGAAACCTTGTATCAGGTGCGAAAATTGTAAAACCATTTTTTACTTTAGGCGCTAGTCTTACTCCTCCTGGAGCAGCAATGGCAATTGGTATTAATGCGATACCTACCGTTAAAAAGATGTTTACAGGAGAATTATCCTCGACGGAAGCTTTTACTGAAGCAGCTCTTTTGGGTGTATCTTTAGGATTTTTGAAAGCGAACAATTATCTGGATGGTAAGGGAATGGATTGGCTCTATACTAGAAGTAAGATAAACCAAGGCAAATTTATACTTAAATGGTCTGAAGTCGGTTTTGATGTAATATCGGCTCACGATGAAATTAGTGATTCAATTGATGAGCATTATGCTAAATAATAAGATTTCAATGAATATTGGCGATAAATTTATTAAAAGAAAATAAGCATTGACGGCTCAGTTAGGCCTTAAGGATGTTACAATGACCATAAAACGATTACTAATTTCAATAACGCTAATTATTTTCTATTCTTCAAATATTGTATATTCAGCAACAACATCTTACCAGTACGACTCCCTCCACCGCCTTACCCGCGTTGAACGTGCTGACGGGACGGTGACCACATACGAATATGATGATCTGGGAAACCGAACGTCTAAAATCGTAACAGTGCCTTCGGCAACACCGGTCGCCTTGTTTTCTGCCACCCCGCAGACTGGCCCCAAATCGTTAACCGTTCAGTTTACAGATCAGTCCACCGGCAACCCCACATCCTGGGGCTGGGATTTCGGGGACGGAAACACCAGCACGGAAAGAAATCCAAAGCATACTTACCTCACTGCGGGAACATTCACCGTCAGCCTGACCGTGACAAACGCGGAAGGAGCAGATTCTGAAATCAAAACGGATTACATCACCGTCACCGACGGTGCCCCACCAGTGGCATCTTTTTCCACATCAACCACATCCGGAGACATACCGCTATTGGTGACATTTACAGACCATTCCACCGGAAACATCACCTCCTGGGCATGGGATTTCGGCAACGGCGACACCAGCACGGAGCAAAGCCCCCAATACACATTCGAATCTCCCGGAAACTATACCGTGGTTCTGACGGTCACAGGACCCGGTGGGGCGGATGCAGATTATGAATATATTACCGTCATCAATTCAAATGCGCCCGTGGCTGATTTCTCCGCAACACCGACGGTCGGCATGCCGCCGCTGCCGGTAACATTTACAGATCTTTCAACCGGGGAAATCACATCGTGGCTATGGGATTTCGGAGACGGCAACACCAGCGATTTGCAAAATCCTGTGCATGAATACCAGAATACAGGTAATTTTGAAGTCAAACTCACGGTTACAGGCCCGGACGGCATTGATGAAAAAACAGAGCCCAACTTTATCAGCGTCAGCCGTTTTGAACCGATTCCAATAACGGGTCTTGCCGGCAGTATCAGAACAACAAAGGCTGTTTTGAATGGCACGGTCAACCCCAATCATCTATCCTCAAGCGCATGGTTTGAATGGGGTGAGACAACCGAATATGCATACTCCTCACCGCTGTTTAGCATCGGCGACGGTACTGAGGATGTACCCATCACGGAAACAATCAGCGGATTAAAACACGGCACGACCTATTACTACCGCATTGCCGCTAATAATTCATCAGGTACTGTTTATGGGGATGCCGGAACCTTTACAACACAAATAGCCTATTGCGGCCTGACGGTTGTATTTAACGGCGAAGGGACAGTTAACATTGAGCCCCTCGGTTTGAACTTCACTGAAACTTCTACTTTTGACGTCCCTGAAGGCACATCCCTCAATCTGACCGCAACTCAGACCAAAGATTCAACCTTTACGGGATGGATTGAAAATGGATCCAACAATTCTTCTGTTACTTATAACGTTGTCATGGATTCTGCCAAAATATTATACGCGAATTTTCTTGATTCCGCATGGGCGATTGAAAGCTGGAGTATCGATAATTATGCATTTGGTTGTATAAACGATATTGGAGTGACTTCAGATGATAAGATAAGGATAATCGCATTAAAAGAAAGTGGCAATGATAAAACTCTTGAACTATTAAAGAATGATACAGGTTCATGGATAAGACAGACTATAGTTTATAATTATTTAGGCAATCATACATCTATGACAATAAGCGCTGACAATGAAATGCGATGCTGCTATGTGGATAAAAGCACATCAACTGAAAAATTGTATTCTGCCGATTATTTATCAGGAGCCTGGTACCCTGAGTTTTTGGATAGCAGCAGTTCAATAGATTATCCAGATATTGCCGTAAATTCGCTTCAGTATAAGCATATATGTTATAGTGGAAACGGAGCATATGATTTAAAATACTCAACTAACGTGACAGGGTCCTGGGTAACAACAATATTGGATGATGGGGATGCATCAGTGGGGCGGATCGGAAACCATTCGTCAATTACTGTAGATACAGCTAATAAATTACATATCAGTTATTTACATGGATTCCCACGGACAGATCTTAAATATGTTACAAATAAATCCGGAGTATGGCAAATATACACGTTAGATAGTCAGGGAGAGAGTGGCTACTATACATCAATCATAACGGATGGTTACGGCTTTGCGCATATCAGCTATGTCGGGCAAGGACCACAATATCCATTAAGCCTTAAATATGCCACAAATAGATCCGGGACTTGGCAAGTTCAAACCATTGATGATGAGAACATAAGCTGCAGTGGCACTGCCATAGGACTTGATTCTAATGGTAATGTTCATATTGCTTATCGGGCAAATTCGGATTTGAAATATGCTACAAGTTTTAATGGTGATTGGGATATTTATACAATTGACAGCTCGGACGATGTTGGCTCATCGCCTCATATTATTTTGGACTCAAAAGATCAGATCCATATTTCATATTATGATAATACAAATCAAGATTTGAAGTATGCGTTCAAGAAAGCACCTCAGCAACCTTATATTTTTATCGATAAAGATCAGTACAATTTTAGCAAGGTTGGCATTGGATATACTTCTGCTCGCCAAGTATTTACGATATACAATTCAGGAAATCAAAGCCTGGACATCGGATTGATTGAAATGACCGGGACGGATGCCGGAGACTTTAGTTTTTATCATCAGCCTTGCGAAAACATTACTCTGGCCCCTTTTGAATACTGCTCGTTCAGTATTCAATTATCCCCGATATCAGAAGGGGATAAAACAGCAGCAATTGAAATAAACTCAAATGATCCGGACACACCGGTGCTGACTGTTCAGTTAAGCGGAGACGGTATTATTGATACAGATGGTGATGGGATACCAGATGACATTGAAAATGCGTCATGCACAAATCCCTATGATGCGGATACCGATGATGATGGCATTCCCGACGGGGTTGAGGACGCCAATCAAAACGGTATAGTGGATGCTGGCGAGACGGACCCCTGCAATCCCGATACAGACGGAGACGGCATTCAGGACGGAACGGAACTGGGATATACATTAGACGATATCGGGCCGGATACAGATACAGATATTTTCCAACCCGACCTTGATCCGGCGTCACAAACAGATCCTCTTGAAGCAGATACTGATGGTGATGGATATATAGATGGTGACGAGGATATAAACCATAATGGACGGGTGGACATCGGCGAAGGTGACCCTGTTCATAAAAACATGGTGTTAAATGTAAACCCGTCTTTTCAGACGGTAACTTCCAGTGAAAATTTTACCTATGTAACTATCGAAAATACTGGCAATAGCAACATGCCATGGTTTGCTGTCTCCCTTGATGATTGGTTGGCCATTTCTTCCAATAATTCTGGGATAAATGACTATACTTTAATCGTAAATCATACTTCTAATCCCGATATGGTTAGAACCGGCAGGATTATCATTTCAGCGCCTGGCGCAGTCAACAGCCCGCAGTTTCTTAACATCAGGCAGTTAGGGCTGCCGACGTTTGACGAAACCAAAAAATATTCAAGTGAAGCAAGCACATTCGATCATTTTGGCCACTCTGTTTCGGTCTCTGGCAGTTATGCCATTGCGGGGGCTTACGGCGAGGGAGATTTTTCCAATGGTAAAGCCTATATATTTGAAAAAGAAGGCAATGGCGACTGGAATGAAGCTGCGGCCATTATTGGCAGTGACACGGCTGAAGCAGATTATTTCGGTAAGGCGGTGGCAATATCCGGCGATTATGCCATTGTCGGGGCAGAGTGGGATGATAACAGCAACGGCACCAATGCCGGCGCGGCATATATTTTTAAACGTGAAACAGACGGCACTTGGCAGCAGGCGCAAAAACTGCTTCCGACTTTTGGTAATTCCTTTCATTGGTTTGGATATTCCGTCGCAATCTCAGGGAACTATGCTGTGGTGGGCGCTCCTCAGGCCGAAGTTTGTGCAGTAAGTTCCGGCGGTGCCTTTGTGTATAAATATAATGGCGTGACTTGGAATGAACAGACAATGCTGATCCAGAACAGCTGCGCGGTAGGCGATCTTTTTGGCTGGTCGGTGGCAATAGACGGCGAATACGCCATTGTCGGTGCTGCAGGTAAAGAAGCAGTTTATATATTTGAAAGAAATGAAAATGATGCCTGGAGTTTGGTTGAGCAGTTGAATCCCGATAACCCGGCTTTGACTGCTAATTTTGGAAAGGCTGTTTCAATACAAGGGGATTTCGCTGTTGTGGGAGCGCCCAAAGACAGTCACCTGGCTAATAATGCTGGCGCTGTTTATGTATTTAAAAAGGACATTGATGGGTCATGGGTGAAAACAGACAAATTAATAGCTGATGATTGGACGGCAGAGGATGAATTCGGCGCGTCCGTTTCTATCAATGGTGATATGATCACTGTCGGGGCACCGAATAATGACGACTTAGGCAACAATTCAGGCGCCATTTACCTTTTCTATAACAACAGCGGCGCATGGGAACAGCAGAACAAGCTCAGACCGTTAGACGGCGCTTCTGACGATCTTTATGGGACTTCGCTTTCGATATCCGGTAATCATCTGATCGTTGGGGCACCTGAAAATGATGATTATGGGGACAGGGCCGGGGCTGTTTATTTTTATGACCTGAATCGTCCCGGTAATATCGCGCCGACTATCTCTGCCATCGGTGACCAGATCATTGCTGTCAATGCATCGGCAAATGCTGTTCCATTTACTGTCAATGATGAAGAAGTAGCGGCTGAAAATCTGACTTTAAGCGGGGTTTCATCAAATCTGCAGTTGGTGCCGAATGCCAATATCTCGTTTGGCGGGTCAGGTGCAGACAGAACTGTTACGGTAACGCCTGTCGCAAACCAGGTGGGAACGGCAGAAATTACCATTACGGTTTCAAATGGCACGGCATCATCAAGCGGATCGTTTCTTCTGACCGTCTCAAAACCCACTCTTATCGGGGACATTAACGATGACGCTAAAGTTGATTTATCTGATGCTGTGCTTGCCCTGCAGATTGTTTGCGGAATACCTCTCGCGCAACCAATTAATTTGGATGCCGATGTTAATGGCGATGAAAAAATAGGAATTGAGGAAGCAATATATGCTATTGAAAAAATATCAGGAATTAGGGATTAAGATTCGAGACAACAATTAATTGTGATAAAAATTTAATAAGAAAAAGTGAAGGTGACCGATGATTTTTTTTAAGGGCTTCATTCCCCATCGAAAAATCCTGTCCTATGCACCATAGCCGGACAGTGTGCACTGCCGAAATTCTTTCCTCCTGTCCAGCATACAATAGCTATTCGCCAGCAGTCCTGGGGAATCAGAAACCACTATATATTGATATGCCCAAATGAAATCAAATACGGCCTGACAATGTCCGTAAGATCTTGTTCAAATTCACATATTTTTTTATATTCTATCTGCCCTTCGATTACATTAATGCCTACACTGATACTCCGGCAGCATCTCTCTCGACATTTCTATTAACAACGGGGGAAAAATCGCCAGGCCTTATTCATGCCACGCGCTTTTCCGGCATCACGCAGACCTGCCTCTGGCCGGTGCGCTTCAGGGTGATGGCTTCCACGTCGCATTGTCCGGCGCACACCCCGCAGCCGATGCATCGGGACTCATCCACCCGGGCGATGCCGTCATCCATATTTACGGCTTCCATGGGGCAGATATCCGCGCAGGCCTCGCACCCGATGCAGGCGTCTTCATCGACAGTCGCGATATAGGAAGTATAGGTAAGAGCCGGCCCGCCGCCGCGATAAAAAAGCTGGAAGGTTTCACAGCAGCACTTGCAGCAGTTGCAGATGGCCATCTCATCCCGGCCGGTGTCGTATTTTTCATGAAACGCCTTGTGGACCAGGCCGTCTTTTTCGGCTTTTTCCAGAATCCGTATGGCCTGCTCCCTGGAAATCGGCTCCGCGAATTTGCGGCTGATGAAAAATTTGGCCGTGTTGCCGAAAAACAGGCAGTTTTTCCGTTCATCGGTCACCTGGCATGACCGGCCCAGCAGGTCCTTCTGGTGGCGGCAATAGCAGACGGCCACGCCGATGGTGTCAAACCGTTCCACCAGTTTTTTCACGTCCTCGGTAGGCAGCACCGTGTCAAAGGCCCGGTCGATCTGGGTTTCAACGGGGATGATCCGGGTCATGGGGGGAATGGCCGCAAAAGCCGGGGCAATGACGTCATAGTTTTCCTGGACCATGCCGGTCAATTCTTCAAAAAGCCGCTCAAAGAGCCGGGCCAGGGTTTTCTGCTTTTCGCCGGCCTCCCCTTTCATCATGGTGGTTTCAAATATGCCGGGGATGGGCGGCATGGGCCGGTATACCATCATGCCGGAACGGCGGCTCGATATCCCGGAAACAACGCCGTCATCCATGAGGCCTTCCAGCATGGCGTCTAAGGCCGCGTCTTCAAGGCCCGATTTCGCCTTGATTTCATCGCGGTTCAGGGGCTTGTGGAACAGGGTCACAAACCGGGCCTGTTCGGGCGTCATGATGGTTTTTAAAATGTCGATGAGGGTTTCGCTGACCGGAAACGGGATATTTCCCGCCCGGATCACCGTTTCCGCTGCTTCGTGGTAATGCTGATCCTGCATGGCCGATTCCTCCATCCTGTGAATTAAAGAAAGAATAACCCACTAATTATTTTTGAAATTTTTAAATTTGCGGATCGCTGCCGTCAGGTCGGTCCGGTCAAAATAGACCTCGTTGCGGCAAATTTCATGTTGCGCATTAAACTGCACCAGACAGACGCCGATACATCTGATGACTTCATCACCAACGGGTATTTCCGCCAGCCACTTGTTCAGGAAGCCGCCCTGCATCGGAATCGCTTCAAGCTGCGACCAAATCCAGTTCGGATTTTGGGACAACAATTTCCTGAAATACGAAAGGAGTTCTTTCTTTCCGTTAATGCCATCGGGAATCCCCGGATCCAGATAAAAACAATCATCCGAATAGAAGGCGGCCAACTTTTCCGGATTGTTTCCCGTCCAGGCGGGCAGCCACCCTGAGGCAAATTCCCGTGCCGTTTCTTTGCTCATCATCATTGCATTGTTCCTTTTTCGTAATTTTTTCGGTAGTTAACTTACTGATCAAAAAACAACCCGATTGTACCGGCGCATTTTCCGTTTTCAGGCGATATGCACTGATTGATTGTCGGCGTGATCTCGTAATTTATCTCCAGGCATCTGAGCCAGCATTCTATCCGAAAAATCGGCCCGCATTCATATTGGTCCGTTACGCCGAGCAGTTTCATGCCGTTATAGGCAAAGCATCTTCTGTCATTAAACTCCCAGTGCATGATGTTTTTTTCAGGAAAACGACAACTTACATTCATGAAATCCGGCAGGAGAATATCGGAGATGGACGTAAAAAAGATTTTCAAATCCTCAAACGTTTCAATGTTATGTTCATCAATGCCGAGCGCTTTTTTGAACCGCTTGACCTCAATTGGCGCCAGGGAACTGATGGCGGCTTTATTCAGTTGATTTGCCTTTTCAATCCCCAGTTCACGCACACAGCTGTAAAACCACATGCCGTCATGGGTCATCCAGCATTTACCCATGAATTCCGACAATTCCTTTTTAGTGAACCGATCGATAAGCTTCATGTGTTTTCCTTTGAGCCGATTTGTTAAAAATCCCCCTGATCTCTCATTTTTCAATAAGCTCCGGATCGTTCATTGCCACATCCCGTGTCAGCGGTTCAGACATCCATGCCCAGGGCCGCCCAGGCCGCGGCCGCCATCACCCCGGCCGCCTCCTCCACATCGGTGGCGGCGTGGCCGGATACGTATTGCCGGGAATATTCCTGGCACGGCCCCAGCAGGAGCGCGATGAGCAGGTCCCGGGGCAGAGGTCTTATTTTCCCCGCCTGGATATGGGTTTGAAACCAGCCGGCCACGGTTCGGATAAAGGCGGCGTTGAGCTGTTTCATGTCATCTTCCGTGTCGTCCATGTATTCGGCATGCCGCTTCTGAAACAGAAACCGGGCCCATTCCGGATTCTTCTTCACCCACATCAGGTGATAATGAACCAGCGCGAAAATTCCCTCCCGGGGGCTCGCCTGCCCCGACAGCGCATCGATCATGCCGGTCTGGTAATCCCGGATTCCCTCCAGGTAAATGGCAGCGGCCAGCCTCCCCTTGCTTTTGAAATGGTGGTAAACGCTGCCGGTGCTGGCTCCGGCTTTTTTACAGATATCGGCGATGCTGGTGGCCGGAAACCCCTTTTCCGTAAAGCAGGCCAGGGCCGCCATGATGATTTCGCGCTGCCGTTGGGGAGAAGCGGTGTGGGTGGCGTTGGGTGTTTTCATGGCTAAAATCATATTTTAGAATTTAATTATAGTCAAGTATTTTTTTCTCCCTTTATTCTCAGGTCCGGGACTTCGGCTTCTCCAGCCTTTACCCAAACGGTTTTACAGCGCGGATCATGGCCGGGCGGACATAATCTTCCGCTTTCCGGCCCGGGAACCACTGACCCACAAGATCCTGGCCCTGCCCGGCGAGTTCGATGGAAATATCCGCAAATCCCCCATATTTCAGCATTGTTTCCACGTTCTCCACCAATTCCGCGCCGCCGACGCAACCGCAGACCAGGTCCGGATCCGTTTTGAAATGTTCCGGCAACGGCTGGATGGCCACGACATCTGAAATGGCCAGGCGTCCGCCGGGCTTCAACACCCGAAACGCCTCCTGAAAGATCTTCTGCTTTTCCGGCGATAAATTAATGACGCAGTTGGACATGATCACATCAATGGTGGCGTCGGCCACAGGAAGATTTTCCAGCTCTCCCAACCGGAACTCCACATTTTGAGACTTTGTTTCCGCGGCGTTCTTCCGGGCCAGTCGAATCATTTCCGGCGTCATGTCCACACCGATGACCCTGCCGGTCTCGCCCACGACCCGGGCCGCCAGAAAACAGTCAAACCCTCCGCCGCTGCCCAGATCCAGGACAGTTTCGCCGGGGACCAGGGAGGCCACGACGCCGGGGTTGCCGCATCCCAGCCCCATGTTGGCCGGTTGCGGAACCTGGACCAGGTCGGCTTCGGAATACCCCATCATCTTTGACAACAACTCAACGGCTGGAGCGGCCCCGCTGCAGCACGACAGCGGCGCGCCCGTATCCGAAGCCCCGGAAGTCGCGCTTGTTGCAATGGCCCCGTATGTTTTCCGGATGTCGTGTTTAATCTTGTCCGCGTTTTCAGTTGTCATTTGCCGTCTCCTTAACTACAGGGTTGATATGAATGTTTTTATATTTCGACATCTTTCGAAATAATTACCCAAAAAAATTTATCTCAAAAAGAAATCCTGTATTAATTTGATCGTTTGCGGATCCACCCAGCATTCAATCTTCTGCCCCTGCCGCCGGGTCCGGATCAGCCCGGCCCGCTTGAGTTCCTTGATGTGATGCGAAACCGTGGAAGGCGCGATGTCCACATGCCGGCTCAGTTCGCCCACAAAGGCGGTGCTGTTCTCATCGATAACACATACCGTTCCCGGCGCGCAGCAGGCGGTCAGTTGTCTGAAAATTTTCAGCCGGTTGGGATTGGACAGGGCCTTGAAAATCTCGGCGAAATCTTCTATTTCTTTAATATTCGACATATTTCGAACTATAAAATAATAATGCCTGCTGTCAAGAAAGAAAATTAAATCATTGTCCGGAAACAAGATGGATCTGATTTTTGCTAAAAAAAAACCAAAAACGGGTTGATTCCCATTTTTAGACCGGTTATATTTCTTACATGCGTCTTACATTTATGGAGGTGGATGATGTCGGTAACCAAAATGTCGAGCAAGGGGCAGGTGGTCATTCCCAAAACCATCCGAACCCGGTACAAATGGAATCCCGGTCAGGAACTCCAGGTAATTGACACGGGCGACGGTATTGCATTAAAATCCGCCCGGCCGTTTACGCCTACCACCTTAAACCAGGTGGCCAGGCGGTTAACACACACCGGTAGACCGGTTTCACTGGAAGAGATGGAAGCCGCAATCAAAAAAGGCGCCCGGGAGCAAAAATCATGATTTCCGTGGATACGAACATCGTGGTGCGCCTGCTGACGGGGGATGATCCGGAGCAGTTCCAAAAGGCCCATGCGCTTTTTGAAAAGGAAGACATCGTCATCACCACATCCATTATTTTAGAGTGCGAGTGGGTCCTCCGCTATGCCTATCAATTCAAGCCCGCTGAGATCATGGATGCATTTGCCGCGCTCTTCGGGCTACCCAATGTCTCGCTCCAGGAACAGGCCGTCATTTCCAAAGCCATGGATTGGCATAAGCAGAACCTGGATTTCGCCGACGCCATTCATCTGGCAAAATCTCAGGATTATGAAGCGCTGGCAACGTTTGATAGAACATTTATCGCCAAGGCCGCCCGGATCACCGACTTTCCCGTCAAATCGCCCTGATCATATACCGCCTTTATTTAACAAGTTTAGTTAGTTATAGACGTTCGGCAAGACGCCTGGCTGTTCGAAGGGGATCATTAGATTGAGGCATTTACCGTATTTGTAAGGCTGGGGGCTTCGGACCGCCGGATGGATTTAAATCTGCCTTTCCCCTAAATCCTCCACGATCTCCCGAAACTGTTCCAAGGCCGCCTCCAAATCCGTCAGAATCTCCAGGGCGAGAATTTCCGGATCGGGAAGATGATCCGAATCCTCCATGCTCTCATCTTTCAGCCAGAAAATATCCAGGCTGGTTTTGTCCCGGCGGATCAATTCATCATAGGAATACGCCCGCCACCGGCCTTCCGGGTTTTCTTCGGACCAGGCGGCCTTGCGGTCATGGCGATTTTCCGGGTGATAGCAGGCGACAAAATCGTCCAGATCTTCGCGTTTTAATGATTTGGTTTTTAAGGTAAAATGCCTGTTTGTGCGCAAATCGTAAATCCACAGCCGCTCCGTCCAGGGCTTTTCCGCCCCCGGCTTTTTGTCGAAAAAGAGCACGTTCGCTTTCACCCCTTGCGCATAAAACAAGCCCGTGGGCAGGCGCAGCAGGGTATGGACATCGCAATCCTTCAACAGACCCTGCCGGATGGTCTCCCCGGCCCCGCCTTCAAAGAGCACGTTATCCGGCACCACGACGGCGGCCCGGCCGTTGATGGTTAAAATGCTTTTCACATGCTGGACGAAATTGAGCTGTTTGTTGGAGGTGGTGAAAAACCCTTCCCGCTCATAGGTTTCCTTTTCCTTGGCGGGTTTTCCGTCTTTTCCCACGATCACGGTGCTGCTTTTTTTGCCGAAGGGCGGATTGGTCATGACAATGTCAAACCGCTCGCTGGGTTCGGACGCCAGAGCGTCGGCCACGGTGACGGGGAGATGGTCGTCGCCGCCGATGCCGTGGAGCATGAGGTTCATGGCGCAAAGCCGGGCCGTGTTGTGCACCAGCTCCCACCCCCGGAAGGAGTTTTCCTTAAGGGCTTTTTTCTCGGTTGTGGTCAGGTTCGGATGCCGTTTCACGATATAATCATGGGCCGCCAAAATAAATCCGCCCGTGCCGCAGGCCGGGTCGCAAACGGTTTCCCCGGGCTGGGGATCGATGCTGTCCACAATGGCGCGGATCAGGGGCCGGGGCGTAAAATACTGGCCGGCCCCGGATTTGGTGTCCTGGGCGTTTTTTTCAAGGAGCCCCTCATAGGCGTCGCCCTTGACATCGGCGGTCATGTCGGACCAGTTTTCCTTGTTGATCAGATCCACGATCAC
>QZJS01000117.1 GCA_003597945.1 Desulfobacteraceae bacterium | reverse complement strand
CAAAAAAGAGGGTTTACATTAATTGAACTCATGATTGTTATCGCCATCATCGGCATCCTGGCGGCCATTGCCATCCCCAATTTTATTGCATATCGTAATAAAACCTATTGCTCTCTTGCAGAAACGGACGCCGAACATGTTTCCGCGGCCATTGCTGATTATTTTGGAACTCCAAGCCGGACACAGACTCCCCAACTTGGCGACCTGAGAGTCAGTACAGTAAACCCCGTTGTTATTATCGGCGCAGATCCCAATGTTAACATTACCATCCTGGTGACGGATATCAGCGGTCGGTGTCCTGCCGACTATCAGAACGCACATCCCAATTGGGATGGGAATTATTTGTTTTTGAAAGAAATCCGTTAATGGCGAGACAGATGAATTTTCACAAGTCATCTATGATCAATTGCCTCTGGGGTGTTTTACTTGGCTGTGTAGTTCTTCTTATCATCCTGATGGGCGCTGTGCCGCCGGTGAGCCGGGATGCTCTGACCCATCATCTGTATGTTCCCATACTGTATCTCCAGAATGGCGGCATTTTTGAAATCCCGCAAATTAAATTTTCCTATTACCCCATGAACCTGGACCTGCTGTATCTGGGCGCTTTGTACTTCAAAAACGACATCCTTCCGAAATTTATCCATTTTTCATTTTCCCTGGCAACCGCATGGATGATTTTTGTTTATTTAAAAACCCGGATCAATACTGGGCATGCGCTGCTGGGAAGTCTTATTTTTCTATCGATCCCCGTCATCGTGAATCTATCAACCGTTGTTTATGTGGATCTGGGTCTTGTGTGTTTTCTGTTTGCGGCCCTGATTTTTCTTTTTAAATGGATTGAGCAGCGTTTTAAAGTTAAACCGCTGGTGATCAGTGCGGTTTTCTGCGGCCTTGCCCTGGGCGCCAAATATAACGGGCTCGTGGGACTATTTTTACTGGGCCTGTTCGTACCTTTTGTTTATGCCAGATATCATTCCAATGGGTCATCTTATGTAGGAAAAGCCATTGGCTTTTCATTACTCTATGTTTTCATTGCATTGATTATTTTTTCACCCTGGATGATTCGTAACGTTGTGTGGACCGGAAATCCGATTTATCCCTTGTATAATAGTGTTTTCAATCATGGTGATAAACATTTGGAGATTGCCGGAGATGAAGGCTCGGGCGCTAAACCCCGTATATCTCATTTTTTAATCCGCAAAAAACTTTATGACGAATCCGCTTTAGCGGTTGCGCTGATCCCCCTGCGGGTATTTTTTCAAGGCAAAGACAATGACCCAAAATATTTTGACGGGCGCGCCAATCCCTTTCTTCTGCTGCTCCCGATTTTCGCATTCTTCGGTATCCGTTCCGATACCCCGCAAATTCGAGCGGAAAAATTTTTGATGATCGGATTTTCGGTTTTGTTTCTCTTGTTTGCCTGTGCCCAGACCGTGATTCGGATCCGCTATTTTGCTCCTATTTTTCCACCGCTGGTGATTCTGGCCATGTTCGGGATTCACCGGCTTGAAAAATATCTGGCCGACAAATCCAACTTTCCCATTTCTGTCAGAAATCTTGTAATATACGGCATTATCGTCATGATGCTCGGATGGAATGCCAACTATATAGTTGAACGCTATAATTATGTAAAACCCATGGATTACTTGACCGGTAAAATCAGCAGAGATGATTATATACAAAAATACCGACCGGAATATGCTTCCATGCAATACGCCAATCATCATTTGACAAATCAGGATCGTATTTTAGGCGTTTATCTGGGTAACCGGGGTTATTATTCAGAGATTGATATTGTATTCAGCATTCATTTGCTTCAGAATCTGGCAAAAACCGCTGAGTCATGCGCCGATATTTATGAGGGACTCAGAAAACGCGATATTACACATCTGATCGTAAATCATGAATTATTCAATTTCTGGGTAAAAGATTACAGCCTGCATGAAAAACAGATGTTAAAAGACTTTTTCGAGCGCCATTTATTGCAACTTTTTTACCGGGATGGACACGGAGTTTACCAGTTACAGCAAGATTCGCATAATAAAACCGATTTTTAAAAAACACAGACAACAAAAAATATCGATCGATGAAGATTGGAAACCCCAAAAAAATTATTGTTCCGCTTCCGTATCCCTATTATTTCTGGACCGTGATGTTCATCGCTCTGGCCGGTTTTTTTGATTCTCTTTATCTGGCCGTATCCCATTATCGAAATTACGCGGACATCGGATATCAGAGTTTTTGTGCGATCTCGTCAGCCATCAACTGCGATACGGTCTCTCAGAGTCCCTACTCGATATTTTTAAACGTGCCGGTGCCCATATGGGGCATGACGGCCCATGCCTTTTTCATCGCTCTGCTGATGTTTGGCTTTCCAGGGTCCCGTGACAAGAAGCGAATGTGGACTTTGCTGATGACCATTGCTCTTGGGTTTTCGGTTTATTGCCTTATTCTGGCCAGCATATCAACGTTTCTGATCCGCAGCTACTGCATCATGTGCATCCTTGGCTATGGGGTCTGCTTTTTGCTGCTTTATTTTTCATGGCTGATCCGGAACCGCTTTAATAGTGAAAAACTATTTACGGCCATCAGGTTGGATATCCGCCAATTGTTGAATCTTCGTCGAATCAGCTTACCGGTCTTGTCGTCTTTTCCCATCGGCATGCTGCTAATTTTCCTTTTTTTGCCGCCATACTGGCAGTTGACTCCACCCGAACTCACTATGGATGTGCCAAGGGGCATCACGGAAGACGGTCATCCATGGATCGGTGCACAAAAGCCGGAATTAACCATTGTTGAGTTTGCCGACTACCTATGCTTCCCATGTAAAAAAAATCATTTTCATCTGCGGCGCCTCATCCAAAAAAATCCCGACAAAATCCGGCTGGTCCACCGCCATTTCCCCATGGATCATATCATTAACCCCCTGGTTACGGATACTTTTCACTCCGGGTCCGCCAAGCTTGCGCTTCTTGCCCTGTATGCAACAAAAAAAGATAAATTCTGGCAAGTCAATGATCTGTTGTTTGATATCGCGCGAAAAAATGAAGCCGTAACCATCTCCTATATTGCTGAAAGCACCGGGCTGGATTTTCAGGACATGGCCTATGCTTTCAATGATTATGACCTATGGCAGATACTCTGGAAAGATATCAGGGAAGGTCTGCAGTATGGCATAAACGCCACGCCGGGATATATTATTGATGATCAACTATATCTCGGCCACGTTCCGCCGGAGATTTTGAAAAAATATCTTTAATTGATGCGCCGCATGTGATCTTTGTATTTTTTTGTTACAGATTTTGTGATATAAAACGTCAGAATCGGGCTTGTTGGAATACAATAAAAATCTTGCGCAATAACTACAAAAGAGAAACCAATGATGGCCATTTCGTCCAAAGATGACATCATCGATTATCTGAGAAAAAACAAAAAAATATTCCATGATCAATTCGGTGTAAAGCGGATTGGAATTTTTGGCAGCTTTGCAAGAAATACGCAGACATCTGCCAGTGATATTGATCTTATCATTGAGATTGAAAAAGATCGTAAAAATATCCATAACTTTCTTAATCTCAAGCGATTTTTGGAAAATGATCTTGGAAGAAATATAGACCTTGGGTTTGAACACTGCTTGAAGCCTATGGTTCGTGAAAAAATCAAAGGACAAATTCTTTATGCATGATAGAACGCTTGACCTTTATTTCGCCGATATTGCGGATTCAGGAAAAGCTATTTTGGAATATACTGAAGGGCTAACCTTCGAAGACTTTTCTCAGGATCGAAAGACATTTTCAGCGGTTATCCGAGAATTTGAGATCATTGGTGAGGCGGTTGGTAAAATTCCTGAAAACATCAGAAAAGATTATCAAAATGTCGAATGGCAGGATATAAAGGATTTCAGAAATTTACTGATCCACGAATATTTTGGTATTGATCTGGAAATTGTCTGGAAAATCATTCAAGATGATCTTCCAATATTATTAAGAGCAATTCACGAAATTTTAGCCAAAAGAGATATCAATGTATAAAGGCAGAAAAATCGGCGTGGTTATTCCCGCGCACAATGAAGAAACCCAGATCGGACGCGTCATCGAAACCATGCCTGATTTTGTTGATAAAATGGTTATTGTCGACGATAAAAGCCGGGATAAAACGATTGAAGTGGTCCAAGAATACCAGGAAAAGAATGACAAAGTCATTTTAATTCAGCATGAACAAAACAAAGGGGTCGGCGGTGCCATTGCCACGGGTTATAAGTACGTTCGGGATGATAATTTTGATATTGCAGTAGTCATGGCGGGCGACGGCCAAATGGCGCCCGAGGATTTGCCGGCCATCCTTGATCCTGTCGTTGACGGGATTGCAGATTACAGCAAAGGAAATAGATTGTTTACGGGCGAAGCGTATCAGAAAATTCCCAAAGTGCGATATTTCGGAAATGGATTCCTTTCTCTGTTGACAAAGATTGCCTCAGGCTACTGGCATATTGCGGATTCTCAATCCGGTTACACGGCCATCAACCGCAAGGCCCTTCAAACCATTGATTGGGATCAAATGTATCAAACCTATGGTCAGCCGAATGATCTCCTGGTAAAACTGAATGTAAATAATTTCAAAGTAAAAGACGTTCCGGTAGAACCAGTATATAATATTGGCGAAAAATCCGGGATCAAAATTCGGAAGGTGATTTTTACCATTGGATGGCTGTTAGTTAAGCTGTTTTTCTGGCGAATGAAAGAAAAATATATCATTCGGGATTTTCATCCGCTGGTGTTTTTTTATTTTTTAGGTGGATTTTTTTATATCGTTATGGTATTTTTATTTGCAAGAGTTTTTTACCACTGGATTTTTTATGCCCATATCCCGGCCATCAATGCACTGGCGGCTTTTTTTTCATTCATGAGCGGAAGTCTGTTTACGCTGTTTGCCATGTGGTTTGATATGGAGGCCAATAAGGATTTGAAATAATATTTAAGCTACCCTGGTGTTTATCCATCACGCAATCTAAGCACCCACGCGGCAATGAAAACCGATATTTCGCCTAACAGAAACCATAGCCTCGCCGTAACCGCCACTGTTGTAGACTCGCTCAGGGATATACCGGATAGCGTCAAATAACCTGTTATGATCACTTCACGGACACCGAGACCTCCGGGAGAGAAAATTGCCATGATTCCGATTGTGCTTGCTAAAGGAAACCCGAACCCAGACAACCATGACACATCAGTTTGGAGCAGACTGATACTTAGAAAATAAAATCCGACCGACCACAGTATCCAGTAAGCAAAATATGATGGCAAAATCAGAATAACACTCCGATTGGTTAGGCGCGGCAGATTTATTTCATCTCTAAGGACTAATCGAATCAAAGACGAAATCAGCGAATGAAAAAACGGGCTAAAAATCAAAGCTGATAAAATCATCCCAAGAAAAACCATAAACCATCCATACAAACCAAACCCTTCAAGAAAGCATAAACCTATAAATCCAATCATCAAGCCCACCCAGAGGGTTATAATCTGAGCATTTAATGAAATAATGCTCAATTGGCTAATGCTATAATTTTTTTTCGTTGCCAGATAGCCGGATCGACCCATCACCATCCAGATTTTCCCTGGAATATATTTACCGAACATTGATAAACCGATGCTATTGAAACTTTCTTTGAATCCTACTTTGAATCCGGCTTGTTCCAGAGATTTTTGCCATGCATATGCGTTCCCGATAAAACCAGCAAAAAGGAAGGGGATTGACAGTAATAAAAATGTAAGAGAATGAATTTCAGGAATCTTGAGATAATCGGCCCTATAGAGGGCCACGCAGAGGAAGATAATGGAAAAATAAATGAAGATATTATAAATGATATTTTTCAAAGTTGGCTGTAATCCTCCCCTTTGTAAGGCGGTTTTTGTTTGATTATCCGGCAGGGATTTCCCGAGACGATCGTATTTGAAGGGATATCATTATTTACGACGGAATTAGCGCCGATGACCACATTTTCACCAATCCGAACACCAGGAAGCACAATGGAATTCATGCCAATCCAGACATTGTTTCCAATAATAATAGGAGGCGCAGCAACCCATTGATCATAATCGTCCATATTGTGATTTGCACTAATTAAACCGGCACCAGGCCCCATGCGAAAGTTATGGCCGATACAGATTCCATTTCTGCCCTGGACATAACAATTCGCATTCATGCCGGGTGCACTGCGATTGCCTACGTCTATATTTTTATAATACAGAATACGCGAAGTAAAATGTACGGGCCAAGGCACATTGCCATTGATGCGAAAAATCTTTTGTGGAATAAAGAAGTATAATAAGTATATAAAATTAATCCCTTTCGATTTTGGATAAAAAAATCTCACCCAATTGAAAAAAAATGAGAATTTTCCATAACGAATTAATGCCTCATGAAATTGTTGATGATGATTATGTTGATTCATTTGATTTCTTCTTTAAATCTTTCTCAAGTATTTTAATTTTTTCATCAAAAATCTTTTCAATAATAGTTTGAAGTACGCGCTCTGAGAACAGATTGTTCATATCGATTCGTATATAATTTTTCTGGTTTCCATATTTGTTTTCAAAAAAACTGTTTTTAACTGCCGAAGTATATTTGTATTTATCTTTAATGTTTTTGTTCATTATATTTTCCAATGGCAAGATTCCAAGTTGCCAGAATGGGATAAAGTTGTGAGCTATAAAGCTTTTTAAACGCTTGCGTGAGAAGGAATACATCGATTCGGCGAATGCGCCAGGCTCTCTTTGAATGTGAATAATATAATTCCCAGGATTATCTGTAAGGGATTTCGGAATTACCATAGCGGTTAGTGGATCTGCGGAGATGAAATGATAATTATTTTGATAAGCCGCAATGATTTTATAATATAATAATTTTTTAATTTTTTCTGATGATCCCAAACAAAGCATTAAATTTCCGATGACATTTGCCAACCTGGAATATTTCATCTGATGGACGACGGTATACTGATCAGGGGGGAGTTTTTCTTTTAATATTTCAGCAATGCGAGTTGTGCCGCATCGACCGCAAGAAATAAAAAACAGAAAGCGTTTCAAGCAAACCTCTTCAAAATATTGATCAGATTATCTTTGATAAACTGAAGGATAAACTCAGACTTGTGACGTGCCCATCTCTCGGGATGAATCTGAAAGACTGCCTTTGGCCAATCACCATTTTTCAGACGCTGATATAAAAGATTGCCATCGGTTATATCAACATTGATATTTGAATTTACAATATCCATTTTATTTGCCTCTAAACTCCGCCAAGTTCTACCGGTATCCGTTATATAGGCAATATCTGAGTAATCAATATGCAAATAGACTTCACCCAAGATGGCGAATTTTTTGTGCAATTTGTCTATGTTTTCAGGGCTTTTCCATAAATTACGATTGTCATAGGGGCTAAAAGGTCGGCCGTGCATGGCAATGGTTTTGACAGGAACAATCTTGCGAAATCGTTTCAGATCATATTCGAAATCATTTAATGCAGATGTCATGTCGCCGTCGGCATCAGAAAGAGACTCATAATGATATCCGATCTCATGCCCCAGATCCGCGATCTGCCTAATGATTTGCGGTTTGAATACATGTCGTTTGGCACGAAAATAATATGTACTGCAAATACGCATATCATATTCAAGTTGTGCCATTTCAAGCGCCTTATGCGGACGGCGATCCACATCATGCCGGATAAGTATGAATTTTTGTGGCTTTTCAGGTAAATCAAAAAATGCATCAAATCGGTAAATGTTAGTATAAGCGGAAGTAATTGCTTGGAGGTAATGCTTATATGCTAGAAGTGTAAAATCTTTCATAGGTAATCTGCTTAGGATTTTTTTTAGTCATTACCACCGGCGTAGCCGGGGGCTCAATAATGTGCTATCTGAAAAACGAAATTCGATTCCTTTGCTTTTTTTTCAGAGCTATCCGCTAAAGAAATCATACCCGCACATCACGATTTTCCAACATCATTTATGCAAAGAGGTATGAGCGGCGTGATGTGCCAGTAGTGATTTACCTTTTTTCATTAAATTTTCCGGCACCAGGCCATAGTTTTTTCACAATCCATCTTGCTTTTTTATTTTCAGATTGTCATTGATATGTAAAAATGTCAATAAGCGATGATTCCTCAGGTATTTAAAGATTGGCCAGCAAATAAGGGTAAGACGCGATGCGTATCAAAACAGCGGAATGGCGGGATCTTCTGCGCCGTCAGGCGGCGGCCTGTGATATCGGACTGACAGATAAAGCTGTTGCGCTTTTGGAAACATTTGCTTCCGAACTGGTCGCCTGGAATCAAAAAGTGAATTTGACTGCCATTATCGATCCGGCGGAGGTCATTGAAAAACACCTGATAGATTCATTGATGCCGTCTCATCATCTAATGGAAGATGCATCAATTTTAGACATCGGCACCGGCGGAGGGCTTCCGGGAATTCCTTTGAAAATCCATATGCCATCACTTAGAGTAACAATGATCGACGGCTCCCGCAAAAAAATCAGCTTTGTCAGTTACATGATCCGACAACTGGGACTATTTTCGGCCCAAGCCCGGCAGGTCCGAGCCGAGGAGTTGGCGGAAATGGCATTATATCAACAGGTCTTTGATGTGGTGATATGCCGGGCAGTCACTTCGATTGAACAATTTGTGACCATTGGGGCTCCCTTTCTTCATAAAGACGGTATCATGATCGCCATGAAGGGGCCTGAATTTATGGGAGAGTTGGATGAATTTACCGCCGGCGCTGTAACCAAAGACATCCGAATCATCCCTTATCGCCTTCCTGTCTCCGATGCGGCCCGGACCCTGCTGCTAATCCGGCCGTAATTTTCAAACTTGAGACGGTCGATTTAACAAGATGCCAATGTGTTGATACCGCCTTGCAACCCTGTTAACGAATAAATTCTTGACATTCATGTTCGGCCTTTCTATGTTCGCAACATCGCATACAGGTGCCGATATCTCGCTTAAAGGGGAACCCCGTGGAAATCGGGGACGGGCCCGCCGCTGTAATTGGGGATGACCGCCGCAAAATGTCACTGCGTGAAATCGCGGGAAGACGCGGCCAGTAAGATGATCCAAAAGTCAGAAGACCTGCCTGGATGCATGGGACGATTTCTCACGGCCTGAAAACCGTCCCGCCCGATCACAAGATAAAAAAGGGAAATCTTCGGATCGCTTTGATCCGTTGATTTCCCTTTTTGCGTTTTACTCAGCGAGAATCGAAATGATGCGGGGCAATGCAGCACTGGTTTTATATTTTCGGCGGGCCTGTCGAATCATTGGATTATTTTAACCTCAAAGATCAGGAGTAAAAGATGAAACGATTCACATCGATGGTTGTTTTGCTGGTTGCGGTTTTATTTTTTGGAAATCCGGTTTTTGCCCAGACCGTTGATTTCGAGGATCTCGTGCTGGAAGCTGAAAGTTACTGGGACGGCTCGGACGGGTCCGGCGGATTTGAGAGCAGGGGGGTGAGCTTCAGCAACAATTACAATATGACCTGGGGCTCCTGGGATGGTTTTGCCTATGCCAATCTGACCGATACCACGCTTTCAGGTTTTGATGCCCAATACAACGCCATTCCCGGTGCCGGCGCACGGGGCAGCAAAATATACGCGGTGGCATATGTCAGCTCATTTGCGGAAGGTCCGCCAACGATAACATTTGACAAGGAACAGCGGATCACCGGCTTTTATGCGACCAATAGCAATTACGCTTATTATTCCATGCGCGACGGCGATGCATTTGCCAAAAAATTTACCGAAGCGGATTGGTTCAAGCTGACCATTGCCGGCATCGATGCAACGGGCGCCGAGACCGGCATTGTTGGATTCAAGCTCGCGGACGGCAGAAATATTGTAAATGACTGGACATGGGTGGATTTAAGCAGCCTTGGACCGGTCAAGCAGCTTACCTTTTCCTTAAGCTCCACGGATATGGGAGATTGGGGTATGAACACCCCGGCTTATTTTTGTCTGGATAATTTAAATGAAGATCGCGACAATGATGACAGCACCTGTTTTATAAATTCAATCCGAAGGTAACACGCATTATAAATATCGAATTATTTTCAAAACCGTTATAACCGGCAACCGATTTCAATGAATTTTAAAATATTTCTATTAGGCTTTTGCATTCTGTGCGTGTCGGGCGCATCGCCTTTGATTGCGGCTGAACCGGATGTTAATAATGACCATGAAGCCGCGCCGGTCCATATTTCACTGGATGAAATCGTGGTAACAGCCAGCAAGATGAAGGAACCGGTGGAAAATATTCCCCAGCATGTCACGGTTATCAGCCGTGAGGACATCGAGGCGGCGGCCGGGAAGAATATTGTTGATCTGCTGGCCAGGGAAGCGGGGATTAATATTCGCACCACATCCGGAAATGATCGGCAGGCCGTGATTGATGTGCGGGGCATGGGGGATACGGCATCGAGCAACGTAATTGTCATGGTTGATGATCTGCCTATAAACGCCTCGGATCAGTCCGGGCCGTCGATTTCTTCAATTCCCATCGAACAGATCGAACGCATCGAAATCGTTCGCGGCGCCGGCTCCGTGGTTTACGGGTCCGGCGCGGTGGGCGGGGTGATTAATATCATTACGCGCAAGGCACCGGAAAAGCCCACCGCCACGATCTATGCTTCCGCCGGGCAGTATGACGCCTATACGGGGCGGGCCGCTTTTGCCGGCCGGATCAAAGACATCGATATCGATCTTAACGCGGGACTCCATGATGAGAACGGTTATCGGGACAACGGGTTTTACAGAAAAAAGGATTTCGGCGCCAAAACCGCCTACAATGTCACGGACCACATTTCGCTGCTGCTGTCCGGCATGGCTTATGAGGATCAATACGGTCTTCCGGGCCCGGTAAGCGAAAAAGATATTAATTCAAGAACCAGAAGGGTTCGCACGGATCGTCCGGATGATCGCGGGGAGTCCACCGAATACAAGGGCAGGGCCGGTTTTGAAATGGATTTTGATGATCTGGGTACATTGACGATCCACCGCGGATACCGTTTCCGCGATAATCGGTATATTATCGGATATACCCCGCTGATCCCGAAAGATGATCAAAAAAGCCGCATCGATGAGGATACCCGGCAACTCGATATCAACTATATCAACCATTATCATCTGTTTGATCAATTGCACATGTTCCAGCTCGGCATGGATCATGCGGAAACCGAATACATCCGCACGGAAAACCCCGGCGGTCCCCGAAAAAACAGCCGCACCGAAAGCGCGGGCTTCTTTTTCAACAATCAATGGCGGCTCACCCGGCAGTTGATGGTTAACGCCGGCATGCGCACCAACCATTTCCGAGGCCGATTCCGAACCGATGAAAAAAAGCGTTTTGATGATGACATGCTCTGGGTCAACGGGGATGTTGCCGGAAAAGAATGGGATAATCAGGTGTATGCATTGGGCGCCACCTACGCATTGACGAAGGATACCTCATTTTTCACCGGTTATGCGACCAGTTTCCGCATCCCCAACGTGGATGAATTCTCTGAAAGCCAGGAAGGGTTGCGGCCCCAGGAGGGTGGCCATTTTGACATGGGAATACGCAAGAAAATAGGCAGCCGCCTCACCCTGACCATCGCGCTGTTTGATATCCGGATTGACGATGAAATTTATTACAGCGACATCAACCGCAATTATGAGGATAAAACCATACGCCGCGGCGTGGAAACCGATATGACCTTTTATCTCAACGATGACCTGCGGTGCTGGGGCAATTACACGTATACCGACGCCCGGTTTGACGGCAGCAACGCCGTAATCCCAATGGTGCCCGAGCATCGGGCATCAGCGGGCATTAACTGGCAGCCGACGCCTCCGCTGGATATCGCTTTATCGGGAAGTTATTCCGGATCACGTTATGACGGAAACGATCTTGATAACAACCGATACGAAAAGCTCACCGCCTACGCGGTGGTTGACGGAAAAATCACCTATCAATACAAGGAAGTGGCGGTTTTTGCCGGCGTCAGCAACCTTTTTGATGAACTCTATTCCACCAGCGCATACAGCCAATCCCATTATCCCATGCCCGGCAGGACCTTATTCGGAGGGATCAGATGGACATGTTTTTAATTCCATTTTACATTCAATCGGCATCTGCGTTGGCCGCGTCGTCGGCTCCTCAACTTACCCGCAGTAAGCCTGCGTCGCCTCCTCCTTGCCGCCGCATGTCAATCCTGAATGCAAAATGGAATAAGATATTATTTATAACCATCGTGCTGGTTATGTTCGCGGTGACAACGATCGCTTCCTGGATGATGCCAATGGATTGCCGGGCCGACGGATTTCCCCCGCCGGCTGGTCGGGAAGGTTCCACCGCCATTTCCATGGATGATCCGGCCTTGGTCGGATGGGCGACCGGATATGAAAATTATGAACCCGGCACCCATCTGGATGCCGCGTGGGAGACCCCTGAACAGGCCGTTGGAAAGGCATCGGGGACATCATATAACGTGGTTTCCTTAGGCCGCGGAGGCCGGATCATCCTGACGTTCGATCCGCCCATACAAAACGGCGAGGGATGGGATTTCGCGGTGTTTGAGAATGCATTCAACGACTATCATCTTGAACTTGCATACGTCGAAGTGTCCAGCAACGGCATTGACTTTGTCCGTTTTGACAGCGTCTCCCTGACGCCCGGGCCGGTTTCAGGGTACGGCAGTGTCGATGCAACCCTGATCGATGGTCTTGCAGGAAAATACCGCCAGGGATTCGGCACCCCCTTTGACCTTTCGGATCTTTCAGAAAAGGATGCGGTGCAATCCGGCATGGTGAATATCTCACAAATTACCCATGTCCGCATCATTGATATTGTGGGCGACGGCAGTTACCCTGACAGCAGGGGGAACCCGATCTACGACCCGTATCCCACATACGACAGCGCGGGATTTGATCTGGATGCCATCGGCGTTTCCAACGGCGCGCCGTATCCCGACGGCGGTATTTCCAACGGAGAGCCGGCGCTGCGACCGGAAGAAGAAGGGAAAGAGGGTTTCGGCGGGCAGAGCGGATGTTTCATCGGCGCGCTTTAACGCATCAGGTATGACAGCGTCGCGTAAAGTCGAATGGTTCGATTCGAGAGTCTTTCGGGGTGCCCTCGAAATCCACGATCTCCCTCACAATCCGACTTTATGCAACGCTGTCAGATCTCATCCGCTGATATCATCACCCCCGTGGATGATATTTCTCATGCATGCGCTTCAGATGCTCCCGGGCCACATGGGTATAAATCTGGGTGGTGGAAATGTCCACATGCCCCAGCATCATCTGGACGGAGCGCAGGTCGGCGCCGCCTTCCAGCAGGTGACTGGCAAAGGAATGCCGGAAGGTATGCGGCGTGATTTCTTTGTCAATGCCGGCCTTGACGGCATACTGTTTGATCAGCTTCCAGAAACCCTGGCGGGTCATGGGTTTTCCGGCCCGGGCCACAAATAAAAATTGACTGACATGCTGTTTTAAAAGCCGGGGCCGGGCATGTTTGATGAAATCGGTGATTTTTTCCCTGGCGTGGCTGCCGATGGGCACCACGCGCTCTTTTGATCCCTTACCCATGGTCCGGACAAAACCGACCTCAAGATTGACATCTTTGACCTTGACGTTAATCAGTTCGCTTACGCGCAGCCCGGCTGCATAGAGCAGCTCCAGCATGGCCGCGTCCCGGGCGCCCTTTAGGGCTTTCGGGTCCGGTGTGTTCAGAATGACCTGGATTTCATCGGCGGAGAGCACATCGGGCAGTTTCAGTCCGGATTTGGGCAGATCGATGATTTTGGCCGGGTTCTGTTTAAGAATTTTTTCCTGCACCAGAAACCGGAAAAACCCCCGCAATGTCACCAGGTGCCGGGCCCGGGAACGGGCTTCGAGGTCTTCATCCCGCAGATGGATCAGGTATTTCAGGATCACGGCGGTATCGGTTTTAACGATATCGCTGATTTTGTGTTTTTCGAGAAAATCGGAAAACCGGGCCAGATCACTTGAATATGACTCAATGGTGGCCGATGCCAGCCCTTTTTCCACGAGCAGAAAATTAATGTAGCGATCCACTATGGGATGCAGGGAGGGCGGCATAAGTTCATCCGAAAAAATCGATTTTTACGGGCAGGCGGTTTAAAACTTCCGCGCCGTCGGCCGTGACCCGCACCATGTTTTCCAGGCGGATCCCGCCCCAGTCCGGCAGATAGATGCCGGGCTCAACGGTAAAGACCATATTTTCGGCAAGCTCCATATCGCGTTCGGCCAGCGGGCTGACGGATGGGGCTTCATGCACGGCCAGGCCGATGCCGTGACCCAGCCCGTGACCGAAATAATCGCCAAACCCTTTTTGCGCGATATGACCGCGGGCCATATCATCAATTTGTTTTGAGCGGATGCCGGGCCGGATCGCTTCAATGGCCATCTGCTGGGCATCATATACAATGGTAAAGATTTCATCGAATTTTTCAGACGCCCCCGATAGGATGGTGCGCGTGGTATCGCTGCAATAACCGTTTAATTTGGCGCCCCAGTCAAACAACAGCGGCTGTCCTGGAACCAGACGATTGTTGCCGGGGATGGCATGGGGCAGGGCGCTGTTTTTGCCGAATGCGGCGATAACCGGAAAAGAGGGGGACTGGGCCCCGGCCGCGCGCATGTTTTTTTCCAGTTCCCAGGCCGCCTCGGTTTCGGTCATGCCGGGCCGGAGAATGTTGAGCAATGATAGAAATGCGGATTCGGCAATGGCGGCGGCTTCCCTGATGGCAGCAATCTCAATATCATCTTTGATCATCCGCAGATGATCCATCATGTCCGGAACCGGCACCAGCTCGACCCCGGCCTTTTCAATATCGCAGGCCTGCCTGATTTTTTCAAACAGGGCCACGCTCATGCGACGGCTTTCAAAACCCATGCGGGAAACGGAAAGCTTTTTGAGGATTTCCGGAAGTTCCGGGGCCATCCCTTTGCGGTAACAGATCACCTCGTAAAGCGGCGCCTCGTTTTTTGCCTGGAGATCGTATCGGGAATCCGTGGCCAGGATCAGCGCATCACCGGTGATGATCAGGACCCCGGCGGATTCATCAAATTGCGTGTCTTCTCCGGTAAAACCGCTCAGATACCGGCGGTTTTCCTCAAACAGAACCAGAAAAGCATCCAGATTCTGCGCGCGTAGGCGTTTTCGGAGGGAATCGATACGGTGTTGAAATAAATCGCTCATGTCTTTAATTGGCCCCTATTGTTTTATGACCCGGACGGGGCCAGTACGTGATTATCCAGCGTAAAGCAGGTAAATTCTCCTGAAAATACCGTATCATCGCCTGCCAGCACATCCACGCTCACGATCTGTTTTCTGCCCTGCCGGTCCAAAACCTTTGCGTCGGCAATAATGGTCTGGCCGGCGCGCACGGGTTTCAAGAACTTAACGCCGGCTGCGCCCAGAACCACATTGGGATGATTCACGGCGATCATGGCGGCGTGGTCGGCAAGGCCGAAG
>QZJS01000131.1 GCA_003597945.1 Desulfobacteraceae bacterium | reverse complement strand
CCGCTTCAAAATGCTCACATATTATCGAATATGCTCCGCTTTTTCATTGGCCCGCGCCTTGCCCTCGAACCTGATCTGAGGTTTTGAAACGGCTTCTAGGGAGACCTGAGGCAGTCGGGCCGCAGAGCCTGGGAACTATAAGCAGGGGTATAGGAATTCCGCCTTTTTTTAATATGGATGAGAACTATCTCTTATTATTTGCACAGATTTTAAGAAATAAGGCGCTAATGTCAAGGATAAACGGTTTTTTATTAATTTGTCCGTATTTAATATTGACTGTTCGGCATTTGCGCTGATATTTTAGCCAAAGCGATAAATGCGTTCATGGAATAGATTTCATCTGAAAATGGTGTAAAAACATCGCTTTTCTCAAGGATCTAATGAGAGATTATTCCTGCCATTTTGTTCTATATGCACTCGGTATTTTATTTCTTTTCGGAATCCTTAACGGCATCGCCGTCGCTGATATCGCTTTGACCCCGCACTTAACCGTCGGAAACATGTATACGGACAATATTGATCTCACTTCGGATAAGGAACATGATTTTATCAACATGATCAGCCCCGGAATCGATTGCAGCATGACAGCTCAATTCAGCAGTTTATCGCTCTCCTACACGCCGACCTACGCCAACTATTTGCGTTTTCCGGAAAACAGCACCTTGCGCCATAGGGGGGATCTAAACGCTTTGACGCAAATTGCCGGCGCGACTCAGCTCGAATTCAGCAATAACTTTCTTTATACTGAAGATCCCATTTCCGACATTGACACCACCCTCCGGCAAGGCAGGAATGCGTATACTACCAATACGACTTCGCTCGGCATGACCAATCGTTTCGGCCCGGAAGACTCCATCGCGCTCGGATATGAATATTATTTTCTCAGCAATACGGACCCAACTGTTGAAGACAACAATTACCACCGACCGGGAGTAATAATTAATTATTGGATAGTTCCCAATCGTTACGGCACGGAATCAGAGCTCCGCTACACAAAAACCAGCTACGACGACTCTGAAGACTATACCTATTCTTCCGGAAGGTTTCGTTTAATCCGGCGTCTTGGACCCCACTTTGACGTTTATGCCGAATACACGCATGGATTTACCAATTACAGTGCTGAGGGCGAGGATTACCGGATTCACAGTCCGCTCGTGGGTTTCGACTGGAGTGAATACAGTAATTACAGTTTATCGGCAAGTTTCGGCTATTTTTTCCGCAACAGCGACCAGGGCGATGAGGAAAACGGGCCCGTGGGCATGATCCGGAGTCTTTATTCATGGGATCCGGGCGCTTCTCTTTCCATAACGGGCCGTGCCGGATATGATATGGCGGTTGGAGACGCCGAAAATTTAGGCTTCAATCAGTTTTACGATGTTTCATGTATTATCGGGTATCCATTGGGCCGAAATCTTAACGGTAATTTATTTGCCGCCTATCGGTGGGATATTTACACGGACGCGGCGCCTGATCAGGATAGCACCCTGATGCGAACCGGCGCAGGACTATCATATCAGCCATTGCCATGGATGACCGTGAATATGAATTACATGTATCGAAAGCTTGATTCAAATCTTTATACCGATAATTATGAGGAAAATCGAGCGGAAATCACCCTGACGCTGACCCCTCAACAGCCGATTATGTTTTAAATCGATAATCAATGGGTTTTCCATCATTATATAATGTTTTGGAGGGCGTATGCTAAAACAGATCAAACGTTTCATCCGGACGCTTTTTATCCTGATGATATTCTGCTGGCTTCAGTTGCAGCCGGCATATGCCGCCATGGACGTCCAGGGCGTGATCGACACGGACACCCGCTGGAAAATCGCGGACAGTCCGATCCATATAACCGGCGACGTTCGTATTTTAAAGAATACGACATTGGCCATTGACCCCGGTGTCGAGGTGATTTTTCAAACTTCGCCGGATCCCCGCCAGGGATATTCCATCCGGATTGACGGCGCGCTGGTCGCTCGCGGCAGTCAGAGGCAGCCCATCAGGTTCACCGCCAAAGACCCGTCACATCCCTGGGGCGCGATTATGTTTCTTGATTCCAGCAGGGACTGGGATCCGGATACCTCTGCTGGAAGCATTGTCGAGTATTGCATTATTGAACACGGCGGGAATGAGGGAAGCAGCGCGGCCATGGTGAGCATCTTTAATGCCATGCCGCGGATTGCGCAAAACGCCATCCGCTTCAGTCTTACCGCGGGAGTTTCGGCATTTGTTTCAGAAGATCCGGCCGGGATTTCTTCGTTAAGCGGCGACATCCAAATTCTTTCCAACCGTATTTATAACAACGCAACCGGGATTCGGTTTATGGCGGAAGGCGGGATCATACAAGATAATTACTTTCTAAACAACAACAGTGCCATAGACCTCCAGGTCCGCTCCAATGACGTCCGGATCATCAACAACACGGTTTACAGTTCAGCCCCCGAATTGTTTGGCGCCGGGGTCCGACTTCTTTTTGATGAAGTCTCAAGCGGGATTAAATCCTACCAATGGCGTCAGACCGCGGGAACACCCGTTACCCTAAGTAATCCGCAAAGTGCCAGAACGGCCTTTATTGCGCCGGATCTCGACGGCAACATGGAAACATTATCTTTTGACTTGACGGTAACCAACAAAGATGGCGCCCAATCAACGAAAACCATAGAGATATCGATAACCGGCGAATACCCGCCGCCGGTTGCCGCAGCCGGGGCCAATCGGAATGTGCAGCTTCCCCGGGAAGAAGGGGTAACGGTAAGCGTAACCTTGAGCGGGGCCGGATCTTCTGATCCTTATCTGGGAATCGCCGCGTACGCCTGGGAACAGACCGACGGCAAACCTGTCAAGTTGCAGGGAGCCGACACCATCCGGCCGACATTTGATGTTCCGGATTCGGTATCCGCCGGCGATCGCATGACTTTCAAATTAACGGTGACGAACCTGGGCGGGCTGACGTCTGACGATTCAATGGATATTGTCTATTATGACGACAATATTTTTCCGGTGGCCAACGCGGGTGCGGATCAAACCGTTTTACAGGGAACCACCGTTGTCTTAAACGGTACGGGGTCAACGGACCCGGACGGCGGTATTTCCTCTTTCACATGGGAGCAAACGGATGGACCGCCGGTGGATTTGCTCAGCGCGAACACCGCCATGCCGTATTTTAAGGCCCCCACGGGCAACACCGCGCCGGAAACGCTCACATTCAGACTGGAGGTTACCGATAATGACGGCCTGAAATCCACTGATGAGGTTTCCATTACCGTCAATGGAACATTGATCGCCGAGATAACAGCCGGGCCCGTCGCCGCTGCTTCCGGCGAAATGGTCGTTTTGGACGGGAGCGCCTCCATCGATCAGAACGCCGCCGCCAATATCATTATCCAAAACAATACGCTTGCCGCCGATAGCGCGGGCGCCGGGTTGATTGCTCTCACTGCTGCTGCAAATACCTCTTTTATCATGAATCTTACCGGCAATAATCTCAGCGCTGCGGAAAATGACGGCTATATTATCTATGCTTATGATTGGTTCGATGAAGCACCGCCGACCATCGATATGCCGGACAACTGGTGGGGAACCGTTGAAACGGCAACGATTGAGAATCTGATATATGACAAGAGAAATAACTACCGGTTGCCGACAATTGAATATACCCCTTTTGCGGGCCGGGAAATCACGGATGCCGGATCATCCCTGCCCTACCCGCCGCTTGCCAATGCGGGGGTTGATCTGGTCTCCGCCGCGGACAATTTGGTGACCTTGGATGGGAGCGGCTCCCATGACCCCGAGGGTATCGCCGTCTATCGCTGGGAGCAAATCGCAGGCCCGGCGGTTGATTTAAAAACCGCCGATCAGGCCGTCGCTTCTTTTATTGCTCCGGCCGGCGGAGATGATGGGGTTTCTCTTGAATTCAAATTAACGGTTTCCACTGACGATTCTTTTTCTCATTCCGATACGGTCAATGTTACCGTCACCCCTGACGAAGCGTTGCCCAAAGTGGATGTGGGGGGATGTTTTATTGAATCTGCCCGATTAACGCCTGCTAACGATTCTTTGTTCGGAAAAATATTATCCCTGTTTTTCCTGTTCATCATCTCCGCAGTATCCGTGGCAGGCGTTTCTTACCGGTTGCGGAAGTTAGTTCCGGCTGTCTTTATTGTGCCTGCTGCTTTATTTTTAATATCGGTTCCCTCTCATGCCGGATATTTTTCAGTTGGCGGCGGCGCCGGCGGGGATGCCGACGAAGTCAATATGACACTCGAAATCGGAGCCAAAGATATCGATCTTAATAATTTTGATATGTTGTTTGGCATTGGAATGTTTTTTATCCCCCATTCCGATAATGAACTCCCTGATGGAACCTTTTCCTTGCCATGCCCCAACGACGATTGCTCACGGCTGGGCAACTTCAGAAAGGGGACCGGCGTGGGATTTTTCGGGAAACTCGGAACCGAAATCGGATCCAGCGATTTTTATGTGTCCGCCATCGGCGGGTTTAATGCTTATACGGAAAGCAGGCTTTCCAGGTCGCCGGCCACGGGACGGGTCTATGAAGATTCTTCAGACAGTAAAGTCGAAGCGTTATATGGCGGCGGAATAAGCTATTTTTTTGACTATAAGTGGAACATCGTCATTCAGTTGGATTATGACAATATCCGCGGGGGAACCGGAACAATCGGGTGGCACTGGTAAAAAAACATCGAAACTTCAGTTAAAATGTTCCTGTACCTTTTTAATGGCGGGAATATTTTTTAAAAAAAGATCGGCAAGTTGCGGGTCAAATTGTTTTCCTCTTCCTCTCTCGATTTCAGCAATGGAGGCATCCATTCTGCAGGCCTTCTTATAAGGCCGCTCGGAAGTCAGGGCGTCAAAAACATCACATATAGAGACGATGCGACCGACCAGAGGGATTTCCTGGCGGGATAACCCAAATGGATAGCCGGAACCATCCCAGCGCTCATGATGACTTAACGCCATCATTCTGGCGATTTTAAGTAAATCCGAATTATTCCCGGACAGAAGTTTGGCGCCGATCATCGTATGGGTTTTCATCTGCTCAAACTCAAACGGTGTTAATTTTTCGGGTTTTTTGAGGATCGCCTCGTCAATACCAATCTTTCCAACGTCATGGAGAGGAGAGGCATAATAGAGAAGTTTAAGTTTATTGCCTCTTATACCGGCCGATTTCCCAAGAACCCGGCAATAATGCCCTATTTTGGTTATATGGTATCCCGTTACCGCATCCCTGAGTTCGGAAACCTGCGTCAGTCGATACATGATATCAAGCTGCAACTGCCAGATTTTTTTATTTTGCTGCCGAATCTGATTTTCCAATAAGATTTTGTATTGCTGTTGTTCTCCGTTTGTTCTGATCTTGAGCTCAGCGGCATTCATTTCTCTGGTGACAAACGTCAAAAACCCCAAAGAAAGACAGATATTATCTGATTCATAATGCTCAACCGTGGCTTGATCTTTGAGCCAGACGGATTTACCGGAAGGCAGGGCAAGTTGATAAACCGCTTCCACAGCCCCCTTTTCCTGACTTTCCCACCTAAGTTTTTGACGGATGGCCTTAATCTCTTGCGCGCTCAGGATTTCCCGGGCAAGATCATTGTCCGCCTGGTCGCCGAAAGAACAACGGGTGGTCACACATCTGCCAAACATTCGGGCTGCATCACAGGGATCACAATTAAGTAGATTGAACAATCTACTGCCGGCAAACTCAAACCAGATGTCGCTATGACTAATCTCCGACCAGGCGGAGATGTAAGGTATTATCGGGTTACCAAGGGTATTGAATTTCTGAAAAATGGCAATATAATCTGACACCCTTTTTTTCAGTGTCTCGCTGAAATTACCCTTGAGGATACGACCGCAGTAACCTCCATCATTTACCCGGTCAAAGTTATCTTGATCTGCCATATTTATTTGTCACTCTTGTCTGAAAATCGATGGCAAAATAAAAATTGAGCGTCAGTATTACTTCAGCACCCGCACTGTTAAATAAAAATTTACCCTGAGTCCGCCCTTTTTATCCAGTTCGTTCAAAAAGCCGGCCACAACATCCTCCACGCTGGCCTTCTGGATCACCGGCTCCGGTGGCTTTGGCAATGGTTTCCGGCCGGGTTTTCCTTTGGCGGCTTTGGATGCTACTGCTTTGGTTTTAGCTTTGGCCTTGGATTTTCCCGCGGATGCTTTTTTCCGCGATGCGGCCTTTTTCTTTACCGGCTTCTTGATCGCGGGTTTTCTTTTGGCGGCCGGTTTGGCGGATTTGGCGGGCTTTTTCACGTATTGCGCCAGTTCCGGAATCTTTTCCAGCGCCATTTCCAGGGTGAAGCGATCCTTGCCGATTTTGCGGGTCAAGCCATATAGTTCTTCCGGCGCCAGGTTCAATATTTCCGGAACCAGGCTGTACTCATATCCCTGCGGGGTTTTGTTCTTGTTGATGAAATGGCCGGTATGAAATTGACGGCTGTTGCTGAGTCTGGCCATAAGACTGGAGGTATCCTGGATCTTTATTTCCTTTCCCGATTCCTCGGAAACTATTCGGGTGATGTCGCTCAACAGCAGAGTTTTTCCGGTCAGCAGTGCATCAAGGATATACTCGCTTCGGGTTTTGCTGTCTTTTTTCATATGCCGCCTCACGATGAAGGTTAATATTTTTTTGAACTATATTGCTTTTAACTTGTTTTTGCAAAGAAAAATTAAAGATATAGCAAAAACGGCATGCAACGGGATTAAAGGTTGTAGAAAATCAGGATCAGGCTTGACGGGGACTATATGCCTTAGCGGTGGTGGCAGGCCGACAAAAGGATAGAAAATGTTTCAAAACCGAGGGTCAGGGGTTAAATGCAAGGCAATGGGCAGGTTTGGAGCTTACCTATATAAAAAATTTGCAGAACGCTGATCTCGTGCATGGCCGCCGGCTTACCGTGTGTTAGGTTGCGCTATCACCTCACCGAAGTCCGGGGGGAAGATGATAGCGCACCACTGCTGATCGCAGCCGATGGACGCCTGCCGTCGCCTGGGGCTGGGGGCGTCCATCGGCTGGCCACTCGGCTTTGCATCATACCGATGACGCCGATTTATTCGGTTTACGGCAAATCCGGATAATCATCTACGATGGGATTTAATACCGGGCTGTCGCCGTTATAGGCCGATCCTTCGCCCATGCTCCATTCAAACCAGGAACTGTCGAAGTTACTGATTTCCGGATAGCCGATCATATAGGCGACAAACCAGGCCAGGCTGGAGCGCCAGGCCGTGCCGCAGTAAAAGCGTAAATGCTGGTATCCACCAGCAGGGCATCAGGTTCTGCGCCATTTATCACATCCCGTACATAAGCCATATCCACTTTGTATTCCGGATGCATGGCTGTATCCCGGTCCGGATCGACAGGATTGAAATGATCCGCTTTATTCATTGACATCAGAAGACTGCCTTGTCCAACAGCCTTCTGATGTATTCAAAATATAAGCCCAAAGATCAAGGAAACCCACCCAGGGCGGTCACCCCGGACTCGGATGCGATAAAACACCGATGCACACAACTCGACCCTGTGTCCGCGTAACCATAAACAAATAAAACGGCTATTCGGGAATTCCGGTTTCCCTGTCATTTTCATCATTGGTGGACCAGAGGAACCATCCGCCTTCATAGTTTGCCGCCGGCCATCCCATCATGTATGCATAAAAGGTATACATGGCCGACCGCGCACCGCCGCCGCAGTAAAAATACATTTTTTTATCGGGTGTAAATCCGTCCTGTGTCCAATGCTCTTCCGCATCTTTAAAAGAAATAAAGGACTGATGGTCTTCAGTGACAATATCGACCCAATCTCCGATCCATCTGGCTGTGGGGATACGGCCGTATTCTTCAAACCACCAGTAATATGAATTGGATTCACCGGTGAATTCCTCCCACTCCCGGTCGTCGACGATGACCGAGCCTGTATCCGTCCCATCTATCACGTTACGGACATCTTCGGTGGTGGCAATGAACTCCGGATTCCCTGAAGACTCGCCGAAACTTTCTACCGGGGACCACGATGTGGGGCCCGTTTCCACCGGATAGCCGGCTTCCGTCCAGGCGTTGTAGCTCCCGTTAAGAATACGGACATCCTCTACGCCCGCATATAATAATGCCCATGCAATACGTCCGACCGTCATCATGGAAATGTCGTCATCCGCATAGACCACAACCGTGGTGTCCTTGGTAATACCCATGTCGGCGAAAAATGCCTGCAGAACGGGAAGTGATTTGATGTATGAATGGCTCGGATCCGCATACCCTTCAAATTCCGAGGTCGGCCCGGTTTCCACCGAATAGGTATCCAGGAAAATGGCGCCGGGGATGTGTCCTTCCGTGGCAAAGGGAAGTCCTTCACCGGTCGTGGATATTTCGTTTGTTTCCCAACGGGGATACCAGGACGTAAACACGATCTGGTATGGCTTTTTATAATTGTCGTTGTCCAGCAACACGGTTTTAACCCATCTTGCATCCACGAGCCGATTCACATGGGCATAACCGTCGAAATCATATTCGGGATAAACACCATAAGCCACAGGCCGGCCGGAGGGATCCTGAATCCATCCGGCCGTAGCCCCCGGAAGGTCTTCCGGCGCCGTATAGGATGGATCTTCGATATAGTTGGTGCTCCAGCCTTCCCAGCCATCGGAGTAATTTCTGATATTTTCATATCCCATGAGATAAGCAAACAGATAGGATAGACTTGAGCGGTATCCGCTGCCGCAGTAAAAAATCACCTCTTTGTCGAATAGGGCATCATCGATGGTGGAGGCGATCCCCAGATTTTTCCACATATCCCTTACCTGAACGTAGTTTCTCAGGGTACCGTCGCTGTTCAGGTACTCCAGGTCGGGCTGGTCCGCATTGAACGCATATACGGCGCCGGGAATACGCCCCTTGTTTACCACATAGCCGTAGCCGCTGGTCTCTCCCGCATATTCAGGATACGTCCTGACATCGGCAAGGATCGAATTTCCGGTATTGTATACGGTTTCCACATATGGCGTTTCAGCCGCCATTGCCGGTAAGACAAATCCATCATAGTCTACAGGCACCGGCTCGTTGATTTCCGTCTCACCCTCATATCCGGCCGCGACCCAGGCCTGATATCCGCCGTTTAACAGCCGCACGTCAGTCACACCGGCGTATTTGAGAAGCCACCAGAGCCTGGCTGCAAAAATCGGACTGTTGCTGTAAACAACCACGGTTGTATCCGCGGTAATGCCCATGCTGCCGACGGCGTCCATGAGCTCGAAATCGGGAAGTTTGAACCAGCGGGGAAAATTGTTTTCATATACATCGGAATTGGAATGGATGGCGCCGGGAATATGTCCCTGCAGATATGCATCATCCGCCCATCCCTGCTCCATATCCTCAAAGCTGCCCCATTGGGTTTCAAAAATCAGATAGTTGTGATCCCGGCTGTATTCATATTCAGCAGGCGCATCGGAGCTGCTCCCCGAAGCATGGTAGTCGATCAGTGCTTTGACCCATTCCGGGTGTACCAGTGCCTGGTAATTTTCCATCTTATCCATGGGATAAGCGGTTTCATCGGCAGCGGCCCAGTCCCAGACGGAGGCATCATAGTTGGCCGCATTTTCAAACCCCATGAGCCGGGCGATGAAATACGCATAAGCGCTTCGGATGCCCGCAGTGCAGTAAGCCACCATTTCTTTATCCGCGGTGACGCCTTTGGCATCGAATTGGGCCTTCATGTTATTGTAATCCAGGAGGGTTTTGTCCTCTTCATAATATCCTTCATAGGGAAGGTGGGCTGCGCCGGAAATGTGTCCGCCCCGGGTTTCACCATAAAGCTTCCATCCGATAAATTCCGCATCGGTCCGGGTATCGACCAGAGCAAAATCCCTATCATTCAGACGGTCCGCGATGTGTTCTTTATCAACAACAATACTTTCATTGACGTCAGCAATAAATGTAACCGCCTTTCGTGTGTTGACGGTTGTTTCCGTTTCATTGCCGTCCGCCGCCCATTTATCCCAGCCTCCGTCTAAAATACGGACATTGGGGCAGCCAAGGTATTCAAACATCCAGAACAGACGGCCCGCGGCCCCCCAGCTTGCCGTGGTATCATCATAGATAATCATCCAGGTGTCCCGCTTGATGCCGGCGGCCCCCAGCATGGTCTCCAGCTCATCCACCGGCTTTAGGTTCAGACCGGAATCGGAAAATTGCTGCCAGGGCATGCTGATAGCGCCGGGGATATGCCCGGCGTTGTAGGCTGCCGCGCTTCGGGCGTCAACGATCACCACACCGGCATCGAATAAATGCCCCTGGTCGGCCAGCAACCCGCCATTGGGATACCCTTTTGTTGACGGATCGACGGTGGGATCCACTTTTGTCTTGGTGCTGGAGTCGTTGCACCCCCAGATTCCGATGAGCAGAAAAGTCATGCAGAGCCCGCATATAAACAAACGCTTCTTGTCAAACATCTCTTGACCTCCATTTTCTTCGAGTTTTATTATTTAAAATTGGTCTCATGAATTACCCGGCAGTTGAAAATAAATATCTGGCATAGAGAAATAATAATGTCCAATTCAAAATATTAATAAATTCTTTCAAATCTATCGATAATTTCTATATAAAATCGGATTCAATGTGCTCAAAGGAATGAAACGTAAAAGAAAGAGGGATAAGGTAGCAGCAAAACGTTACTGTTGCATGGATTTCTTTCATGCCGGGCTGCCATTGTTCGTATTCTTTTTTTTTCTGGCCCTTTCCACGCCGCCGCATCCGGCACTTCGTGTTCCCGAACTTATCGGATATGCTGCCCTGTTGACCATCCTGTCGGCGGTGGCCGTTTTTGCCGGAGAAAAGCCGGGTGGCGGCTGGTCTGCGGAATTCATTCTTTTTCTTGCGGCCGCGTTGCGGCTTCTTTTCCTGTTTCAGGACCCGGAACTTTCGGATGATATCTTCCGCTACCTGTTTGACGGCATGATGTTGCTGGAAGGCGCCAACCCTTATGCCGCGGCGCCCGATGCGGTTATAACGGAAAACCCGACCCTCACGGCCCTGATCCCGCTGGTAAACCACGCCCATCTGGCGACCATCTATCCGCCGGCGGCTCAGTTTATCTTTGCAACAGGCGCGTTTTTCGGCGGGACCCTCGCCATGAAGCTGGTGCTAATGATCATGGATCTGGCCGCCTGCTTTCTGATTATCCGGATACTTAATCAACTCCATCTGCCGGCATCCCGTGCCGTGCTGTATGCCTGGCATCCTCTTCCGGTCATCGAGATAGCCGCTTCCGGCCATATTGACGCCGCTGCCGTCTGCTTTCTGATGCTCGCGCTGACCATTGCGTTATATGGCGTCAAGTTTTCCGAACAAAACACTGCCGGTGCCGGCATTGCAAAACGATCCGCCGGATGGAAAGGAATCATCATCGCTGTTACCGCCGGAGCCTGTTTTGCGGCCGCTGTGCTGGTAAAATGGATTCCGCTTCTGTTTTTGCCGGGCGTTTTACTGATGATCCGAGGACGTCTTCGCAAATACTGGATCATCGGATTTGCATTGACCGCGTTTGCCATGACCGCGCCCTTCTGGCCGGAGATTCAAAACAGTTATACCATTCTGTCGGTCTACCTGGCGCACTGGGAGTTTTCCGGATTTACCTTCCGGATGCTGCGGGAGACCGTCGGCTCCGGTTACACAGCCCGCCTTATCCTGGCCACGTGCGGGGCGATTGCCGTGGGGGTCATTTATGCGCGGTTGTTTTTTCGCGATTTATCTTGGATTTCGGATAAAATTCCGGCGGAATCGGATGAACCACAACGCGCCCTGCCGGTTTTAAAATCATTTTACGCGGCGGCTTTCGCATGGCTGCTGATGAGCCCCACCCTTCATCCCTGGTACGCGCTCTACCTGCTCTGCCTCCTTCCCTTTGCCCCGGGCCCGGCCGGAATCGTCCTGTCCTGGTCCGCGCTGCTGGCTTATCGTGTAATGATTCCCTATCATCTTACCGGCACCTGGATGGAAGACGATATCACGCCACTGCTGATCATTGCAGCGCCAACGACCGCCTGGACCGTTCATCGACTAACCTTGTGGGTAGCACGCCGTTGATGCCCATCTCATTGAGTATTTCAATTTATCATCAAAAATTAATTGATATTATCAATTTGACAAATCGAATTTTTTAATTTTATTTTAATCTCTTTATTTTCAATTTTAATAAAAACATTATAACAGCGGAAGCTGGGTTCCGCGGCAAGACAACTCGAATTTAACACCGGAAACAGCTAAAAATAATGAAAAACAGCAATATATCGTTACAAAACGGTTCAACGCGGCCTTTGCGGCTTGAACTGGAAAACCAGTTATCGCTTGTCAGGAATACGTGCATTGACTGCCCCAAATGCACGGCCTGTTGCGCGTTTTTAAAAAAATACGGCACTCCGAGAGCCATTGCCGCAGCCTATGATCCGTCCGAGGTCTCCTGGCTGACCCTGCCGTTTGAGTGCAGCTTGTGTGATTTGTGCACTGCAGTGTGCCCGGTGAACTTAGTCCCGGGGGCCATGTTTCTGGAAATGCGGCGGGAAGCCGTGGATCGTGACGTGGCGCCGTTGCCGGCCCACAAGGGAATCATGGCCTATGAGCGGCGAGGCATCTCCAAAACCTATTCCTGGTACAGCCTTCCAAAAAATTGCCGCACCGTGTTTTTCCCGGGATGCACGTTTGCGGGCACCCGCATGGACACCGCCATTGCGTTGTACGAACACATGAAGGCCCGAATCCCCGAATTGGGAATCGTTCTGGATTGCTGCGGCAAACCGTCCCATGATCTGGGCCGGGACGACTTTTTTCATGAAGTATTTGCGGAAATGAAAACATGGCTGATGGAACACGGGGTTAACACCATCATCGTGGCCTGCCCCAACTGCTACAAGGTTTTCAATACCTACGGCGATCCCGTAGCCGTGACATCCATTTACGAATTTTTAGCCAAAAACGGTCTGCCGGAGTCTGCCCCCGCGGTTGCCGGGGGCCTCGGGCCAAAAACGGTTTCCATTCATGATCCCTGCGTGCTGCGCAATGAAAGCGCCATCCAGACGGCGGTCCGGGACCTGGCGGCCGCCACCGGATTTTCCATCACGGAAATGGCCCACACCAGGGATAAAACTCTGTGCTGCGGCGAAGGCGGGGCCGTGGGCTTTGTGGCGCCCGAATTGGCATCCACATGGGTTGACCTTCGCCAATCAGAAGCCGGCAACCGCCGCTTATTGACCTGTTGTGCCGGGTGCACCGGTTTTTTAAACCGGAAAATCCCTACGGATCACATTCTGGATGCCATCGTTCACCCGGAAGCCGTGGCCGCCGGAAAACGAAAGGCAACCAAAGCCCCACTGACCTACCTCAACCGCATTCGGCTGAAGCGCTATCTGCAAAAACACCATGCCGGGGCCATAACCCGGGAACGGGATTTTACACCACAGTCGGGAAAGGCGGGCAACCGGAGCGGCAATCTCCTGAAAATCATGATCCTGATACTGATTGCCGCCGCCATCGCGGGTATCCGATTTGCCGGCATCCAGGACGATTTCAATGCCGAGACCCTTCGCGGGACCGTGGCATCGCTGGGAGCAATGGCCCCGGTGGCCTACATTCTTTTGTATACCATCGCTCCTTCACTCTTTTTGCCCGGACTGCCCATCACCATTTTGGGCGGCATTCTCTTCGGGCCGCTCTGGGGAGTGGTTTACACCATTACCGGGGCCACGACCGGGGCATGCCTGGCGTTTCTGATTTCCCGGTACGTGGCCAGAGATTGGATTCAAGCTCGGCTGACCGGCCCCCGGTGGCGACAGCTTGACAAAAACGTTGAGAAGAATGGATGGAAAATCGTGGCCTTCACCCGGCTGGTCCCCCTGTTTCCCTTCAACCTGCTCAACTACGCCTTCGGGCTGACTCCCATTCGCTTTCTGCCTTATGCCGTCACGACCTTTTTCTGCATGCTCCCGGCATGCATCGCTTTTATCGTGTTTTCCAGCTCACTGCTGGATTTGCTTAAAGGCAATATTTCTCCGGGCTTGATCATCGGTATCCTGCTGATTGTCGCCGTGTCGTTGATTCCGTTTATGATCCGCAACTTCAAACCCGGACAGGCAGATGATCTGGACATCACATAAAATGCCGGAATAATAATTGATAATGGCATCAAAAATCTTTTAAGACTATATGTTGCACACAGGAGACAACCCGATGAAAAAATGGATTGTGGCGTGCCTTTTACTGGCCGTCTGTATTGTGTTTCCAAACACCAAAACGCTTTATGCCGGAGCCTGGACCCAGGAGAAGGGCAAAAGTTACCACCGACTTGCCGCCAATTATTATTTTGCCGACAGGGACTTCAGCGCTAACGGCAACTCCCGACCCATGCCCGATAATGGCGACTTCCGCGACTTTAACCTGAGCTATTATATGGAGTATGGCGTCATTGATGAACTGACGGTCCTGTCCTCAATTTATTATAAGGATATTAAACGGGAAGACGATTTTTTCAGATCTGACGCCAAAGGTATGGGGGATGTGGACCTGGGCGTGCGCTGTCGTCTTTACAGCGGCGATATCGGGGTTTTTGCCGCCCAGGGATTGATCAAAGTTCCCGAGTTATATGATAAAGACGACGATCTGCCCCTGGGCAACGGCCAGTACGACTATGAAGCGCGGCTGCTTTACGGCCGGTCCCTCTGGCCCATGATCCCCGGCTACATGAACCTGGAAGCCGCCTACCGGTATCGCGCGAAACAGCCCAGCGACGAATTCCGTTACCTGGTGGAAGTCGGCTCCGACCTGGGGGAAAAATTCTATGCAAGGGCCAAGCTGGACGCCATTGTGGGCCTGGGCACCGGCGATGACGTGACCGATGACTTCGGCAATCCCACTTCCACCCTGGAATATGATCTGGCCAAGCTGGATATGGTTCTCGGATACCAGGTCACCCAAAAATGGGGCCTTGAACTGGGCTATACCCCGGCACTATGGGGAGAAAGTACCGCCAAAGGCGCCACCTGGACCATTGCCGTTGCCTATCAGCCCCGGCGATAGGCAAACGCGATCATGATCGACCGGCATCGCATCGCCCTGATTATTCCGGCGCGCAATGAAGCCGAATCCATCGGCCGGGTCTTGGGTCGGGTGCCGGACACGGTGGACCGGGTCATTGTGGTGGATAACGGCTCATCCGACGACACGGGTGACATTGCCCGGGCCGCCGGGGCGGATGTGGTGCGCGAAGCCCGGCCGGGATACGGCCGGGCCTGCCTTGCCGGCATCGCCCGATTGCGGCGGGACCCGCCGGATGTGGCGGCGTTTGCCGACGCGGACGGCAGCGACAATCACGCGGCCTTAACCACGCTGCTTCTGCCGTTGATCCAGGACAACCTGGATCTGGTACTGGCCCGGCGGATTCCCCAGACCCGAACGGCCTTAAGTCCCCAGCAGCGCATGGGCAATGGTCTGGCCACCGCGCTTATCCGGCTCCTATGGGGATTTGAATACCGGGATCTGGGCCCCATGCGGGCCGTGCGATGGGAGGCCCTTGAACAACTGGACATGCGGGATGAAAATTACGGCTGGACCATTGAAA
>QZJS01000029.1 GCA_003597945.1 Desulfobacteraceae bacterium | reverse complement strand
CGATGAAAAAGCGGAGCATATTTCAATATATGTGAGCATTTTGAAGCGGGCTGCAACGCTGCCATTGGGCCTCAGATGGGGTTTTGAAACAGCTTCTAAATATTTACTGCAAAATGAGTGCCATGGCGTCCATCTGTAGGCGATTTCCAGGGAGCATGCCTGAAGTTTTTTCCCGCAAACATGCCATTCACCGGTATAAACGGTCGTAAAACTGCTTATTCCCTGGCTTTCGCGGGCTGCGGCGGAATTGAATTTCTTGCGATATATCGCAGCAATGGTTGGGCGGGCGCAATGTTTCAAAATTTTATAAAAGGGATGCGGGGCGAAAAGCGCAGGGACGTGCGGCAAAAAAAACAGGTATGACAAATTTTGTCATACCTGTTGACAAAAAACGGTCGATTTCAGGTAAAAGCGGTTTTGCTAAGCGGCTATCCTCAAAAATTGCAGCCTGAAAAGAGAAATTTCGAATTCATTGGTTACCGGTCGTTAAATGGCACATAATCGTTTGCATTGCGGCCCATGTAAATCTGCCGTGGCCGGCAGATCCGCTGTTCCGGATCATCGAGATTTTCCTTCCACTGGGCGATCCATCCCGGCAGGCGGCCGATGGCGAACATCACCGTGAACATGCTGGTGGGAATTCCCATGGCCCGCAGCAGGATGCCGCTGTAGAAATCGACGTTCGGGTAAAGGTTGTGATCGATGAAATAGCTGTCGCTGAGCGCGATTTCTTCAAGAGCTTTGGCGATGTCTAAAAGCGGGTCATGGATCTCCAGTTTGGGAAGCACGGTATCGCACATCTGCTTCATGATTTTGGCCCGCGGATCATAGGTTTTATAAACCCTGTGGCCGAATCCCATGAGGCGGAACGGGTTGTTTTTATCCTTGGCATTGGCGATGACCTCGGAGATGCCGAGTCCCTCCCGGTGAATCTGGGTCAGCATTTCAATGACTTTCTGGTTCGCGCCGCCGTGAAGCGGTCCCCAGAGGGCCGATATGCCGGCCGACAAAGAGGCATAAATGTTGGCCCGGGCGCTGCCCACGGTCCGGACGGTGGCGGTGGAGCAGTTCTGCTCATGGTCGCCGTGCAGAATCCAGAACACGTTAAGTGCCTTGACCATGTCCTTGTCAAGAACATAGGGCTTTACCGGCGTGTCGAACATCATGTTGAGAAAGTTGGCGCAATACGTATAGTCCGGCCGGGGATAAACGACTTTGTGGCCCCGTGAAATTTTATACGACATGGCCGCCATGGTTCGGACCTTGGAGAGGAGTCGAAGAAAGGTGATTTCAAATCCTTCGTCGTCGGCCATCAGTTCGGGATAAAAACTCCGCAGGGCGTTGACCATGGCCGAAAGAATTCCCATGGGATGAGATCCCCTGGGGAAATTCTGATAAAAAATCTGCATGTCCTCATGAACCAGGGATTGATCGTTTAGCATCACGCTGGTCCGGGTCAGTTCTTCACGGGAAGGGAGCCTGCCGTGGAGCAGAAGATACGATGTCTCCACAAACGAGGAGTGTTCCGCGAGCTGTTCGATGGGGATGCCGCGATACCGCAGAATGCCTTTTTCACCGTCCATGAAGGTGATCTCGCTTTTACAGCATCCGGTGCTGCCGTAACCCGGGTCATAGGTGATAAAGCCGGTCTCCTGGCGAAGCGTCCGGATATCAATGGCCCGCTCACCTTCCGTTCCAATAAGAATTGGTAATTCCAACGTTTTTCCGTCGATGGTCAATGTGGCGAATTCCGTCATGTCTTTTATTCCCTTTCTATATCCTTAAATTTTTTTATTGCATTATGAATAAACTTAATTAGATACTTATTTTTTGATAAAAAATCAATGAAAAATTAAAGCCGGTGAAAATAGCCTGAATTTGCGTGCACAAAACACGGAGCTTGCAGCGCTTAGCGGATCCGGCGTTTCCCTGCGTTTGGGAAACGCCGGATAGAAATTTTCAACGGGGCGGGTTGGGCGAATATCGCCGGCCGGTTTTAAGGAGTTCGCCGGCGTGTTGTCGGGTGGTCCGGGTGATTTCGGCGCCGCCGATCATCCGGGCCGTTTCCTCCAGCCGCTGGGCATCGTCGAGCTTGACAATCCGGGTAAGGGTCCGGCCCTCTTCCACCTGTTTGGCAATCCGGTAGTGATGGTCGGCGAATTTGGCGATCTGCGCCAGGTGGGTAATGCAGACGACCTGATGCCGGGATGCCAGATCCGCCAGTTTTTTTCCCACCTGTTCGGCGGTTTCGCCGCCGATGCCGGCATCCACCTCGTCAAAAATCAGGGTTGCGTCGGTATCGGTCGGGATCATGATGGATTTTAAGGCCAGGATGGTCCGGGACAGTTCTCCGCCCGATGCAATGGCCGAAAGGGGCTTTAACGCTTCGCCCACATTGGGGGAAATCATGAAACAGGCCTGTTCAAGCCCGGTGTCGGTGACGGGTTTTTGGTTGCAGAGCAGCCAGGACGAAGGCTGATTCGGTGTCGCGTGATCGGAAAAAGCGATCTCTATCCGGGTGTTATCCATGTTTAATGACGCCAGTGCATCCCGGAGTTTTTTCGCCAGTCCGGTTGCCGCGGCCCGGCGTCGGGCGGACAGATCCGCCGCAATGCCGGAAAGCCGGGCGTGGGTGTCGGCCAATTGTTTTTCGGTTTCCGTGATGGCATCGGCCAGGTTTTCAAGGTCGGTCAGTTCTTTTTCGATTTCTATCAGGCGCGCGGCCACATCCGCTAATTCCGGGCCGTATTTGCGTTTTAAGCGGTTGATCAAATCCAGGCGGGCCTCGATTTCCTCCAGGCGGCCCGGATCGAACCGGACGGTGTCCATATAGGCTTGCAGGTGCCGGGCGATATCTTCCGTTTTAAAGCTGATCTCCGCAATATCGCGCGCCGGAGGCTCAAGCAGCGGGTCAATGGCCGCGACCCGCTCGATTTGTTTCCGTATATCCCCCAGCTTTTCCGAAACCGCGCCGGCGCCGGCATAGAGCACCTCAACGGAATTAAAAACCGTCTGATAAAGGGTTTCGGCATTTTTCAGGCGGACCTGTTCCTGTTTGAGAATTTCATCCTCGCCGGGCGTCAGCGCGGCATCGGCGATTTCTTTTTTTTGAAACCGGAGCAGATCGGCCTGGGCGCGCTGGTTATCGGCCCGGGTTTTGAGTGATTCACGCTTCTGGATCAGGGGCTTTAGCTCATGATAACAGGCGCGGACGTCTTCCCGGAGAGGCCCCAGCCCGGCGAACCGGTCCAGGATCGCCAGATGTTCGGATTCGACCAGTAGCCGCTGGTGTTCGTGCTGGCCCGAGATGGCGGCAAGATTTTCCGTTACCGCGGCCAGAAGCTGCATGGTGGCGAGCCTGCCGTTGATATAAATCCGGTGCCGGTCGTTGTTGGCGATGATGCGCCGGATGATCAGCTCCGGGGAGGGTTCATATCCCTGTTCCTTAAGGATTTCAAAGGCCCCGCTTTCCGCCGGAAGCTCAAAAAGGACTTCGAGTTCGGCGGTTTCCGCGCCGGTGCGGATCAGCTTCGCGGAAGCCCGGCTGCCCAGCAGCAGGTTGACGGCATTGACGATCACCGATTTTCCGGCCCCGGTCTCGCCGCTGAGCACGGTCAGACCGCGATCGAACCGGATGGTCAGATCGTCGATAATGGCGAAATTTTTAATGGATAATTCACAGAGCATGGGTTGCGCAGTTCATCTAAAAAGACTTTTCCGGCGGCAGCCTGTTGCGGGGCGCCGTGTTGTCGCGGCATTGATGTAAAATCGATGCAAAATGAATTGACGGTTTGTCCAATAGCTTCTATATTCTCGTAATTACAGGACAGATCATCAGATTGTCAAGATCACTCTTAATAAGGGGATGCCGGCCCATGCCGCATGATCGCGAAAACGGCATGGCCCGGCCTTATCGCACGGCCTTTAACCACGACGTCCGATGCCGACTTTTTACGAGACTATCAACGTTATGCAGATAAATATCGACCATGATGACCGCATGCAACGATCCGAGACGCAGATTTTAGGGGATGTGCCGGTGGACGTGCACTGGATCACCACCGCCGACAACACGGAGCTGGCCGTTACACGGATCCGTCCCCGGCGCCTCAAGCCCCTTCTGTTTCCGGCGGTGCTGGTGCACGGCACGTATACCAACCGGCACTTCTGGATTTCTCCCAAGGGTATCGGCATGGGCGCTTACCTGGCCGAGCAGGGCGTGGATGTCTGGATACCGGAACTCAGAGGCCACGGCCTCTCACCCAAGGGGGAAGCCTTTTCAGGCATCACCGCCCAGGACCAGATATACTATGATCTGCCCGCGATCCAGGATTATATATTTCAGCAAACCAATGTCCCGGCCTTCTGGATCGGGCATTCCTTCGGGGGACTGTTTATCATCGCGGCGCTTTCGGCCAAACGACTCGACCAGGAGCGCGTCAAGGGCATGGTGACCCTCGGCAGCCAGATCAGTCTGGGAGACCGGTATCTGAAGATACCGCCCGTGGCGTGGGCTCTGTCGGGTCTGCTTCGCGTTATCGGCCATCTTCCCTCACCGACATTCGGGCTGGGACCGGAGATCGAACCCGCCGGCGTCATCCTCGAAACCATCCGCTGGAAAAAATTGTTCGGCAAATGGACCGATACCGACGGGTTTTCCTACTGGGAAGGATTAAACAACATCCGCGTGCCCGTCCTCACCTATGCCGCGGCCCGGGACCGAAACGACCCGGCCGAAGGATGCCGCCGGATCCATGACGCTTACGGCAGCGCCGACAAGATCTTCATGCTTCTGGGCCGGATCAACCGGTTTTCCAAGGACTATGATCACGTGGGCATGGTGGTCAGCCGGGAGGCCCAGGCCGAAGTCTGGCCGGATATCGCCGGCTGGATGATGGACCGGCGGTAGGTTGGTTCTCCATGCATAGGATTTGTCGCTCCGCCCAACGTAATCGCGACGTCCGGTGTTTTTTTCTCGCGTTGGGAAATGGACGTTGATTTAGATACCTTTTAGATATTCATTGACTATTTATCAGATATTCATTATCATTCTTTCAAATCATTTCATAATCTGGTGAATGAAGGAACCTCGATGAAAAAATCCCTTAACATGCCAAAAGAAGTTCAAATGTCTGTCAAGATGGAGCCGGAATTGCGCGAGCAGTTCATGGCTGCCGCGGCAACGGTTCACCGACCGGCGGCGCAGATCGTGCGTGAATTGATGCGCGCGTTTATCGTCTGTCAGGAGATCCCGAACGCGGACACCATTGCGGCGATTCAAGCTGTGGAGCGCGGCGAATTTGCGACCCATGCCGATACCGCCGATCTTTATCGTAAGCTTGGCATCTGATGGCCCGCCGGAAAGTTCACACATCCAACAGGTTCGAAAAAGATGCCGCGCTGGCGGTCAGGCGATGCAAAAATACAGAAAAACTTCGGGCTGTTATTGAATTAGCGCTCTCGAATCATCCACTGCCTCGTGAGTTCAAGGATCATCCTCTTAAAGGGGATTGGAAGAATTACCGTGATATCCACATCGAGCCGGACTGGGTATTGATTTATAAAATCGATGATGAAAATCTTTGGCTGATTCGCACCGGCACTCACGCGGATCTTTTTGGGGGATAATTTTAACATCTGGCCGCGCGATATCGCCGGTCTGCGGGTTCAACAAAAATATCATATCCCCGGCATCCAGTTCGTTTGCATTTAAAAAGGGAGAAAATTGTTTTTAACTTGAGATTCATGCGGGTTAATGCTACTTATCGATAATGGAATTCACGAAGCATTTCAAATATATGGTCAATGAGCGAAAAATTCGCGAAGAATGGATTAACCAGACCCTAAACGAACCGGATCGGATGGAGCAACATGAAGATGGAACTATACATTTCATTAAGCGGATTCCTGAAAATGGAGGGCGCTGGCTTCGCATCGTGATAAATTCATCGATAAGTCCCAATCGAGCGATAACAGCTTTTTTTGATAGGCGGTTAAGGAGATCAAAAAATGAGAATCAGAGTAGATAAAGAAAACGACAGCCTTTATTTTCGTCTGGATGACAGCCGGATTGTAGAATCCGAGGAGATTCAGCCGGGGGTTATTCTTGATTATGATGAAAATGATCAGGTGGTCGGTGTTGAGTTTTTAGGGATCTCCGCCAGAGCTTCTCAAGAAGAGCTGTCTTCTATCCAGTTCCAGACCGCTTGAAAACGCTGTATGCGGAAGGCGGCGCAGTTGGGTGCCTATGAAACGGATACTTATTTGAGGGAGTCAATTATTAACGGCGGAGCGGGAATTGGTTTCCAGGGTGGATATCATTTTCATTGGAGAGCAGGAAACTGTTTAAAATTTAAGATTTTAGATAAGGAAACCGCATATGGGTGTTCATAAACTGGCGGGAAAACCGGCGCCGCCGGAGTTGCTGATCAACGTTTCCCGGCTGGTATCCGCTTACTATACCCACAAGCCCGATGCCGACGATCCCCTCCAGCAGGTGGCTTTCGGCACCTCTGGGCACCGCGGGTCGTCGCTGAAAAACAGCTTCAACGAGGATCACATTCTGGCTGTTTGCCGGGCCATCTGCGAATACCGGGCCGCGGAAAACATCACCGGGCCGTTGTTTCTCGGTATGGATACCCATGCCTTGTCCGAGGCGGCCCTGGCCACGGCCATAGAAGTTTTTGCCGCTGCGGACGTAACGATCATGATCCAGCATGGCCGGGGATACACGCCCACGCCGGTGATTTCCCATGCCATTCTGACCTATAACCGCGGTCGGAAACAGGCCCTGGCCGACGGCGTGGTCATCACGCCGTCCCACAATCCGCCCGAAGACGGCGGGCTTAAATATAATCCGCCCAACGGCGGGCCCGCCGATACCCGCGTCACCGCCGTCATTGCCAAACGCGCCAACGCGATTCTCAAAAACGAGCGGGCCATGATCAAGCGCATCCCTTTTGAACGGGCCCTCAAAGCCGATACCACGCGGCAGTATGATTATATCGGCCCGTATGTGGCGGATCTCGAAAACGTCATCGACATGGCGGTCATTGCCAAAGCCGGCCTCAAGCTGGGGGTGGACCCCCTCGGCGGTTCCGGGGTGTATTTCTGGGAACCCATTGCCGCGAAATACGGCATTGACATCACGGTGGTCAACAAGCGGGTTGATCCGGCCTTCGGGTTCATGACCGTGGACAAGGACGGCAAGATCCGCATGGATTGTTCATCACCCTATGCCATGCAGGGTCTGATTGACATGAAGGATCGGTTTGATATCGCCTTCGGCAACGACCCGGACGCCGACCGCCACGGCATCGTCACCCAAACCGCGGGATTGCTCAATCCCAATCATTATCTGGCGGTTGCCATTTATTATTTGTTTGGAAACCGGCCCGGCTGGCAACCAAACGCGGCCATCGGCAAAACCCTGGTGTCCACGGCTATGATCGACCGGGTGGCGGCCCACCTGGGCCGGCCCCTGATGGAAGTGCCCGTGGGATTCAAATGGTTTGTGGACGGCCTGGTGGACGGTTCTTTCGGATTCGGCGGCGAGGAGAGTGCGGGGGCTTCTTTTTTACGAAAAGACGGCACGGTCTGGACCACGGACAAGGACGGCATCATCATGAACCTGCTGGCCGCCGAGATCATGGCCGTCACCGGCAAGGACCCGGCGTTGATGTATCAGGAACTGGAAGCCCGTTTCGGCGCCTGCGTGTATGAGCGCATGGACGCGCCGGCCACCCATGAGCAGAAAAAAATATTAACAAACCTCTCCCCGGAGCAGATTACGGCCGACACCCTGGCGGGTGAGCCCATCACGGCCCGGCTGAGCCATGCCCCGGGCAACCAGGCCCCCATCGGCGGCATCAAGGTTGTCGCGGAAAACGGCTGGTTTGCGGCCCGGCCGTCGGGCACTGAGGAAATTTACAAGATTTATGCGGAAAGTTTTAAGGGAAAAGATCATCTGAAAAAGATACAGGAAGAAGCCCAGGCCATTGTGGCAAGGGCATTTTCAACATCTTAGCATCTCTCTTACTCTCTTAACCTTTGAGCATCGGCGAAATCCCGTCGGGAAAATGGTCACATCGGCTTCCGGGTTCCAGGGGTCGCCTCAGGGCAGGTCATTCAATAGCCTTTTTACGGCTGACCGGCGTCATGACCAGGCGGAACCCGATGTAGTTTCCCTTGAAATCCGGGTTGACGCTGGCCCGGTAGGCGCATCGGATTTCATGGGGAGAATTGGACCAGCTCCCCCCGCGAATCACCCGCTTGATCCCTTCGCCGGTGAGCACCGGGTTGTTGCGGTCGTGCTTGCGATAGGCGGTTTCGCTGTAGGTATCCTGGCACCATTCATAGATATTGCCGCTCATGTCGTAAAGCCCCAGGCCGTTGGGCATTTTGCCGCCCACCGGCTTGGTGGTCATTCCGCTGTTGCCCGAATACCAGGCGAATGCATCAAAATTTTTCCCGCCCGCGTATTTGTGTGGTTGTCCGCCGCTGCGCGCGGCATATTCCCATTCCGCTTCGGTGGGAAGCCGGAAGTGATAATTTCCCTTGTTTGACGAGATGAGTTTCTGGATAAAGTCCCGGGCGTCATGCCAGGAGACCTGTTCCACCGGGTGGGCTTTTCCCATTTTAAACCAGGACGGGTTGTTGGGCCGGACCTTTTTAAGGATGGGATTGGACATGACCTGTTCCCATTGGGCCTGGGTAACCGGGCAGGTTCCCATCCAGAATCCGTCGATATCGACCTGGTGGACGGGAAATTCGTCCTTGTTGCCATCACCGTCCCAGTTGCCGGCGCCCATGCCGAAAGAGCCGGAAGGGACCCAGGCAAAGACCATTGCCGTGACCGGCTCCACCCAGGTGTCGCCGCTTTTATGCATTTCGCCGGGTGTTTTGGGATTGCGTTTGGAAGTTGCGGGTTTGTTTGCCGGCATGGCCGGGACATCGTTGATGGATTCTTTCCCGTGATATGGATCCGAAAACGAATCACCGAAAGAAGATGGTGGGTATAAGTTTGTTGATTCAGCGTGTTGGACATCGAAAGTGGCGGATGTCGAATCGTTTGCCGCCGCGGCTTCGGCGGCAGAGTTGATGCTGCTGATGGCCCCCATTTTTTCGCCGTTTATAATGCCAATGATTTCCTGGAAATTTCCGGGCCGGTCTTCGGGATGAAACTGCAGGCAGCGATCAATTAAACCCTGAATACGGTAGGGGATGTCCTTTCGGCCAAAGGGGATGCCGCGTTCCCGGATCAGTCGGGTACGCTCGGTGAAATCTGCTTTTTCATAAGGAAGTGAGCCGAACCATATGAAATAGGAAACAAAACCGAAAGAGTAGGCCAGGCTGGCAACCCCGGCGGATTGGCTTTTTATGATCAGTTCCGGCGCGGACCAGTTGGGGGTGAACTGCGCATGGGCGGATGTCGATATGCTGCTGATCCGCTGAAGTCCGCCCAGATCGCCGATGACCAGGCGGCCGTCACGGGTGATGAGCAGATTTGAAGGCTTGAGGTCTTTTACAATGAATGCGTCTTCTGTCCTGCCGGAGAGGCGGTGAAGGATTTCAGCCAGAGCGCGCATGATTTTGTGCGCCCGGCCCGGCGGCAGCGGATAATTGTCGAGGACAAGGTTGGTGAGATTGTCCGGACAATATTCCATCAGGATGATCAGGTATGCCCGGGCTTGCTGGCGGGAAACATTTTTGTCCACGAGATGAAAATCATGGATTTCGATGACGCCTTCACCTTTGATTTTGTCGTAATATTCCTGCACCGCATAAAAATCGTGGGAAATTTTGGAATCCAGGTCCCTTTCCGTCCGGTATGAGAGGGACCGCTCCACCATGATGGGGACCACCTTGACGGCGCGCTCTTTCAGGTTGTCCTTTATATGGTAGACCGTTCCATAAACGCCTTCCCCGACTTTTCCAATAACCTCATAGGTCGGCAGGCATTTTTTGATGATCTCTTCCATATTGTTAATTGATCCGGACGATAATAAAACTGGTGTTATCAGTCTGGTTTTTTTTCGCGGCCGCGCCGGCAAGGGCGGAACCCTTTTCGATGGGCGACGGCATCAGGCATTCATGGATTTCATGATCGTTCATGGCGCCGGTCAAGCCGTCCGTGCACAGCAGGTAGATGGCCCCGGCAAGCAGGTCTTCGGAAACCATGTGAATGTCATGCTGCCCCCATGCGGCCTCAAAAACCGGGCCGATCCCGAACTCAACAAGGTTTTTCAACGGGTGGCTATCGGCGGCTTCTTTTGAGAGAAAGGAATTCTCCACCAGCTCCTGCACCAGGGAATGATCATGAGTCAGATGGTGCATTCCCTCTTTAGAGACTTTATAGACCCGGCTGTCGCCGGCATTAAAAATAAAGACCCTGCCGTCTTCGGCCGCCAGGCCGGCGATGGTGGTACCGCAATTTTGATGCAGATGCCGGCATGCGGATGCCTGAATATCCCGGAGGATGCCGGAAAGGTGAGCGGGTCCATCGCCCGCATCGGCCACCCGGTTATTTAATTCATGGCAGACAAAACGGCTGGCCTCTTCTCCGTGTTCATGGCCGCCCATGCCGTCGCATACGGCCAGCAGCAGCCGGTCGGTGACAAACTCCGCGCAGTCCTTAAGCTGTTTTTCCTGGAAAAGACCGCGGCCGTTAATGATGCAATCCTCCTGAGCGGCCCGCGGCCCTTGCTGCATGGCGGAAAAAACCGTGCATGTCATTGATTGCATCGTGCCCCTGGACCTTTTCTGAGGTTTTGACACAGCTTCTCTAATTATTTCGATATTAACATTTCAGCGGTTGCGCGGGCAACATCACCAAATATGGGGTTGGGATTTTCGGGAAATTATTTAAATGATATTGACAGAAAAACAGCCGCGTTTCAACCTGGTTTTGCACCCCTTGTTTTTTCCCCGGCCTTTCGTTCCGAAAGACTCTTGAAGCCAACAATCCGAATTTTGGCGGCGCCATTAACTATCGGATTTAAGAAAACAGGCTCAACTGGACCGGCCCCTTTTGCACGCACCTGGTTTCCTGGCTTTTTGACTGGAGAAGCTGTTTTTCGATATCAGCGACAAAGGGTGAAATCGCCCTGGTTTCAGTGGTCCCGTAAATGTTTCGTTTCCGGGCGAAGGTGAAATAGAGCGCTTCTTTTGCCCGGGTCATGGCCACATAAAACAGGCGGCGTTCTTCATCCGTGTCCGTGTGCCGCGCGCCTCTCGGGGCCAGGGGAATGAACCCGTCTTCGCATCCGGCGACAAAGACCACGGGAAATTCGAGGCCCTTGGCGGCATGCAGCGTCATCAGCGCGACCTTTTGGCTGCGGGGATCAAACAGGTCCGGATCACGCTGCAGGCAGGCGGCTTCAATAAAATTTTCGGTCTGCTCACCAAAGGCCTCCGCCATGCCGAGAATATGATCAACCGCATCTATGGCCGCGGCGTCGGGTTCATCATCGGGTTTCATGTCGCGCGGACATCCGGGTTGTTCCAGAAGCGATGCAAGCTTATCCCGCACGGTCAGATCGGCGGTGTTTTCCGCGAGTTCATCAACCCGGTCGATCATCTCTTGCAGCCGGATCGCTCCCGCGGGGCCCAGGGTATCCGCCTGGGTGCGCCGGGCCTCGGCCAGCAGGCCGCTTAAGGGCAGGCGTTTTTCCAGCCCCCAGGTAAAAAGCGCATCAAGGTCCTTTTTTGACAGCCGCCGTTTCTGGGCGGCGTTGAATCGGGCAAAATCATGGTAGGTCCCAAAACCCTCGATGATTTTAAACAGGGCCGTCCATGCCTTGATTGCCGGCCGTGCAAAGGCATTTTCACGGCTGGCGATCTGAAAGGGAATGCCGGCTGTGGAAAAAACCTGCGCAAATACGTCGCACTGGGCTTTGGTTCGAAAAAGAACGGCGAAATCCGAAAAGGCGCGATCGCTTATGCCGGCAGGTTCGCCGGCGCCTTTGTTGAAATCGTTGAAATGAAACCCTGTGCCGCCGATCTGGGCTTCGATGATTTTGCCGATGAGAACGGCCTCGGATTTTTCTGAGGCGGCTTCCCGGATCTGGACGCGCACGCCGTTGCGGATGCCGGATTGCAACTGATCGGCTCCGGGGGCGAGACTGTGGGCGCGGATCACCTGATGGGAGGCGGCCAGAATGGTCTCATCGGACCGGTAGTTTCGGGTCAGGCATATCCGCGCGGCAGACGGATAATCCGATGCAAATTGCCGGAAATAGGCGGCGCTTGCCCCCCTGAATCCGTAAATGGACTGATCCGGGTCCCCGATGACGAAAATATTGCCGTCCTCCGGAGCCAGGGCGCGTGTGATCCGGTATTGACCATGATTGAGGTCCTGGTATTCATCCACGAAAATATAGGGGTAGCGTCTCCGGTAATGCCGCCGGATGTCGGCGTCATTTTCCAGGAGGCAAACGGTGCGAAAAATAAGATCCTCAAAATCCACGAGATGCTGGATTTGAAGCAGCCGCTGGTAGGTGGCGTAAATTGCGGAAAGATCGGCGGGGTCCATGCCGGCGGCGATATCGGCCAGATCGTCGGTGGGGGAAAGGATTTTTTGTTTGGCCGCGGCAATGCGCTCGCCCACGGCATCCGCGGAAAGGACGATTTCAAAGCCCTGCTGCCGGACGGCCCGGACGGCGTCGGCCACCAGGGCGGATTGGTCGTCGTCATCAATGACGGTGAAATGACCGCCGATATCGTTTTCCTTTAGTATCTTCAGGCATAACGCGTGAAAGGTGGCGGCAAGGGGAAGGTCGATGCTGCGGCCCAGCAGAAATTCCAGGCGCTCTGTCATTTCCCGGGCCGCCTTGTTGGTAAAGGTGACGGCCAGGATATTTTCGGGTTTGACCCGGCAATGCCGGATCAGCCAGGCGATCCGGCAGGTCAGGGTCCGGGTCTTGCCGGTTCCCGGACCGGCGATAATGATCAGCGGCCCCTTGTCGTGGGTGACGGCCTGAACCTGGGCCTCGTTGAGTCCGGCCAGAATATCAACCGTATCGCTTGTTTCGGCTTCGGCCAGCATGTTTTTAGATGGAATATCCGCGTTGGGCGCGGCGCCGGTGAAATCCGAAGCCGTCTCCGCCACCATCGGTTTGATGCTTTTTCTTGTCGCGGGCTTGTCTGCCGGAATTTGAGACGCGTTTTCCCTTGTTTCGATAGTTTGAGATTCAGCGTTTGATATCCGGTGTTTTTTCGTTTCCGCCGCTGAAGCGCCGGCGGTTTGTCCCTCCGCTGTTTTCATCGCGGATAAATCTTTTGCGGGAGGCGGCACAACGGTACTTGCTGCTTTGGGTGCCTGCCGCGGCCGGACAGGGGCGGGTTTTTCGACACGATCGGCGGCAAACAGGGACTGCCGCCCCATGAGCCGGTCCCGTTCCTCCGGGGTGAACAGGGTGATGCGACCGTATTCGCCGTCAAAACCGGCGGCGATATGGATGCGGCCTTCCCGCATCCGGCGCACGGATTCATCCAGCAGGGGGATGTTGCCGGCGGCGATCCTATCAATGGGCATGTGTTGCAGGATATCGAGTTCCGGGCCCAGGGATCTGATGGCCCGGGTGTAAAGTTGATCGACTTTTTTGCTTTTCGGGCCGCATCCGGCGATTTCCGAAAGGATTTCCGCCAGGGGGATGATACTATAATAAGGATAGGTTTTCGCTGGTTTTTCCCCCGCGGGCCGGGTGGCCAGCTCTTCCACCCGGTGGAGCACGCCCAGGGTCAGCGGATGTCCGCATACCGGGCAGATGTCCCGGTATTTTCGGGCTTCGGCGGGATGCAGGTTCACGTTGCATTTCCGGTGCCCGTCCTGGTGATATTTGCCTTCTTCCGGGAAAAATTCCAGGGTTCCCAGAAACCGGGCCGGATCTCCGGTTTTCAGGGCATCGGCAATAGCCCGATACGACAGGTCCGTGTTAAATAAATTTGCCTCCCGGCCGAGATTGGCCGGGGAATGGGCGTCGGAATTCGATATCAGGGTCAACCCGTCGATATCGCCCACCCGCCAGTTCATGGGCGGGTCCGATGACAGCCCGGTCTCAACGGCAAAAATATGGGGCGTCAGGTCCTCAAAGCAGTCCCGGATGGCATCGAACCCGGATTTGGAGCCGAACAGGGAAAACCAGGGGGTCCAGATGTGGGCCGGCACCAGAAAGCCCGCATCAGAGGTCTCCAGCAGGATTTCCAGCAGGTCCCGGGAATCCAGGCCCAGAATGGGCCGCCCGTCGGATTTGATGTTGCCGATGTTATCCAGCCGTGCGTTGAACCGGTCCGCGGATTCCAGGTCGGGCAGAAAGACCAGATGATGAAGCTTCCTGGTTTTTTCACCCTTTTTATAAATGTTGCTGATTTCCCCGCTTAACATGAAGCGGACGGTGCCGGGTTTTCGAAACGGGAGTTTTTTTTCGCAGGCGGCTTCCAGCTCATCTTTGAGTTTGAACAGACCGGATTCGGCCGGTTCCAGATCCCGCTGGATTTCGGCAAACCATGCCGGATGGGTGAAATCCCCCGTGCCCACCACGGTAATCCCTTTGAGACGGGCCGCCAGGTAGAGATTTTGAAAATCCAGGTTTTTGGCCGTGGCCCGGGAAAATCGTGAATGAATATGCAGATCGGCGATAAATTTCATGCTATCTTCATATCAAGCCGGGCTGTTTTTATACAGAAAAATTTTATCCGGGCCGACGTGCTTTTTTGCTTGATCACCGGCGGCCTTGATGGTTGACTGTTTTTTTAAGAAAAGGAAAGAGATAATGGGTGAAAATGTGTTTTTCCAGATCGCGGTGATCCTGGGCCTGGCCGCGGCCATCGGCGGCGTGGGCATCTGGTTGAAGCAGCCCCTGATTGTATCCTTTATCGCCGTGGGAATCCTGTGCGGGCCCGACGGGTTGGGCCTGGTGCACGCCAGCCCCACCCTGGACCTGCTGGCGGATCTCGGCATCGCGTTGCTGCTCTTTGTGGTGGGTCTCAAGCTGGATCTGGCAATGATACGCACCATGGGGCCGGTGGCCCTTGCCACCGGGCTGGGCCAGGTCATCTTCACCTCGGTCATCGGGTTTTTTATCGCCCTGGGGCTCGGCATGGAAACCGTCTCCGCCCTCTACGTGGCGGTGGCCCTTACCTTTTCTTCCACCATCATTATCGTCAAGCTGCTTACCGACAAAAAAGAAATCGATTCCCTCCACGGCCGCATTGCCGTGGGTTTTCTCATTGTCCAGGACATCATGGTGGTGGTGGCCCTGATTCTGCTCTCCTCCCTGGGAGGCCCCGATTCCGTCGACACTCCCCTTTGGATGGCAATGGGCATCATTTTGGTCAAAGGGGTGCTTTTCCTGGGAGTGATCGGGGTGCTGATGAAATACGTGCTGGGCCCCATGACCGCCCGCATGGCGCGCACCCCGGAACTGCTGGTGCTCTTTTCCGTGACCTGGGCAGTGCTCCTGGCCGAAGCCGGATACCTGCTCGGGTTCAGCCATGAGGTGGGCGCGTTTCTGGCCGGGGTATCTTTAGCCTCCACGCCATTCCGGGAAACCATCGGGAACCGGCTGACCAGCCTGCGGGATTTCATGCTGCTCTTTTTCTTTATCCAACTGGGCGGCGGCCTGGAACTTTCTCTGCTGGGGGCCCAGTTGGCGCCGGCGGCCATCCTGTCGGTGTTCGTTCTTGTCGGAAATCCCATGATCGTCTTGATTATCATGGGATTGATGGGGTATCGCAAGCGCACCGGGTTTCTGGCCGGGCTCACCGTGGCCCAGATCAGTGAGTTTTCCCTGGTGCTCGGGGCCCTGGGCGTGGCCGTGGGACACCTTTCCCCCGATGCCAT
>QZJS01000129.1 GCA_003597945.1 Desulfobacteraceae bacterium | reverse complement strand
GGCTTGCGCAATATCGAAGAATGCAGCGTACTTAGCGTACGTGAAATTCTGAGAGATTGCGCGTAACGCAGATATTGGACTTTTTACAAGGCCGTCAAGCATCGGCTGCGCCGAATACCAGCATGCAGACGCGATCAACAAGTTCCATGCGGCTGCGGGTATCGTCGACATTAATGCAGAATATGGGATCACCTCTCAGTATGATCACCTCCGGCGGATTTTCCTGAAGGGCTTTTTCCGTGGTCATTGCCTGTCGGATCATCCGGCGAAGGCCGCGTTTTTTTTCCACCAGGGCCGAATAGATATCCGCGCGGGGATCCGTCTCGTCCAGAAAATCGACCATGAAGGTAAAGGCCTGGCGGAAAAAGGCCGGGGTTTTATGCGTTTTTTCGATGAGTTCGCAAAGAAAGGCGGTGGCCGCTTCAGTGTAAGCGAAACGCGCGTTTCGTAATTTTACCCTGGCCTTGAGGATTTCTGATTTATCCGCCAGCCGGTGCGCCAGTATGCCGGCGACACGCGGTTCGATCCACCGGGTGATGTTAAGACGTTTTATGAGCGTGTTCAGGACGTAAGCCTTCACATTGATGACGATTTCTTCGGTGCAGCCGCCTGCCGCACCGGGAACGCGCAGGGTGATGCACTTGGGAGTGCGTGTAAGCCCGGCGATTATCGCATCAATGTCTTTATCCGTATATTCGTCTTTCTCCAGGAGGGGTTCCATGGCCACCTGGATGGTTTCATCCGGATAAAGCAGCAATTCAACGAGGCTTTCGGCTTCGATGTTTTCCGTATCCGACAGAATCTGAGCAAGAGTGGCGGCTGTCAAGGGGCCGAATGTGGTCTCAATATAATGTGCCACCTCGCCGGTTACGCCGATGCCTTCCTCTATAAGTTCGGTAATTCTTTTTACCAGCAGAGTGGTTTTCTCGATGCCTCGGGCCGTCATGGTATTTCATGTTTTACATTTTGCTGAATAATTCTTTGATTTTACTTCTTGTCATTATGCTTTTCCAGTCTTTGCCAAGGGCGTTTTCCCATAGCGGCTCGAGTACGAGCGAGATGTCGGCCATCTTGTCGAATTGCGCCTCGCTCAGGCTTTCGGTCAGATTCTGCGGAAGAGAGATATGATTTTTATCCACCATATGCCTGAACTCGGACACATGCGTCGGATAGTAGGCGTCAAGATGATTGAACACCACTGAGTTGCATAAACCGTGACGCAGTTTCAACACGTAAGACAGGCCATACGAAAGCGCATGGCAGACTCCGACCTGTGAATAAGCGATGGACAATCCGCCGAAAAGTGAGGCCATCATCAATTTGTCGTCTTTTTCGGCCCGATCACCATTTTCAAGAAATACCTGGCGGCATAGATCCATTGATTTTTCGGCAAAAGATTTGCTGAACTCATTAAGGAACGTGCCGGTGAGTGATTCCGCATTATGTATGTAGCAGTCCATGGCGGTGTAAAATCTCTGCTCATCAGGAGCGTCCGCAATCAGTTCTGGATCTAACACCATTTGATTGAAAACGGTATGGTCGGAATTGATGCCCAGTTTCTTGACGGGACCGGTGAGTACGGTGGTTCTGGAGACTTCAGCCCCCGTGCCCGAAAGCGTCGGTATCCCCGCATGATAGACGGCCGGGACTTTTATTAAATCCCATCCCTGATAGTCCGCCGCGGACCCTTCATTGGTGAGCATCAGGGAAACCGCCTTGGCCAGGTCCATGGTACTGCCGCCGCCGATGCCGATGATGCCGTCGGGCAAAAGGTTTGAGTGATTTTTTATGGATTGGGTCAGTTCGTCCACATAAAACGTCGTGGGTTCATTGGTGACATCGGCGAATATGATCCTGTCATTTCCGCGCAGGGGTATTCGCGCTAAAAATTGATCGTTTTTTTTAAAAAAATGGTCCACAAGAAAAATAATACCCTGAGATTTCAAGGTCCTTTGATGGTTCAGAATTTCATCTAACTGATTAAAACATCCACGTCCGAAAACTACTTTATCCACTAATTTGAAATTTTTAAACATAGCGTTCACTCACTTTGTTTAGTGTTGATATAATGGTTTGCTTTGATCAGATCTTCTTTTGTATCGATTTCAATACCCATGTAATCGGTGACAAACACCTTGATTTTCATGCCGTGCTCGAGAAATCTTATGGGCTCCACTTTTTCGGCAAGTTCATTGGGCGTGGGCGCGATGCGGCTGAACTTGAGCAGCGCTTCTTTTCTGAATGCATAGACGCCGATGTGTTCATAATAATCCGCTTTTTCGCTGCCGCGTTGATAAGGAATGGGCGAGCGGGAAAAATACATGACAAAGCCGTTTAAATCTTTTACGACTTTGACGAAATTCGGGTCGTTTATTTCTTTTTCGTCATGCAGCTTTTGCATGAGGGTGGCGACATCCACCCGGGTGTCCGCAAACGCCTCAATCAGTTTCTGCACAGGCGCACGTTTAATAAACGGTTCATCGCCCTGGATGTTGAATATAATATCAGCGGTCAGGTTTTTTGCGGCTTCGGCAATTCTGTCCGTACCGGTTTCATGCGGTTTTTTGCTCATAATGACCTTGCCGCCGTTATGGGCGATTTCGTCGTAGATGCCCTGGTGATCCGTAACAACATAAACATCATCAAAAAAATTCAATTTGATGGCCGCGTCATAAGTATACCTGATCACCGTCTTGCCACCGAGCCCGGCGAGCATTTTTCCGGGGAAACGCGAGGAATCAAATCTTGCGGGAATCAGCGCGATGGTTTTCATGATTTAAAAATTCCCTTCAGCACGTTATAAATCGTATCGCATCTTTTCTCTATTTCCGTTTGGGTCCAGGAAAGTTTGATCTGCATTGAAATGGTTCTGCTGACAATATCGTCTGACTGCGGCAAATTCAGTCCGGTATAGTCGCGCATATTATCAAGATGCATTTGCGGCGCCGGCATGGCCGTGCGCATATTTTTTATATGATGCCAATTGCGGATATAATGCCAGTTGTTGTCATACCAGTAAAAAGAACCATCCGCACCGGCGCCTGCAAGAGCTGAAGCTGTTTTTCTGGCAGTATTTTCATCCGGCATCAAAAAATTGATGAATGTACAGGAATCGCCGGACGGATCAGGCACGGTCCTGAGCCTGATTTCGGGAAATTCATTAATTACGGAAGCAATTTGCGCGTGATTTCGTCTTTGGGTTTCAATGATCCGGTTTAACTTTGCAAGTTGTGCCAGGCCCACGGCCGCATTGAGTTCACTGATGCGATAGTTTACGCCTAAAAATTCATGCCCCTCTTTTCCTCTGTCATTTCCCATATGGTCGTGTCCATGATCGTGAAACGCATCAGCGCGTTTGTAAATATTTTCATCGTCGGTGACAACACATCCCCCTTCCCCGCAGGTGATGGTTTTTACGGAATCAAATGAAAAGCACCCGACAATCCCCCAGGTGCCCGCATATTTTCCGTTTAGATGCGCGCCCGTTGCCTGGCAGGCATCCTCCATCAGCATGATGTTATGCTTATCGGCAATTTGCCTGATCCTGTCGATTCTGGCCATGGAGCCGCACATGTGAACCGGAAGAATGCCTTTGGTTTTTTCGGTAATATAATTTTCCAGTTTATCCGGATCAATGCACAGGGTATCGTCTATTTCCGCAAAAACAGGAATCGCTCCGGCGGAAATAACGCCTTCAATGGTGGCGACAAATGTAAATGGCGGAACAATAACCTCATCGCCGCAGCCGACGCCGCAGGCGGCAAGCGCGGTGCTGAGCGCGGCGGTGCCGCTTGATACCAGCAGGCAGTATTTGGAACTGATATATTTTGCGAATTCTTTCTCAAAAGTTTTTGCTTTCCAGGTCTCTTTTCTTGCCGCGTCAAAACCATATCTGAAAAGTACGCCGGTATTGACAACATCCATGACACTCTGTTTTTCTTCTTCACCGAACATCTCAAAACCGGGCATTGGCTGCTCCTGATAAAAAAGTATGGATTTTTAAATTAGAAAAGCGATGATAAAAATTTAAGTTTTTTATAACGTCGTATCGCATGAATCGGCTTGTGTGTCAAGCGGCAGCGTGCTGCCGACAGCGGCGAGGCCGGGAAAATTCCAAACGGAAAACCGAGCCCCACGATTTTTTGTGACCGTTCATAATCGCATTGAAGTGATACACTGTGAATCAATAAAGTTGACTGAAAAGAGAAAAATGTTGTATGTTGCTTTTCGCTCCCCCTGTTTCTGAAACCGGCGCTAAAAGAAACGGTTATTTGATGGCTCTTGCCCGAAAAGAAATTTGTTATGAATTTTAAGAACCGGCAAAACCATGCACAGCCGAAGCGGTTTCACCTCCTGATTGCCAATTATCCGGGTGCACATGATCAATATTCCCAATTATGAAATCGGAAAGCTTGCCGGCAAAGGCGGTGTGGCCGAGGTCTATCTGGCCAAACACAAATTGTTAGACAGAAATGTCGCCGTTAAACTCATCTCCCCGGCCCATTCCGACGATATTTCCGACAAACGCTTTTTAACGGAGGCCCGGGTGATCGCCGGTCTCCGGCATACTCATATCGTGACGATATACGATGTTGGTATTTATGAAAATAAATATTATATCATCATGGAATATCTCGATGGCGGCGATCTCAAGCAACTGGTAAAGAGAGGGATTACCGTTGAACAGAGTCTGGTGGTTCTCCGCCAGATCGCCGAAGCCCTGCAGCATGCGCATGATAAGGGGTTTATTCATCGGGATATCAAGTCCCAGAATATCATGTTCAGGGCCGACGGCACCGCCGTTCTGACGGACTTCGGCATTGTAAAGGACATCAGTGCAGAAACCGGTTATACATTAGACGGCACCAGCGTCGGCACCCCCAATTACATGAGCCCGGAACAGGCGCTGGGATCAAAGACCATCGACTGGCGCACGGATATATACAGCCTGGGCGTTACATTTTACGAAATGCTCACCGGGTCGGTTCCCTATGTCGCGGATTCGGCCATTGCCGTGGCGCTCAAGCATATCAAGGATCCCGTACCGGTATTGCCCGAGGCCCTGTCGCATTTCCAGCCGATCATCGACAAGACAATGGCAAAAAAAGCCGAAGACCGGTTTCAATCGGCGCGTGAACTGTTAAAGGCGATTAAGACCCTTTCAAAAGAGGAAAATCTCGAATCGTCGCGACACAAGGATTGGAAAACCGGGGCAGTGGAGGCCAGACGGGAATCATTGGCCGCTGCTCAAAAAAGTAAAAACAGGCGCCAGATTTTTAACGTTGTGGTTGTGGGCATGGCCATCGGTTTTCTGGTGCTTTTGATTGTGCCGTATCTTGATGAATTCCTGAATCATCGACAACCTTCCGAACCCGCGGGAAACGAGCGATCATTTTCCTTGAAAACATCCGATGGTTCCGTGACGCCCCCCCGTGATGACATTCACCCGGTGCGTCAACCCGACAAAAGCACCGGACCCGTCGTTGACCCAGCGGATGAATTGATGGGGGCCATTGCGGAAAAGGATTATTTGCGGGCACTGCTTGTTGTCGGACGGCTCAGAGAAGAACTGCCGGCGCCGTCGAATCCCATGCTGCAAAAAGCGGATGAACTGTTGACATCCAACCAGTTGATCAGCGCCGGTGATATGTATGCCACGGTTTTATCCGTGGATCCCCGGAGTGCCCCGGCCCTGCTCGGCCTGCTTCATGTTGCCGTGGAAAAGCAGAAAGAGTTGACCTCCCGGGAAAAACCGGCCCTGGCGGAAAATGACGCTTTAATGGCCTTGCTGAACAAAGCCGTCAGTCATACCGATTCCCCCTACATCAAGCAGTTGATTATCAATGCGGTGGAATGGGTTTACGAATCCGCGGAAACCCTTTTCAGGCAAAATGATCTGGATCAGGCCCGGCAATGGGCGGCCGCGGGTTTGGAATTAGTGCCCAGCCACCTGCGGATGAAAAAACTCAATTATCTGATCCTGGCGCAGCAGCGGTTCAACCATGACCGGCTTACCACGCCGGATGGTGACAACGCATTGTTTTATTATGAAGAAATATTAAAAATAGACGGGAATGATCCTGCCGTCAAAGCAGGAATTACCCGTATTGTCGACCGGTATGGCGTCATGGCCCGTGCCGCGTGGGAAAAGGGGCGGCTTGACGAAGCCCTTCAACTGGCGGCAACGGCCCGTGAGATTATGCCCGCTGACGCGTCCCTGAAGGTCATGGAATGGCTGATTAGGGGTGATCTTTATGTTTCAGCAGCCCGGTACGCATCCCCTGAAAAGCAAAACGCGCTTTATTGCTACCAACAGGCTCTGTCGTTGTCGCCCAATGAAAAAGCGGTAATGTTGCGTATCGCAAAAGTCGAGGCCTATATCCTGTTGCATCAGATTCGGCGGACAGAAGCCCTTGCCCAGAAAATCGCCGCCTATCCATCGGTGTTGGCTGCCTTGAAAAATGCCGTGGCCGAATATGGCCAAGAGGCGATGGCGGACCTGGGAAGTGCCGTTCTGGCAGAGGTGAAATCCGATATTGCGCGCCACGTAGACCGTGATTTATCCATTCCCGCGGATTTTATTGAACGCGTGTCAACCGCTTTTCCCAAGGAAAAAGAATTTTTTTTCTCAGCGGAAAAGTTATTGCGGGAACGGGCGCAGATTTCGCGCTTGCTAAATGATATCAAACAGAAGCAAGTATTTAATGATAAAATTTCTCTCTACCGGAAGCTGTTTGATGCCTTGGACAAGATAAAAGCACAATATGGTTTAAAACAAACAGGCGATTTTGATAAGGCGGTCATGACACAGATCAGAGACGATGTCCAATCTCATCACATCAAACAAAACCAGCTCATTCCAGAGGAATTCATTCGTATTGCTTCAGATCGCTTTCCTGAAATTTCAGAATTTTTGGAAGCCGCCCAATACGATATTCTGATCGCAGCCGGTGACGGGGCGCCGTTGGATCAGGAAATGCGGCGGTATTACCTGGCGGCCCTGGCATTGCGTCCGCAGCGGGCCGATGCCATAGATCGCATTGGAAATCTGGCCGGGAAAATGGATGAAACCGGAAAAAATCAAGAAGCCGTGGATATGCTTCGCCGGGCCATGGAAATCGCCCCTGGAAACCCGACTTTTTCCACGCTGCTTTCAGATATGTCGCGTGTGCTCGATATTTTCGCCACGGCTGAAAAGGGATGTGGGACTGAAAATGCTATCATTGTCGAAGCACTCATGACAATTGGAGAACTCAATCTGTGCATCCACTATAAAAATATGAAGCCCGATACTGTCATCACCGTTGTTTTGACCCGTGAAAATATCCGGACAACCACCATTCCGGTTGTTCTGGAAGGTCGTTCCGGCCGGCAGGCCGTCATTGTATCGGCGCCCATGGAAGGCTTTGCTCCTGGCGAATACGTCATTGCCGCCATGCAGGATGCGGCGGTATTATCGGAAACCCGTATGCGTTTTATTCCACCCAGGCGGAGGTAAAATCAATGAAATGGTTTTTTTTGTTTGCAGCACTGCTCATTGCCGGCGCGGGATGCGCGGCCAATTGTCAGAACATTCAGCAAGAACTCGATATCTGCAGGAACACGCAAAAGGATCAGGATTTTATCATCAAGAAGCAGGATTCAACCATTCGACAGCAGGAAAACCAGATTCAAACTTATGAAGCCAACCTGGCGGAATTAAATAAGCATTTGGCCATCAGTTCCAGGGAAAAAGGGACCTATGAAGAGCGGATCCGAAAGATTTCTTCCCAGGTCCGGGAATATATGCAAAAGCAGATGCAAGACAACAGGGAATTTCTTACGGGCATTGTGTTTGATGATTTTATCGGTAATGAATTGGTGCCAAGGGAATTTTCCGGAGAAAACAGGGCACTGATTATCGAAGTGTCGCACCCGGTGCCAAGCGGTGGTCATATTAAGGGCATCGGTGGATATTTTCTGGACTCGGGCGAAATCGTCGTCAAGCTGTTTCGGCTGGTGGAAAAGGATTACATGGTGGTTCACAGCAAAACCATCCGGGTGGAAGCCCAGAAGCCCTCAATGCAGTTTATCGATTTCGACAGCCCTCTTATCATAAAACCCGGCGATATCATCGGCTATTATTTTCCGGGAACCGTATTTGTACCCTATGATACCGATGTCGGCGCCGTTTCCTATCAGACGCTGCGTTCGGACGAGTACCCGAGCGGCAGCCGGATCAGTGAAGATGCTGTCTGGGAAAAAAACCAGGTTAAACGAAAATATTCCTTAAATTATTATGGTATTTTTTATCGAAAAGAAGGATCGGAATAAATAGCGGTTCATTCGATAACGGTGCCGGATCACATCCGTGTGCTCTGGTTTATGGTAACATTAAAATACCCGTGGTATCTTCATGACAAGGAAATTCGAATCGTTGTATATTTTGTTTTCTGATATTTCAGGAAGTTCAAGTATTTATGAGCAGCTTGGTGATCGGAGCGCCCAGGAAATCATCGGACAGATATTAACGCGGCTGAGTGATTTGACGATTCAGTTTGACGGCAAGGTGATCAAGACCGTGGGAGATGCCGTCATCGCCACTTTTTCTTCTCTCGATAATGTTATCGAGGCCGCCAAGTCGATGCAGATGAGCATGATCTGCGGGATATCCGATAAGGCGGATCTGCCGCCCATCAACATTCACATCGGTATCCATTATGGCACCATTGTTTTAGATAATGATGATATTTTCGGGGATGCGGTCAATATCGCATCAAGGGTTGCCGATTACGCCAAGCCGCGGCAGATCGTCGCCACGCGCGCGGTCGTTGAAAAGCTGCCTCCCCACTCAGGTCATTTGAAAAAATATATCGGCAGAATCACGGCGAAAAATATTACAGGAGAGATTGAACTGTTTGAAATCCTTTTCGGAAACCAGCAGACCACTATGGTCATTGATTCAAGGGAAATATCTGAAGCCCTTTTCTGTGCGAGTCTTTATCTGCTGCACGGTCGCCGGGTGATCTCCGTTGACGCCAACCGGCCGGTCGTGTCCGTGGGAAGAGAGGATTATAATGACATCGCGATAAAGTATTCCTGGGTGTCACGAACCCACGCCTATCTGGAAAACCGGAACGGAATCTTCATGGTGTCTGATAAGAGCTCCAATGGAACCTTTATTTATCCGGATAATGCCGAACCGGTATACATCAATCAACGGGAGCACCCCCTGGTCGGCAAAGGTTTTATGGTTATGGGCCGGGAAAAAAACAGGGAAGATGAAGAAAATGACGATGTAATGGATATCATCCAATACGATGTCAGATAGGATCGCCTGTCTCCCGTCAGCACATCCATTTTACTTTTTGCGACATTTTCCATATTTTTCCTTTATGATTCCGGTGTGATACCGGACAACTCACGGCGCATATCCTGCAAACATGATTCATCCGGACCGGATTCGACATTATCACGGCGCGCCGCCCATAAGCGGCAAAGGCCGTTATGTCTGTTACTGGATGCAGCAGGCCCAGCGGGTCGAAGACAACCACGCCCTTTGTTTCGCCATTGAAAAAGCCAATGAATTGAAGCTGCCGCTCAAGGTTGCCTTTGTCCTGACGCCGGATTTTCCCGAGGCCAATCTCCGGCATTACCGGTTCATGCTCGACGGGATTGCGGATGTGCAGCGCTTGCTTGCGCAAAAGGGAATTCCCTTTGTGCTTGAAACCGGTGATATGACCGCATCCATCCTGGCCCTTGCACGGCAGGCGGCCTGGGTGGTCACCGATGCCGGCTATCTTCGGATTCAGCGTCAATGGCGGGAGGCAGTTGCCAAAAAACTGACCTGCGCATTTACCATCGTGGAATCCGACTGCATGGTTCCGGTGGCGGCCGCATACCCGAAAGAAGCCGTTGGCGCGCGGGTTCTTCGTTCAAAAATCATGAAAAAGCTGGATGTATATCTTGATCTTGTGGTTTTGCCGGAATATTGGATGAAAAACGCGACCCTCTCCAACGCAGCCCACACCGTTGATACCTCCCCCCCCATCCAGCCCGAAAAACTTGCCGCCCGTGCGGCGGCAATTAAAACCGTATCTCCGGTTGCAGATTTTGCCGGGGGCGAATCCGCGGCCGCAGAGCGTTTGAAGCAGTTTGTCTCCGCAGCCCTTTCCGATTACGGCATTCTGGCCCGGGACCCTGTGGCCCAGTGCCGGTCCGATCTGAGCGCGCATTTGCATTTCGGCCAGATTTCGCCGGTGGCCGTGGTCCATGCGGTCCGGGAGAGCGACGCCCCGGAAGCGGCCAAAGCGGCCTTTATTGAACAGGTGGTGGTCCGGAGGGAACTGGCCGTCAACTTCGTCTATTACAACACCGGGTATGATCGATATGATGGTGCCGTTCCCGCGTGGGCCAGACAAACCCTGACGGATCACCAGAAAGACCGGCGGCCCTATCTCTATGGCCCCGAGGCCCTGGAGCGGGCCGAAACCCATGATCCTTACTGGAACGCCGCCCAGATGGAAATGGTGATCACCGGCCGGATGCATAATTACATGCGCATGTACTGGGGGAAAAAAATAATAGAGTGGAGCCCGTCGCCCGAGGCGGCCTTTGAGATCATGCTGGCCTTAAACAACCGCTATGAGATTGACGGCCGTGATCCCAACGGTTTTACCGGCGTGGCCTGGTGCTTCGGCAGGCATGACCGGCCCTGGGCCGAACGGCCGGTCTTCGGCAAAATCCGGTATATGAACGCCGCCGGCCTGGAACGCAAATTTAAAATCAGCCGCTATGTGGAGCGGATACGCAGGCTCGGCAACAATATTTGAATCATCTCTCCAGCAGAAGCGTGAACCGGGAATGGATGATAAATCCGTCACCCATGCGATTAATGCTCCCGGCGCTCACGCGGTTCGGCGCGACGGCATAGACGGCATCATCGGTTAGCACGCCGCGAATCCATGGGGGTGGATCATCCTCGTCAATGGTCATATCTGGGGTCATCCCCGGCCATAGCTCCAGGCGCCCCGTCCATTCCAATATTCCCGCATCCGACAACTGATAGAGATACAGACCTGAAAATAAATGCGGGCCGTTCATTTCAGCGTTAGCTAAGGATTGCCGGTCGTAATCGATGGTGACCGGAACGGCCAAAAGCCGGTCCTCCGGCCGGCACAGGGGTGGGGCGGATAACCGGAAGATTATGGAATCATCCGTGCCGCTGCCGTTGATGGTTTCCGTGTGTCGGAGCCGTGGGGCTGAAGTGTCGCTGATGTCGAAAACAAAGAAACAGAGCCCCGGCCCCGGGTCCGGACCGCCTTCAACTTTGCAGGCGTTTTGAGCGACCACCATCAGCAGGTCGTCCAAAACAGGGAAAAGCCCGGAAATTAGACCTTGGGTTTGCATCACGCCGGCTTTTTGCGGGGATGCGGGATCGGCAAGATCGATAATCGTTATCCGGTCGATATCTTCGCCATTGGTTATAAACCCCCTCGGACCGATAAAGCGGGTGAGTCCGGGTGTGCGGTCGGAAAAGGGATTTTCCAGTCGGCCGATGATTGTCAGTGCGTCATTTTCTTTTTTTAAACAAAAAATATGACCGTCGGCGGTGTCGTCCTGGAAAAGGCCGGTGATGGTGCCGATGCGGAGTACGTCCTGATATCGTCCCACGGCGGAGGGATCTAACAGCCGGCCTCTGACCCGGCCATAAGCCGCATACTGCGCGGCGTCACCGGCAATGTCGATCTGATGGATGCGGGTTTGATAGATGTCTGCCGTATGGTCGTCATAAACCCTGGCCAGCAGATAAAAGGCATCCGAAGAAACGTGGACGTGGTGGATGTCGGCAATCAGGCCGATGCTTGAAAAATCCGGTCCAGGGGCATCTATATTGATGGAAATAACCGAAAGGATGGCGCCGCCGCCCGGCTCGGCCGGCCGGATATAATTTTGGGTGGTGATCAGTCGTCCATGGGAAACAGGATTCCCGAAACCATCAAAGGCGGTATAAGAAGGGGTCAGATCATCTGTGGTCAGGTCGGCCAGGGCGTGAGCGTTATAATCCCGGGCTTCGGCGCTCCCGCTTTCCGTGCCGTCATGCCACAGTTGCAGCGGCGGCAGATCCGGCATGAACCGGGCCGCCACATGGAGGAAGCCGCCGGATATCCGGGAGGCCAGCCGGTATCCGTCGGCCTGAATATGATAATCAATTGTCGGGTTATCAGGCAAACGCACATCCGCCACCAGGATGCCGACCCTGGTTTCCGTCGGGAAACCGTCCGGCAGGCCCGTATCGATCCGCTCCATGTTGCGCTCTAAGGTGCTTTCCGGGTTCTCGTCGTCATTGGCTCCCCGTATCGCTTCTTCTTCGCCTTCCGGTGAATACAGCACCACAAGCCGCTCTCTGTTGAGGTGCAGGGCATCCACACAACCTTTTACCATGATCCGGCCGATAAGCTGCATGTCTTCAGGCCGGAGAGCGGAGATGATGCGGACCTCGTTTTCACCCGCCACATAAAGACAGCCGTTGCCGGCGACCACCCTGTCGGGTGCATCCGCATCCATTTTCCATGCGGCCGTATCCATATCCACGGATATTTCTTTACCCGCATCCGGGACAACCCATCCGGGCGGCATGTCCTCGGCAACCGACTGCCGGGCCATGGGCATGGCGATTTTTGCGTGCTGGGAAACCAGATAATCCTCAAGGGCCGTATCCGAGGCAAAGGAGCTCATTTCGGGATTGCCCACATCCGTTCCGCCCGCGCATCCCAGGGCAAATGCCCATGTCGCCAGGATCAGCATCCGGATCATATGCCCCGCGGTGATTGGTAAACAGCGCATCACGTCCGGTCTCCTTCAGAATTGGTTCGGGTGACGGGAAACACCTGGAAGTTGATCTGGACCACCTGATTCGGGTTTGGGTCTCCGGCGAAATTTTCGAGAATTTCCTGCCGGAATGCGGCGATTTTTTCTTTGAGTTCGGGCAGGCGGTCCTTATCGATGCTCAGGGTCAGGGCCGTTATATCCCGTTTAGCCGCGGGAAACCGCTCAATGGCCGAATCTGCAAGTCGGATCATTTCCCTGTGGAAGTTAGCGATCAGAACGGATTTTACCTCCGATCCGGTGCACAGCAATGCCTCGTTTTGTTCCCATCGGCCCTGGTCGTCTTTGCGGATCAATTCGAGTTGCATGAGCCGGTCCAGGGCGTTTTCCACATCCTTGACGCGCACGGGCGGGTCGAGCCTGCCGGCGATCTGTTCGGCGGTCTGGGACCGGTCCCCGAACACGACCAGTTCCCGGATGACCGGCAGGTACCACCGTGAAAAATAGTCGTACTGGGCCTGATCGATTTTTTTGATGCCGCTTTTAGGCGTCATGGCGATCATCTTGCGGTAGTAATGATTCTTTTCCGCAAGGTCTTCGGCCTGGTTCATATATACCAGGTTTTCGAAAAATTCCCGCTCTTGTTTTTTCAGCTTAAAACCCTTTGCCACCTGGGAAATGCTGGTGCTGGTCAGGTTGCGTTTCCCGTCGATAACCAGTTTTAAAAAATTGGGCGCGGCAAAACCGGCCATCCGCGCGAAAAAGCGATGGGAATAACCGGGCGTTGTTTCTTTTCGGTATTGAAACATCTCTTTTAAAAACGCCCGGTAATCGGAGTATTCAAATACGGATGGCCGGTTCATTCAAATGGTTATTGGATTTTTAAAGTTTCAATGGGTTTGGAGATTTCGGCAATGCCGGCTTTTTTCACCACGTCCGCGTTTACGGCGTATATAAAATCATCAATGAATACACCGCGCAGCCAGCCGGAATAATACATGCCCGTGGTTTCTATGGGAAGCCGCCCCAGCAGATTAAAACCCGCTTCCGCGGATACCCGGTAGACGTAAAGTCCGTTAAAGGTGAGGTTGCCATAATCCCAAGGGTTTTCCGGGGTGACGGTGTTTTCATACAGGTCGACGGGCAGGGCCATCAGGTTTTGTTCCGGCAGAAAGGTCAGGGCCTTGTGGTTGTACATGGCTTCGGACCATGTGCCGCGGTCGCCGATAATTTCGCTGAATTTGAGTCGGGGATCGGCGAAGTCGCTGATATCGAAAATCGATAACTGGATACCCTGCTCCAGGGGCGTTTCGTCGTCAAGCGCAACATCCCGGCCGAGGGTGAGCAGGTGGTCGGAGCCTAACGGGTGAATGTAGGTTGAATATCCGGGAACCTTGAGTTCGCCGACAATCGACGGGCTGTGGGGATCGGAAAGATCTAAAGTAAAAAGCGGATCGATCTGGACAAAGGTCACCAGAAATCCTCTCGTTCCCATAAAACGGGCCGCATAAAGCCGCTCCCCCGGGGCGATATCGTTGACGGCGCCGATGACGGTCAGTTTATCACCTTCAGGTTCCAGACAATAGACGTGATTCGCGGATGTGCCGTCCCAGGGAAAACCCGTGGTGGTGGCCACGCGCAGCACATTTTCATATTCGCCGAATGAAAACTGGTTAAGAAGTTCTCCTTCAACAGTGCCTTCGGCAATAAGAGTGACGGGTGATTCGGTTAAGTCGAACCGGTAAATTTGGGTTTTAAACGCGGGCGGCACCCATAAGATGTCGGGCCCGCCGTCGCGGTAGGGGGGATATTCGGCGATGGTGGCCGCCAGATACAGGGACTGGGTCGAGGCATAGACGTGGTGGATGTCCGCCACCAGGCCGGTACGGGCCATCTCCCCTAAGGGCATGGACATATTTATGGAAACAATGGAAACGATGGAGCCGCCGCCCGGCGTGACGGGCCGGATGAAATTTTCCGTGGAGATAAGCCTTCCTTTTTCCACAACGTTTCCGATCTCATCGGAAATAGTAAAGGACGGGATGAAATCATCGATGGTCATGGCGTCAAGCGCGGCCTGGTTTCTGGCCGTGAGCATGTTTTTATCCGCTTCAGAGCCGTCATACCAGATTTCAATGGGCGGGAGATCGGGCATGAACTGGGAGACCAGATGCAGGCGGCCGCCGGTCAGCCGGGAGGATATCACGATGCCGTCGATCCTTATATCCCGAACAATTAACGGCGCATGCGGTGTGCCGATATCGGCGATGAGCAGCCCGGTCTCCTGTTTCGGAGGGATCCAGTAGGGCATGCCGATACCGATTTTAATGACATCGTCATCCGGCGAACCCGGGATTTCGGCGTCGTCTTCCATTTCCCGGGCCAGGTCGTCGCCGGCATCATCGTGGATCCAAATGGGCGGCTCCCCGTTTGACGGGGTATAAAGCACCGCAAGATAATTTTCATATAAATACATGGCATCCACGTTGCCGTCGACCTTGAAGGCGGCAGCCTCATACATGGGCTCCGCCGGATCGGCCGAAACGATGGCGACCTTGTCCTGACCGGCAATATAAAGATATCGGCCGTCGGTTTTGACCAAATCAGATTCGTCCACGCCGGCTTCCTGCAGGTTGGTTGTGGAATAGCTTTTGCCGCCCCCGCTCTCACCCGGTGCGGCGGAAATCGCATCTCCTTCGGTCCGCAGGGTCTGCATCGTATCGGGTTGCAGGCTGGACGCGTATTGATCTTTCAGATAAGCGAACAAGGCTTCATCTGATTCAAAATGCATTGCCGCCGGTGTTTCGTCTCCCCCGCCGCCGCCCCCATTGCCGCCATTGCAGCCGAAAAGGCAAACCATAAAAGCCAGGGCAAGCCCCGGCAAAAGCATTTTCAAACAATGGGCCTGATGAACGCGTTTCATGACACGACTCCTTTACATTCGATGGTTGGCGTTGATGATTAACGATGGCGACGCTTTTTTTGTTTTTACCGCGCCTGTTTTATGACCAATGGTATCCGGTTGTCTTATGGGAATGCAAGCTGAATTCTGAATAAAAGTTATAAAAACGTATTCATAAGAATACGAAAATTATCAAAATTTAG
>QZJS01000060.1 GCA_003597945.1 Desulfobacteraceae bacterium | reverse complement strand
CCTTTACCGATGCCCTTGACCGCGCCGAGAACCAGCGCGACCCTTTCAGATGACGCCATGATCCGCCTCCGGTGGTTCACCGAAAATATTGCGCCGGACAAATGCCATGCCCAGGGCCAGCCGGGCAAGGTCATCGGAGGCCGGCATTGTTTCCCGGAACCGGTCGATATCGTAACATGCCGTATAAACCTGTTCCAGGGTTTGGGCATCCAGGGCGCCGGGCATCCGCTCGTTTTTAACGCTGATCAGGGCCAGCATATGGTCGTTGGCGCGGTTATAGTCTTCCAGTTCCTGATTTTTGATCCATTCCCGCACGGTCCATTGCCGACCCCGGTCAAATCCCTGGCAGTGGGGCTCTTGAATCAGTAAAAAACGCTCGGATATGACCCCGGTTGCACGCTGCCGGGCCGCGGCCCGGAAAACCGGGTACATGCGGCAAGAAGACGGCCGGTCCGGATAAACCCTGCAGCCCGAAGCCGTCACAAAGGGGCATGCCTTCAGAAGCGGCTCAAGGGGCCGCAGGGAAACCACCGGCAGGCCGGTCTGGGGTCCGATGCCGCGGAGGGTGAATTGCTCCAGAAACGCCGATGAGGTCATATCCAGATGACGCCGCAGGCGCACGACGTCATACGGGGTCAAGGCCTGGCTCAGATCCCGGCAGCACTGGTTGAAACAGGCGACGCCCGGGTGACAGTCAAAATTAAAATGATCATCGGGCGACAGTTCCACGATTTCCGAATGTATTGTCATGGCGATCCCCCGGGATGGATGTTTTTTATGGGGCCAATCCGATCCATGGCACCGGTCCAATCCGGCAATGTCTGCCGACGACGACGATGCCATGGATAACGCCAAAGGAGACTGTTTTCCCGCGTTAAAACAAAATCCATCTTTATCCAGCTAATTTCTCTTGATTATATGAAATTTTATGATATGAGAACAAAGATTCATATATAACAATAACGTATTTGTAAACCATTAAAACGGTGTCCACATACAACAGGAGGTGGGAAGATAGTTAAGCAGAAACAGGACGGCAACAAACCCAGAATAAACAGGGAAATCAAACTCAAAGAGGTGCGGTTGATCGATGCCGATGGCAACCAGAGCGGTATTGTTCCGATTCATCAGGCCATAGCCGCCGCCGAAGAATCCGGGCTTGATCTGGTTGAAATCTCACCCACGGCAACGCCGCCGGTCTGTAAAATTATGGATTACGGCCGTTTCAAATACGAGCAGACCAAAAAACAGCAGGAATCCAAAAAAAAGCAGACCACGTTTCAGGTCAAAGAAATCAAAGTCCGTCCAAAGACCGATAAACATGACCTGGAAATCAAGCTCGGCCATATTCAGCGTTTTCTCGAAAAGAAAAATAAAGTCAAGGTCACGGTTGTTTTTCGGGGAAGGGAGATCACCCTGGCCGGCATGGGACGGGAAATGCTGGATCAGATCGCCGAACAGGCCAGCGGGTTTGCCATCGTGGAACAGCATTCCAAGATGGAAGGCCGCACGATGAACATGGTGCTGGCCCCCAAATAATCCCATGAGTCCGGGATTTTGTCTGGGAAATACCGGGTCGGCTCTTGTAATCGGCGCAAGGGGAACCGTATAAACGGAAATGGCGCGGATCATTTTGCCGCGCCATCAATATTTTTGTTTTTTGAAAAAATTTTACGGGGCCATGGAATAATTTAAGTTGATATCTGTTTTAAACTCTGCTTAATAGCCGGGGGCGACAGGGCCGCAAAATTTTTAAAAATCGGAAATTCGGAAAAAAAATCCGTGCCCGGTGGTGTGTGCGTCCTTACCGTCAGACAGGTATGCTTTTCGCTTATAATTAGTAAATCAGATTATTTATATTATATATATGGATTAAAGGAGTAAAACGATGCCGAAAATAAAAACCAACCGATCCGCAGCCAAGCGTTTCAAAAAGACCGCGTCGGGCAAATACAGTTTTTCAAAATCCCATGCCAGTCATATTCTGACAAAAAAATCGCGGAAACGAAAACGCTCTTTAAGACAATCACAGATCATCCATACAAGCAACATGAGAGAAATCAGACAGTTGCTTCCGAACGGATGAAAAATACATCACAAATCAAGGGTTGACCCGATAAGGGTGAAAAAATAAATCACAAATCAAGGTTTGACCCCATAAGGGGGTGACCCCATAAGAGGGAGGTATCATGCGTATTAAAAGAGGATTTAAGGCGAGACATCGCAGAAAAAAAGTCCTGAAACTGGCCAAGGGGTTTCGGGGCGGCCGGAGCAAACTGTTTCGAACCGCCGCCGATTCCGTGGACAAGGCGCTGAACTACGCCTACCGGGATCGCAAGGTTCGTAAAAGAGAGTTCCGGCAGTTGTGGATCGCGCGCATCAATGCCGGGGCACGGATGAACGATATGTCATACTCCAAATTCATCCATGGTTTGAAAATGGCCAATATTGAGCTTGACCGCCGGGTTCTTTCAGACCTTGCCGCCTTTGATCCGGACGCGTTCGCCAATCTTGCCGCCATGGCCGCGGCGCGCTGACGCCGGCCGGGATGATCCGGAAGTCATGCGGGCCGCGCAATCGGGCGGCCCGGAGCCTTTTCCGCCGTATTTATACTATGTAACCGCTGAAAATGACCCGACTGAATCAAACCATCGAAGCAATCAAATCCGAAGCACTGGCCGCGCTCGACCAGGCCGGTGATCCCGAGGCGGTCAAGGCCCTTTCCGTTAAATATCTGGGAAGAAAGGGTCTTGTGACCCTGTTTTTACGCAATATCACCGCTCTGCCCCCGGAGGAGCGGCCCGCTGCCGGCAAGGCGGCAAATATAATCAAACAGGAGCTGGAAGCATCATTCCAGGCGGCCGAAAAACGACTTTCCACCCCGGGCGATCAGCAGGAAAGCGGCATTGACGTGACCCTGCCGGGCAGACCCGCGCCCGTGGGAACGCTTCATCCCCTCACCCGGATTAATCGCCGCATCTGCGATATTTTCAACCGCATGGGGTTTAATATCGCCGAAGGCCCGGAAGTCGAAAACGATTATCACAATTTCGAGGCTCTCAACATTCCCAAAAACCACCCGGCCCGGGACATGCAGGACACCTTCTATGTTTCCGACAATATTGTCCTGCGCACCCACACCTCGCCCATCCAGGTCCGGATCATGGAAAAACACGCCCCGCCCATCCGGGTCGTGGCGCCGGGAAAGGTTTATCGCTGCGATTCCGACCTGACCCATACGCCCATGTTCCACCAGGTCGAAGGGCTCCTGGTGGATACCAACGTCTCTTTCGGTGATCTCAAGGGAATTTTGACCGCCTTTGTTCAGGAAGTGTTTGACGTAAAGACCAGTCTGCGATTCCGGCCCAGCTTCTTTCCATTCACGGAGCCCAGCGCGGAAGTCGACATTTTGTGCGTCATGTGCCGGGGCAAGGGCTGTAAAGTCTGTTCCCACACGGGATGGCTGGAGGTCATGGGATGCGGGATGGTTCACCCGGCGGTTTTTGAAAACGTCGGTTACGACACGTCCAAATACAACGGATTCGCCTTCGGCATGGGCGTTGAGCGGATCGCCATGCTTCATTACGGCATCAATGATATTCGGCTCTTTTTTGAGGGAGACGTCAGGTTTCTAGGTCAATTTTAATATGAAAATCAGTCTCAACTGGCTACAGCATTATGTTTCCATCCCGATCCCGCCGGCGGAACTGGCTGATCGCCTGACCATGGCCGGTCTGGAAGTCGAGGCCGTGACCGCGCGTTACGCCTACCTGGATCATGTTCTTGTGGGAAAAATCATCGGCATCCGCCCCCATCCCGAGGCCGCCAATCTGCGCATCTGCGATGTTGATACCGGGGATCGGACCCATTGCGTCGTATGCGGGGCTCCCAATGCCGACCTGAACGTGAAAGCGCCGCTGGCCTTGCCCGGAACCGTTCTGCCCAACGGAACCACTGTTAAAAGCAGCAACATCCGGGGCGTGGTCTCGGAAGGCATGTTGTGCAGCAAGGCCGAACTCGGCATCGGCAGGGATCATTCCGGCATTTACATCCTGGATGCGGATCAGGCGGAAGGTGTGCCGCTTTCAGAGGTTTTGCACCTTTCGGATACCATTATCGACATCGGACTGACGCCCAACAGGCCGGATTGTCTCAGCGTCATCGGCATCGCCCGGGAAGTGGCCGCCCTTCTGGATCAACCGTTAACGCCGCCCGCGGTCCATTATCCGCCGACCAACGGATGCATCACCGATATGACATCCGTGACCATCCGGAACCCGGATCTGTGCCCGCGATACGCCGCTGCCCTGGTGACCGGGGTTGCTGTTGCGCCATCGCCTTTCTGGATTCAGGATTATCTTCTGGCCATCGGTCTCAAACCCATCAACAATATCGTGGATATCACCAATTACGTAATGATGGAGCTCGGCCAGCCCCTGCACGCCTTTGATTGCGACTGCCTCGACGAACATCGCATCGTGGTCCGCACCCCCGCCGGGGAAAACGAAAAAACATTCACCACATTAGATGGAAAAGAGCGCCGGCTTTCGGAAGAAACCCTTCTGATCTGCGACGGTAAAAAACCCGTGGCCATTGCCGGCGTCATGGGCGGCGAAAATTCCGAAATCACCTCCGCAACCACCCGTGTGCTGATTGAAAGCGCCTGCTTTCATCCCATTTCCATCCGCAAAACCGCAAAAAACCTGGGGCTCAACACGGATGCATCCCACCGGTTCGAAAGGGGCGTTGATCCGGAAGGCACCCTGACCGCGCTGGAGCGGGCCGTGCAGTTGATGGTGGAAATCGCGGGGGGCGCGCCGGCCGACGGCATCATCGATGAATACCCGAACCCGGCGCCGCGCCTGCCCATCAATCTTGACATTAATCAGACAAACCGGCATCTCGGCACGCGCTTTGCCATTGACGACGTCGTCCACTGGCTGGAATCCATCTCTTTTTCGGTCACCAGAATCGACGCGGACACCATCGCGGTGATCCCGCCCTCTTTCCGGATGGATGTGAGCCGGCCCGAAGACCTGATGGAAGAAGTCGCCCGGATGTGGGGATACGACCGGATTGAGACGACATTGCCGAAAATTTCGGCGGATACGGGCCGGCTCAACCGGAATTTTGAAACCAAACAACAAATCAAGGACCGCATGACCGGGTTCGGGTTTTCCGAGATTATCACCTACAGTTTTATCGCAAAAACCGCCTGCGACCGCCTCGACATCCCGGCCGGAGACATCAGCCGGCGAATGCTCGATGTCCTCAATCCCCTGAGTGAAGATCAGGGGGTCATGCGCACCTCCCTGATTCCGGGATTGCTGGACATGATGAAAACCAACATGTCCAGAAATGTTAAAAATCTGAAAATCTTTGAACTCGGCAAAATTTTCATCAGCAACGGACAGGAGCGTCAGCCGGAGGAAATCGAAATGCTGGCGGCCCTCTGGACCGGTTCCAGAAGCGCGTCTTCCTGGACCGTCAAGCCGGCATCCTGCGATTTTTATGATCTCAAAGGGGTTGTCGAAGCACTCTTTGGTTCGTTTAAGCTCGAAAATATCCGTTTCTCCGCCATGCCCGACGCCGCCTGCGCCTATACCCGGCCCGGGCGCACCGCCCAAATCCATTTTGATGAAAAATGCATCGGCCGCATCGGAGAACTCACTGCTTCCGTCATCGAAAACCATGATCTCAAACAAAGCGCCTTTGTCTTTGAACTCAATGTCGATGCGCTGATCCCGCTGCTGCCGGAATCCATTATTTTCTCCCCGGTCCCGCGATTTCCGGCCGCGGAAAGGGATATCACCTTAATTGTTGACAAATACACGCCAGCGGGTGATATTTTAAACGATATTTTCACGCGCCGGGAAACACTGGTGGAAAATGTCCTTCTGCTCGACGTTTACAGTGGCGATCCGATACCGGCCGGGAAGAAAAGCGTGTCCCTGCGCATCACCTATCGGTCGCCGGCTGAAACACTTTCGGATCAACAGGTCCTGACGGCTCACGGACGGATTTCAGAAGGACTGATCCACAAGTTTGACGCACTGCTGCCGGCCTGACGCACCATCATGATCCGGATAATAATGTGTTCTGATGGAAATTTTTTCGCCGCCGCCAACGATAATTCCCGACAAGCTCTATTTCAAAATCGGCGAAGTCACGGCCATCGCTGATCTGGCCGCCTATGTTCTCCGGTTCTGGGAATCCGAGTTTTCCGTCATCTCCCCCAAACGAACGGATGCCGGCCAGCGCCTCTACCGGAAATCCGATATCGAGACTATCCTGCTGATCAAACATCTGCTGTATGATAAAAAATTCACCATAGAAGGCGCAAAAAAATACCTCAAAGCAATGCAGCGACAAAAAAAAGAGACCTCCCCCCTCCCCCCAACCGACGACATCCGCAAAACCCTCCGCCAGATCCGCGCCCTGCTGGAATAGGGGGTCAGAATAGGGGTCACAGAATAGGGGTCAAACCTTGAATTGTGATTAATGAAGCAACAGGTGTCTGACCAATCAAGATTTGATTAAACCGTAAAAAGTCCGATTCGATTTGCTGCGCCTTTTCATACATAACGATTCGAATTTATTAATAGTGAATTTCCAAATTTTGACTTTTTACAGAACTATCAAAGTTTAGGTGACCCCATGCGACTTTTAGCTCAGGGATCTCCAATCACCCATTAATCACAAATCAAGGTTTACCCCCCCCCTTTTTTTTCGATTAATCACAAATCAAGGTTTGACCCCTTTTTTTTCTTATTGACATTAAAAATTTTTTTCACTAATTTAGCAAGGCTATGGAAGCGGGCATAGCTCAGTTGGTAGAGTACAAGCTTCCCAAGCTTGGTGTCGCGAGTTCGAATCTCGTTGCCCGCTCCAATCATTTCCCGGCAGCCCGGTGTGGACGGCAGGATGTGATGTAAGGGAAGAAGAGTTGTCTGAATTGCTAAAACGGGCATAACAGCCCGTTTTTATTTTTTGTTTTGGGGAAAATTTTGGCGACGAAACACAAACATAAAAAAACCGGTACCGGCGATGCAAAACCGCGGGGAACGAGCCGTTTCGACGTCCGGATGCAAAAAGAGATCGTGTCGGTGGCGCAATCTCTGGCGGAACCGCTCTGCGCATCCGAAGGGATGGAACTGGTTCATGTCGAATGCCAGCGTGAGCCCGGCGGTCGGATTCTCAGGCTCTATATCGACAGACCCGGCGGGGTGACACTGGAGGACTGCGCTGCGATCAGCCGCCAGTTAGGCGATCTGCTCGACCTCAAACTCGAAGCTGAAATCGCCTATATCTTGGAAGTTTCATCGCCGGGCATAGAGCGGCCGCTGTCAAAACTGTCCGATTTTGAAAAATTTACCGGCAAAACCGCCAGGATCCGGACGACGTCGGCCATAAACGGTCAAAAAAATTTCACAGGTACCCTTTCAGGGGTCATGGACGGCAGGGTCCACCTTCAGATCGAAGCGGAAACCGTGCTGATCCCCCATGAGGATATCAGTAAAGCACGGCTTGTCAATGCTAACGGAGACGGCAAATGTTAATTACGGACATCAAACGTGTGATTGAACAGGTAAGCCGGGATAAGAACATTGAATTCAATGTACTGTTAAAAACACTGGAGGAGGCCATCGGCTCGGCCGCCAGAAAAAAATTCGGCAACAAAATCGACATCGAAATCCAGTACAATGAGGACTCCGGCGAACTCGAAGCGTTTCAATTTATGGAGATTGTCGGCAAGGTTGAAGATCCGGCCTTCCAGATCGGCTTAAAGGAAGCCCGCAAACTCGACCCCGAATGCGAAATCGGCGACAGTCTGGGCATCAAAATGGACCCCACGACTTTCGGACGGATCGCCGCGCAATCCGCCAAGCAGGTCATCATTCAAAAGCTCAAGATTGCCGAAAGAAGTTCGGTATATCACAGCTTTGCCGACCGCAAGGGCGAAATCATCAACGGGATCATCCAGCGCGTCACCCGCAATGAGATCATTGTAAACCTGGGATCGGCCGAGGCGCTTCTGGCAAAAAAAGAACAGATTCCCGGCGAAATTTACCGGAGGGGCGACAGGATCAGGGCTCTAGTGTTAAAAGTGCTCGAGGAGAGCCGCGGGCCGCAGATTGAATTGTCCCGGACCCATCCGGGGTTTCTCATCGCCCTTTTTAAAACCGAGGTCCCGGAAATCGCCGAAGGCATCGTAAAGATTGTCGCCGCGGCGCGCGAGGCCGGCAGTCGCGGAAAAATCGCCGTGATGTCCACGGATCCGGACATTGATCCCGTAGGCGCCTGTGTGGGCGTCAAAGGCAACCGGGTTCAAAGCATCGTCCAGGAGCTGAAAAACGAAAAAATCGATATCATTCCCTGGCACGTGGATTTGGCCAAGTTCGTCTGCAATGCCTTGGCCCCGGCCGATATTTCCAGGGTCATCATTGATGAAAACAGCCACGGCATGGAAGTGGTGGTTCCGGATGAATCACTGGCCATCGCCATCGGCAGAAACGGCCAGAACGTGCGTCTGGCGTCAAAATTAACGGGTTGGCGTCTTGATGTCTTTTCCGAAAGCCGATACAATGAAAGCATTAAAAAAGGATACGATTCGCTGATGAATCTGTCCGATATGACCGAGCCCCTGGCGGACACCCTGATCAAAAGCGGTTATTTTTCCGCGGACGATCTGGCACGGACCACCGTCGAGGAGCTGGCCGAAGCCGCCCGTATCTCCGAGGCAGACGCCGGACAACTCATCACCCAGGCCGAAAAAGAAGTGGCCGAAGCCGCCATAGCCGCGAAAACGGCCCCTGATGAAAATAAGGAAACCGGCGAGACGCCGGAAGCAACGGAAAAAGAAACGGCCCAAACGCCGGTTGATGAAGAGACCGAAAATCCGGCAGACGAAAATGCCGAAAAGCCGGAAGCAACGGTTGCGGAAGATCCCGCGGAAAACCAGGCCGGCGCCGACAACCATCAAAATAATGATAAGATTGAATAATCGCCGGAAAACAATATGGGCGCCCGCGCAACGATGCGCCGCGCCGCGTGCGGTACAATAGGGGGATGGATGGCAAAATTGAGAGTTCATGAACTTGCCAGAGAACTGAACATGGACAACAAAGGTCTTCTGGAAAAACTCCGGGAATTGGACATTGAGGTCAAATCGCACGCCTCAACGCTGGAGGAGGATGACGTTGCCCGGGTCAAAAGCGCCCTTTTCGGCGGGAAACCCTCCGGAGAAATCGTCGAGGAGAAACGGGTCAAACCCAATCTGATCCGGCGGCGTAAAAAAATTGTTCAGGAACCCGTAGAACCGGAACTGCCGATTTCAGAACCGGTAGCCGCCGGCGAACCCGATACGCCCGAGGCCGCGCCAGAGGCCGATACGAAAACCGAAACGATGGAAGCCATTCAGCCCGCGGCAGCGGCGGAAGCAGCGCCGGAGGAGACGGCAAAAACGGAGACCGCGCCTGCGCCTGAACCGGAGGAGACTGAACCGGCCGAAGCCGAAACCACGCCCGCTCCCGCCGATGTCGCCGCCCCGCCGGAAGCGGTCGCGGAACCGTTAGAAACGGAAGCGGAACCCGAATCCCCCGCGCCCACGGCGGAGGAAACCCCGGTATCCAAAACCAAAGCCAAGCGAAAGGTCAAAAAGAGTACGCCGGCAAAAATTATCAGCATGCCGGAACCTTCCGAAGCTCCTCCCAAACCCGAACCGGAACCGGAACCGGAAAAAGCACCGACGCCGGTTGCCGATGCCGTGCCGGAAGAAACGGCAAAGACCAAGCACGATAAGAAGAGGCTCCAGTTTGAGGACTTGAAGGGGCTGATGGGCGCCGAAGCCGCCAAAGAAGATGAGGGTGATAAAAAACTCAAGAAAAAGAAACCACTCGATGACATCAAAGGACGTAAAGCCGATAAGATCAAAACCGCGCTGCGCCGCAAGGAAGTCATCGAGGGGGATGCCCTTTACGATCGGGGGGCCGGACGGGGTCGGAAATCCCGCAAAAAAGGAAAGCAGCAGCATTTCCCGTCTGATCAGAAAACACAGATCACGACTCCGAAAGCCATAAAGCGACGCATCAAAATCGACGACAATATCGTGCTGGGCGATCTGGCTAAAAGAATGGGCGTTAAAGCCGGCGAAATTATTTCAAAATTGATGGGAATGGGGGTAATGGTGACGGTCAATCAGACCATTGATTACGACACGGCAAGCCTGGTGGCCCAGGAGTTCAATTTTGAAGCGGAAAAGGCATCATTTAAAGAGGAAGCATATTTTAAAATGGAAAACGATGATCCATCCCAGTTGACGTCCCGGCCGCCCGTTGTGACCATCATGGGCCACGTGGATCACGGAAAAACATCCCTGCTGGACGTCATCCGCCAGACCAAGGTGACCGAACTCGAATCCGGCGGCATTACCCAGCACATCGGTGCTTATCATGTCCAGCTCGACAGGGGCGATATCGTCTTTTTAGACACGCCTGGACATGAAGCCTTTACCGCCATGCGTTCCCGGGGCGCCCATGTCACCGACATCGTCGTTCTGGTAGTCGCCGCCGACGACGGCGTGATGCCCCAGACCATCGAGGCCATCAATCATGCCAAGGCCGCCGAGGTGCCCATCATCGTGGCGGTCAACAAAATCGACAAGGAAGGCGCGGATCTCGAACGGATCAGACGGCAGTTGGCGGAAAAGGGACTTTCACCCGAGGAATGGGGCGGAGATACCATCTTTGTTGATGTATCCGCCAAACAGAAAATCGGCATCGACACCTTGCTTGAAATGATCCTGCTGCAGACCGAAATACTGGAATTGACGGCCAACCCGAATAAACCCGCCAAGGGGCATATCGTCGAATCCAAGCTTGATATCGGCCGGGGCGCCGTGGCCACGGTGCTGGTTCAGGAAGGCACCCTGCATGTGGGCGATCCTGTGGTGTGCGGCATGTATTACGGCAAAATCCGCATGATGTTCAATGACATGGGCGCGGCGGTAAAATCGGCCGGACCGTCCATACCCGTTGAGATCGTCGGTTTGTCCGGTGTTCCCATGGCAGGTGACGAACTGGTCGCTCTGGCCGCTGAAAAAGACGCCAAACAAGTCAGCGAGCACCGGCTCCAGCAGCAGCGCGCACGCGCCCTGGCATCCACCAGCCGGTTGAGCCTTGAAAAACTTTATGAACAGATGGCCGAGGGCGAGGTCAAGGATCTCAATATCATCATCAAGGCCGATGTTCAGGGCTCCATTGAAGCACTCGCGGAAGCCCTTAAAAAGCTTTCCACCGATGAGGTCAAGGTCAATATCGTTCATTCCGGGGTGGGGTCGATTCTTGAATCGGATGTCTCCCTGGCGGCGGTGACCAACGCCATCATCCTCGGCTTTCATGTCCGGCCCGCGCCCAAGGTTTCGGGCATGGCGGAGGAGGAACATGTCGATATCCGCTATTACGACGTTATTTACAATACCATCAAGGACGTCCAGGACGCCATGCTCGGCCTGATGTCGTCTAAATTCGAAGAAAGGCCACTGGGACAGGCCGAAGTCCGGCAGGTGTTTACGGTTCCGGGTCTCGGCACCATCGCCGGCTCCATGGTCACCAGCGGCAAAATCCAGCGCGGCCAGCAGGCCCGGCTGGTCCGGGACGGCATCGTCGTTTTTACGGGAAAAATCGATTCCCTCCGCCGTTTCAAGGATGATGCCAAGGAAGTGGCCCAGAATTATGAATGCGGCATCCACATTGAAAACTTCAACGACATCAAACTCGGCGACGTCATCGAGTGCTTCTACTTAGAAGAGATCAAGCCGGTGCTTGCCTGATGCCCTATGGTGAATTAATATGGTTCTCGGTTGCGCCACCATCACATTCAGGTTATCGGACTGCCATTCGCTCAAGGAGAAGCGGAAAATCATCAAGTCCGTCATTGCCCGGGTGCGCACCCATTTTAATGCCGCCGCGGCGGAAGTCGCGCTCAACGACGTTCACCAGCGGGCCGTTCTCGGGATCGCGGTGGTGGGCAACGCGCAAAACATTATCAATTCAACATTGGATAAGATCATAGAATTTATAGAAAACATGCATCTGGCGGAAATAATCGACACCGATATGGAGATTATGGTCCTATGAAGTCATATACCCGGGGAGACCGGGTCGCCGGACTGATTCAGGAAGTTCTTTCGGGTTTGCTGAAAAAAGCCATCCATGATCCCCGCCTGCAAACCGCCGTGATCACGGGCGTGAAAATGACGCCGGATCTTAAACTTGCCAAAATCTATTTTGTGGTCTCGGATCGCGTGTCCACACGAGAAGAAGCGATTTCCGGCTTTCAGAAAGCAACGGCGTTTATCAAATATAGTCTTGCACGGGAGATCAATCTGCGATATATGCCGGATCTTAAATTTTATTACGATGAATCCATTGATTATGGATTTCATATCGAATCCATATTGAAAAAAATTGAAAAAGCAGATGCAACAGGTAATCGCTCAACTGAAACAAAAGAATAATATTTTCATTGCGGCCCATATTCATCCTGACGGAGACGCCGTCGGCTCAGTGCTCGGCATGGGTCTGGCCCTGGAACGGATCAAGAAAAAGGTGACCCTCTATATTGAAGACGCCATTCCGGCGGTCTACCAGTTTCTGCCGTCCGTCCACCAGATTCAGAAAGAAACGGGGGATATCAAACAGTTCGACGCAGCCATTATTCTCGACTGCTCCGATCTTCACCGCATCGGTTCAGTGGCCGAAGCCGTCAGCAGAATACCGATGCTCATCAACATTGATCATCATACGACCAACACCCGGTTCGGCAAACTCCAGCTCATCGATCCGGACGCATCGTCGACTGCTGAAATCGTCTACCGGGTAATCCGGGAAATGAATATCACCATTGATAAGGGGATCGCCTATGCCCTGTATACGGGTATCATGGCCGATACCGGTTCATTCCGTTTTTCCAATACCACACCGGCCGCTTTTGAAATATCGCATGAGATGGTGAAATGCGGCGCCGATCCCCACCGGGTGGCCCATCATGTTTATGAAACCATTTCGCTCAACCGTATCAAGCTGCTGACCATGCTCTTTGATTCCATTGAACTGTCGGAAAACGGCCATCTGTCCATCATGTTCCTGACCCAGAATATGCTGGCGGCCACCGGCACGGAAGTCGAAGATGTCAACGGGCTGATCAATTACGCCAGGCGGATTGAAAAGGTCAAACTGGCGGTCCTGCTCTACGAGCGGAAAGCCCGGAACGGCCGTCGGCCCGCCAGCGAATTTCACGTCAGCCTCAGATCGGACGGATCGGTCAACGCGGCGGCCATTGCCACTTCCTTCGGCGGGGGCGGACACCACAACGCCGCCGGCTTTGATATCAAGGCCACCCTGCCGGAACTGAAATCCATCATTTTCGATATTTCGCAACGTATTTAACATCAAAACCGGACTGGATAAGTTCTATTTTTTTCAAAAAAATTTCAAATTTCACTCATAGCCAAGATACAGGAGGTAAAAGGATCACCCAGGCGTTCCCCACATTGCTGCAACGTGATAACGACATCAACGGCATTCTGGTTGTCGACAAACCGGCAAACATCAGCTCGGCACATGTCGTCAAACAGCTAAAAAAAATTCCGGGCATAAACAAAATCGGTCATACCGGCACCCTGGATCCCGCAGCCACCGGCGTGCTGGTATGTCCAGTAAACCGGGCCACCCGACTGTCAAGTTTTTTACTGGCTGACACCAAAATATATGTTGCCTGTATGATGCTCGGCATTGAGACCGACACACAAGACGCCGAGGGGAAAGTCACGGCAAATGCTTCTGTTGACGAAATTACTGAAACAGTGATCCGCGGGACCATCCGTGAGTTTGAAGGCGAAATCGACCAGGTGCCCCCTGTTTTTTCAGCGCTGAAACATAAGGGGAAACCGCTTTACGCCTATGCGCGACAAGGCATTCCGGTCACCAAACCCGCCCGGAAGGTGCATATCGCCTATATCCGCATTCAAGACATCCGCCTGCCCCGTGTCTGGTTTGAGGTGGGATGCGCATCGGGCACCTATATCCGTACATTGTGCGCGGATATCGGCAAAAAACTGGGTTGCGGCGGACACATGGAAACCCTGCGGCGGATCAGATGCGGCGGATTCGACATTCATGAAGCCATGCCGCTGGAAAAACTGATGGCATATTCATCCCTGGCCGCCATGAAAGCACTTGTCATCCCCATGGTCGACGCACTGCCGGAAATGCCGGCCTTGACAGCGGACGCGGCCCTGGCAGACCGTATTCGGCACGGGAAGGTTCTTTTCGCCGGGGATCTTGGCTTCGGCGAAAACACGGACCAAACGCCGTCCTGGATCAAGATATCCGATGAAAACAATCGTCTCCTTGCGGTGGTCACGCCGGCGGGAGATGGAAACCGTTATAATTATTGTTGTGTTTTTGTAAATCCGTAATAAAATAAAGGTCTATAAAACAATAATGATTGAATTTACCTTTTAAGGAGGAACGCGTGAACCTTGCATCCACGAACAAACAGGAAGCCATTGACCGTTTCCGGGCCCATGAAACCGATACCGGGTCTCCGGAAGTCCAGATTGCGCTGCTGACCCATCGCATTACGCACTTAAATGAACACTTAAAGATCCATAAAAAAGATCACCATTCCCGCAGGGGACTGCTGATCATGGTCGGCAAACGCCGCCGGCTGTTAAATTACGTCAAAAATAAGGATGTCCATCGCTACCGCACCATCATCGGCGATCTTGGACTCAGAAGATAGATCTTAAAGACGCGATATGCACCACATAGGCCGTTTTTGTGTTGTCCGTCAGTTTGATCCCTTAACAACGGCCTGATATCAGGAGAAAAAATGGAAATTTTATTTCAAGCGCAAATCGGAAAAGAGACCATGAGTCTGCGTTCCGGAAAACTGGCCAAACAGGCCTCCGGTTCAGTCATGGTCCAATACGGCGAAACCATGGTTCTGGTGACCGTTGTGGCGGACAAGAACGCCAGGCCGGAAGTCGATTTTCTGCCCCTTTCCGTGGAATATCAGGAAAAAATCTATTCCGCCGGCAGAATCCCGGGCAATTATTTCCGCCGGGAAATCGGCCGGCCTTCGGAAAAGGAAACCCTGACCGCGCGGCTGACGGACCGACCCCTGCGTCCACTCTTTGCCAAGGACTGGCGGTACGAAACCCAGGTGATCGCCACGGTGTTGTCCATGGACAAAGCCAATGATCCTGATGTCTTGTCAATTAATGGGGCATCGGCGGCCCTGATGATATCCGATATCCCCTTTGACGGTCCGGTGGCCTGCGTGCGGGTGGGCCGGGTCGACGGCGCGTTCGTGGTGAACCCGACCATAGAGGAACAAAAAGTCTCGGACCTAAACATCATCGTTGCCGGTTCGCGCACCGGCATCAACATGGTGGAAGGCGGCTGCGACGTCGCGAAAGAATCCGATGTGTTGGACGCCATCTTTTTCGCCCATGAGCAACTCCAGCCCATCATTGATATGCAGGAAAAACTTCGTGAAAGCGTCGGCAAGCCCAAGCGCGAACATACCCCCAGAGAAAAAGACGCGGACCTGACGGCCCGCATTGACAGCCTGGCTGAAAAACGCATGGCCGACGCCCTGCAGGCGCCGGAAAAAATCGCGCGGCAAAAAGCCCTCTCCGACCTCAAGGCAGCCGTCATCACGGAGCTTGGCGAAGAATTTGCGGACCGGAAGTCGGAAATCAAGGAAATTTTCTACGATCTGGAGCGCCGGATCCTGCGGGATATCATCCTCAACCAGGGTCACCGGATCGACGGACGCGGGTTCACCGATATCCGGCCCATCCAGTGCGAAGCGGCCCTGTTGCCGCGGGTACACGGCAGCGGGCTGTTCACCCGTGGAGAAACCCAGGTGCTGGCCGCCATGACCATGGGATCGGGCCGGGACGAACAACGGGTGGAAACCCTGTCCGGAAATGAAACACGG
>QZJS01000043.1 GCA_003597945.1 Desulfobacteraceae bacterium | reverse complement strand
CATTACCTGGGGGCTGAGTTTTCTTCCGTCTGTTTTTTTCATGGAAGAAGTATATATCGTTAATTGACAAATGTCCAGACAAATATGACCGGATTAGTAACTATATTTCAACTGCATAAGGGATGAATTTTCTGCAGTGATTAATGTACAAAATTAACAATATTATTTGCTTGTTGACTAAATTTAGTATTTATGAAAATGCCTCCCTTTTTTAGAGCGTTAATCCATTCAGGTTGAATTTCGATGTCGTGTATTGATATGTTGTTTGAATAATCTCTAATTACTAATTTAAGATCCTCAATTCTCCCTAAATCATTAGCTTTAGCTTCTAAGGGGAAAACAGCACTTCCTGATAATACGCCTCCTGGTTCAAGTACTTTGAGTTCATTTATTTTTCGGCGAAGATTATACCATCCTTGAAGAAATATATGTGCAGAATCAACGATTATTAAAGCGGCGTTTTCTTCTCCATTTAGAAGCCGACCTGTTTTGATAATAAACGAGTCTTTAGTATAATCTATACCATCCAATTTATATTGCAAGAGAACACTTTTAATTGTGGCAGGATTGTGGGTACAATTTGCTATTACCATTTTGTAAAAAATGAGATTAACCTTTTCATTGTTAGTTTCCTTAGGAAGAAGAAAAGGTAAAATCATTACATTTTGATATTTTATATCGAAAATGTATCCTGCGGTTTTTTTGCTTTGGGTAGATTCATTCCTATCTAAAATACTTTGTTGCCAATTAAGACATAATGACAGTGTTAATGATGTGAAGGTAAAAAATGTTACCCAAACAGCAGGAGTTTGCTTGTGATAATAAAGAAGGATACCAATACTAATTCCCCCAATAACACTCAAGTAACCAAATATTTGAATTGCTATCTGCATTTTTTTTCTCTTGATCATATATGTTATTTTTGGGGGCACATTCTTATTTTGTTTTATTTAATAGGCTTCTCTGGCCTGCTATTACCTTTAACATTAATTATATTTCATGACGCGAAGCGTCAATTCCATTTTTAAAATTTTATCCCCGAAATCATTTCAAAAAATCATGATATTGATTATGTGTCGTGACGCATAATCAATATCCCAGGTGCCATTTCCACCAGTTTCACAGCCCGTATTCCGCCCGCTCGATGAGTTCGGTCTGGATGTCGCGGTTGAGCATGACGAAATAGGCGTTGTAGCCGGAGATGCGGACCATCAGGTCTTTGTAGCGGTCCGGGTGGGCCATGGCGTCTTTGAGGGTTTCGGAGGTCACCACGTTGAACTGGAGTTGCATGCCGCCCATGTCGAAGTAGGTTTTAACGTACGATTGCATGATATCGACGTTTTTCTCCCGGGAATCCTCGGGCGTGAGGTTGAGCTTGACGTTAAAGGCGATGTTGTTGTCCATGGTTTTGGGATCGAGCCGGGCCACGTCCCGGATGTTGTCTAAAAAGCTGGGGGACGCGGATGGATGGGGCGTGAGGCCGGGGGTGAAGGCTTTGCCGAATTTGCGGCCCGAGGGAAGCGCGCCGGAAAGGGAGCCGTAGGCCACGTGCTGGGACATGGACCAGAACCCGGTGGTGTAGGGGCCGCCCCGGAAATTGGTATGCTCCCGGTGGATGGCGTGCACCAGGCGGGCCACCCGGTTGGCCATGCGCAGGGCACCGGGATCGCCGGACCCGAACCGGGGAACCTGTTTGGCGATAATGGCGGCAAGGGCCGGGTCGTTTTTGAAATCCGCGTCAATGGCGGCCTTTAGCCGGTCGAAGCTTACGGTTTTATCCTCAAACACCAGCCGTTTGACCACCAGCAGGGAGTCCACAACGTCGGCCAGGCCGATGTTGGATGTGCCCGAGGTGTTGTAGACGGCTCCGCCCCGGGTGATGTCAGCGGCCTTTTCCACCGGGCCGGTCATCATGGCCGACAGAAAGGGCGTGGGCCGCTGTTTGGCGTGGATGTCGGCCAGCATGTTGTTGAATTCCACGGCCTGGCCGATAAGAAACCGCAACTGGGTTTCATAGGCCGCGAAAAAGTCGGCAAAGGTCTTGAAATCGCCGTTTTCAATGCGGCCGGTTTCGGGTCCGGGCGCCCATCGCATCAGGGGATGATAACCGTTGTTAAGCGCCATTTCCAGGGGCGCCACCAGGTTGAACAGGATGGAGCCGGTATGGCCCATGTGCTTGCCGGAGATGGACGGCTCCACGCATCCGGTGGCCGACCAGTCCCGGATATCTTTGAGGGGGTATTTGTGCTGTTTCAATGATTGAAACACGGCCTTGTCGTTGTGCATGGACGGGGTGCCCGCGGTGATGATGTTGACCTCGCAGAGGCGCTTTAAATAGGCGTCGGAATTGATTTCCGGGTGGAACCGGGCGTTGACGTTGACGTCGCGCAGGCCCAGCATTTCAGCGGCCTTGAGCATGATATAGGTCATGTCGCAGACCGCGTCTTCGCCTTTCGGGGTGACCCCGCCGATGGTCAGGGCCTGGGTGGCCGAGGCCCCGCCGAACAGGTAGTTGCCGATGTCCGGGGACAGGGGCAGGTGATCCGAGAGCCTCAGAAACAGGCATCCCATCAGTTCCACGGCATGACGGATGCAGGCCGATCGCGCGGCTTTGGTCTTGAGCCGGGCCATGTCGGCGGCAAAATAAGGCTGAAGCCACTGATCCAGCCGGCCGAAGGACATGCCGGTGTTGGCGTTTTCCATGTTGATGGCGATCCAGACCAGGTTGACGACATTGACGGCTTCATCCAAGGTCCGGGCCGGGTGCATGGGGACCCGTTCCAGGATGTTTCCCAGCCGTTTGAGTTCGGCCCGCCGCTTTCGGTCTTTTACGGCGGCGGCTTCATCGTTGGCAGCCTGAGCCAGGTGGGCGGCATAGACATTTAACCCCTTGAGGGTCAGGTTCATGGCTTCCAGGGTCGCCTGCTGGTCGGCCGTGAGGTCTTTGTCGGCCTGGCGTTCGGCAATATCGGCCATGATTCCCAGGGTGCCTCTGGTGAGGATTTTCGGGAAATCCGGCACCGTGTGGGAAACGCCCACGGATTTCCAGACAAAATAGGCCACCCATCGCTCTTCGATTTTCTGGCACAGGGGATGGCCGTATGCTTTTCTCACCCATTCCCGGAAGTTGCGGTGCATCCAGAAGGGGAACACGTCGAAATGAAGCTTGCGGGCGGTTTCTTCGGAGATGGCATAGGGGTTGAGAATCCGCTTGTCGATGGACGCCAGTTCGCCCCAGCACATGGTGCCCTGGGCGTCCGGATAGATGACCACGCCGATGGTGTCGTTGGTGGTGGTGGTTCCGGCCACCAGATCGTTTTCCCGGATGATGGGCTTTTTGTTGGCCATGAGATGAAAAAAAGCCCCGGCCTGGCGGGGCAAGGGATTCCAGGGATCGCCGTCCCGGTCGGTTTCAAATCCGTTTTGCCGGCACCAGGCCGTGAGCAGCTCGGCCCGCTCGGAGCAGATTTCGGGCTTGATGTCGAAATAGCGGTTTTTAAATTCGGCCAGCCGCGGGAAATCGTCTATGCTGAAATCCGACAGATAGGGATCGGGCAGATGGACCACGCCCGGATCAACGGCCTCGGCCCGCATCCGGTACTTGCGGCGGGCCAGGAGTTCTTCGGCCAGGGCAGGAGTGTCTTCACCGTAGGTGCGTTTCCGGTCCGAAAGATCGGCGCTGTGGGCTTTTTCCAGCAGTTTCTGATGCTTTTTGCCCATGAGCAGGGACACGTAGTAGTTAAACGCCTGGAGGCAGGAGAGATTGCCGGTCAGGATCATCCGGTTTTTCAGGATCAGATTGAGGGTTTCGTTGGGGGTGGAGCGCAACATTTCCATCAGGGCCGCTTCATTTTCAAACTGCAAGACGGCATCCGCGTCTTCGGGGATATGTTTGAGAACCGACATCTTCCCGTTTTTAAACACGGCGGCCTGGCACACCCCTTCGGTTTCGGTTTTAAACCCGATGGTAAAATCGATCCAGCCGTCGGCCCCTTTCAGGTATTGGTTCAGGGAAGAGCGCCGGTTGAACAGCACGGCCATGGTCCGCAGCAGCAGGTGGGCCGCGGAGTTGAACAGAAAGTTCCTTCCTCTTTTCCCCAGGCCCGGCAGCGGGGTAAACAGAAAAGAAGACAGGAGGTTATAGGATTTCGCACTGCTCATGATATCGTCCTCTATACTGATCTATTTTGTGTTGATCTATAGGGATTAACGGTATGTCAAAAATCGAGCAGGAAATAGAATAACAGATCTTCGGGTCGGTTTCCAGAAGTTATTTGCCGGCGGATTTTTTTCGCACGGATGAGCTGAAGAGGAGGGATCGCGGCCGTAAAGTTGCCGCGGCAAATGGTGATAGTGATAAGGGTCGGCTTGACGCCGACCCGTCGATGATCAAATGAGATACTATGCTCTGGCTTTGACCAGCATCTGGTCGGCCCAGGCTTTTGCGTCCTTGAGATCCGCTTCATCCGGGTGGGTGTTGGCGCTGGTTGCTTCCTCGGCCCATGGCTTGTGTTCCGTGGTTTTCATCAGGGCGTCGATGACGGATTGGGCCACTTTTCCCCGGCAGCCGAACGTGCCCAGCACCTTTCCTTTGGGCAGGGTGTGGGCGGTCTCGAAGGCGGTTTTGGCCAGGGCGCCGTTTCGAATACTGCCGTGGGTGGCGAAAATAGCCACTTTTTTGCCGGCCGGGATCGAACGCAGAAAGCTGTCGGCTTTTTTGGGTACGGAATTGGAATGGACCGGAAAGCCGACAAAAATCAGTTCGTATGCCCCCGGGTCCTTTGCCGCGTCGATATCGGCGATTTCTTTTTCAGTTGAATGCAGGGTATCGAATATGGCTTCCGCCACTTTTTTGGTGTTGCCGGTTTGCGAAAAATAGGTGACCAGAATTTTCATTGTTTTTTCTCCTTCGAATTTCCGTAAGTATCGTTAATTTTTTGCCGACCATCCGGCAAAGGCCGACCATAGGAAAAAAACGGCCGGTTTGTCAACAATTTTAAGATGATTTTAATCCTGCATATTGAGCGCGTCTCCGCCGGGAAGACCCAGCTCCCTGGCCCGAAGTATCCGGCGCAGGAGTTTTCCACTCCGGGTTTTGGGCAGGGCATCGAGAATGGCGATTTCCCGTACCACGATATCGGCCGAAAGATTGCCTTTAAGAAAGGCCTTGATCTCGAAGGTAAGACGGGTTGACGGGATGTATCCCTTTTTGAGGGTAATAAAGGCTTTTAATGTGGAAATACCGCTTCCCGGTTCGCTGCCTTTGGAAATCACCGCGGCCTCGGCAACCGAGGGGTGGGCGCAGAGAAGCTGCTCAATTTCAAAGGGCCCGATGAGCTTGTCGCCGCCGGCTTTTAAAAGATCGTCGTTTCTCCCCTGGTGGTAGAAATAGCCGTCTTCGTCCTGAAGGGCGATATCTCCCGTGATAAACCATTGATCGTTTTTAAAATACAACGAAAAGCGCGCATTCTCCTGCCATAGTCCGCTCATCATGCCGGGCCAGGGCGCTTTGATGGCCAGTTCCCCCAGGGAGAGCGGGGGCAGGGGATAGCCGCGTTCATCGAGAATTACCGCCTGGATGCCGGGCAGGGGCTTGCCGATGGAGCCGGGTTTGATGTCTATGGAGGGATAATTGGCGATGCAGATGATGCCGGTTTCGGTCATCCACCAGTTGTCATGGGGATAACGGTTCAGGTGATGGCCGACCCAGTAGAAGAGGGCGGGCACCAGGGGCGCGCCCACGGTGGCGATATGCCGCAGTGAATCGAGCCGGTAGCGGGAGGGCAGGTCGTTTCCGGCCTCCATGAGATCCCGGATGATTTTGGGCGTGGTGTATAACGTGGTCACCCGGTGGAGTTCCAGGGTCCGGTACCAGTTGGCCGCGGTAAAGGGATCGCATTGGACAACCGATGTCACGCCGCAGAGCCAGGGCGCGAACGCGCCGTAGACCGTACCGGTGACCCATGCCGGGTCCGCGTCCACCCAGAGAATGGACGAAGGCTTCAGGTCAAGGACCCATCGGGCCGAGGCCAGAATGCCGGTCATGTCCGCGTGGGTGTGCACTACGCCTTTGGGCGGCCGCGTGGAGCCCGAAGTGTAAATCATGTAAAGGGGAGCGTTGGGCGACAGCGGAACCGGTGTAAAATCTTCCGGCATGCCGCTGATCCGTTCCTCGATTTCGATTTCATTATTAAAAAGACCCGGCCCCGGACCGCTGATCAGAAAGATGTGCGCCATCTGGGCCGCAGATTCGTGTGATATTTTTTCCACCAGATCCGGCAGGGTCACGATGCCCTTGGGGCCGGTGCTCTGAATTCTGACTTCCAGCTCATAAAAGCTTGAAGATGAGAAGACCGGGCAGAAGATCACGCCCATGCGCGCGCAAGCGGCCATGGCGAAAAACGCCTCCGGGCAGGGCGGAAGAAGGATGATCAGCCGGTCTCCGGCAAAGTACCCATGCTTTGCAAGCATGTGGGCCCACTTACAGGTCATGGTTTTCAGTTGGGCAAAGGAAAACGAGTTAATGACCTCGTGTTTCTGGAAGATCAGCGACGGCAGGTCCCGTCGGTCGGGGTCCGCGGCCCATCGGTCGATGGATTCGGTGATGATGTTCATGCGATCGGTTCCATGCCAGGAGAACTCTTTTTCGATTTCCGACCAGGAGAAGCTCCGGCAGGTTTCATCATAGGATTTCAGGTTGGCGTCTTTGTCCTGGGCGGGAATGCGTGCTTTAATCATGTATTACTCCAAAGGGTGCGTGGGTCAGGCGGATCTTTCGGATAAGATCGTGAACGGCCTGGCCAGGATTGAGATCCGGCGTTTGGGTTTCATGGTCGGCCAGCAGCGCTTCTATGACTGCTTTGACCGATGCGGTCAGGGAAGGCGGATCATAGCCGCCTTCCAGGGAAAACAACAGAGGCGTGAATGGCGAGAATTGACGGCCCAGGCGGATCAGCAGCCGCGTGATGCCGGCATAAACCGTTTCAGACCATCTCGACCGGCCGATGGGGTCGCCTGAATGGGCGTCGAATCCGGCGGCCACGATGACCATTTTGGGCCGGAAGCCCGCAAACAGTGACGGCAGGATATCGTTGTAAAGATAGAGGATGTCGTCATTCGTCATATCGCGGTCAATGGGGATGTTCATGGTATATCCCTTCCCCGGGCCGCCGCCGGTTTCCTCCATCGCGCCCGAGTAGGGATAGAGCATGATGTCGTGGGTGGACATGTAAAAAACGCTTCGATCGTCGTAAAAGATATCGTGGATGCCGTTTCCGTGATGAATATCCCAGTCAATGATCAGTATCCGGTCCTGCCCATATCGTTCAATGGCATATCGGGCCGCGACGGCGATATTGTTGAAGATGCAGAATCCGGCGGATCGGTCGGCCTCGGCATGGTGCCCCGGGGGCCGGACCAGCGCGAAAAAGGCGTCGCACCGGCCGGAAGCAAGGGCGTCTATTCCCTGCATGCCGGCGCCCACCGCCAGCCACGCGGCCCGGTAAGTGCCCGCGCTGACCGGCGTGTCCGGGGCCAGGCTGGTGATCCGCTGTTCGGCGGTTTTAAGTATCCGTTTGATATAGGCCGGGGTATGGACTTTTTCGATCCATTCCAGGTTGGCCGGCTCCGGCTTGTAAAAGTCGACCCGATCGGCGAATGTCTGGTCCAGCATGCGGTAAATCGCCGACAGTCGCTGGGGATGCTCGGGATGGAAATGCCCGGTTTTGTGCTCCAGGAACCGGTCATCCCTGGCAACGCCGACGGTAAGGCCCATATTTTAAACCTTTACAGCAAAGAAAACGTTGAAAAGTATTAATGAGCATAAAAAGAGGACGGATTTTTATCCTCCAATTGATTCAGAGAATCAGAGCGTGGAAACATCAACGCGATCCTGGATCAGTTTATCAATGACGGTTTCATCGGCAATGGTGGAGGTGTCTCCCAGTTCGTCCATTTTCCCGGCGGCGATTTTTTTCAGAATCCGGCGCATGATCTTTCCGCTGCGGGTTTTGGGAAGGCCATCCACGAACTGGATCACGTCAATGGTGGCAATGGGGCCGATCTCCTTGCGCACCTGCTGCACCAGCTCCTTTTTCAATTCCTCGGATGGCGCGGACCCGCTTTTAAGGATCACAAAGGCGTAAATCCCCTGGCCCTTGACGGAATGCGGGAATCCCACGATGGCGGCCTCGGCGATGTCCCTGTGCAGCACCAGGGCCGATTCGATTTCCGCCGTGCCCAGCCGGTGGCCCGACACATTGAGCACGTCGTCGATGCGGCCGATGATCCAGAAATAGCCGTCCTCATCTTTTCTGGCCCCGTCCCCGGTGAAATACATGCCGGGCACCTGGCTGAAGTAGGTATCAATGAATCGTTCATGATCGCCATAAACGCTACGCGCCATGCCCGGCCAGGGTTTGCGGATGCACAGAACCCCTTCCTCGTTGGGATATTTGATTTCCTCACCGGCGTCATCCAGAATAACCGGATCAACCCCGAAAAACGGAAAAGAGCAGGAGCCGGCTTTAAGCGGCGCCACACCCGGCAGGGGCGTGAGCATATGGCCGCCGGTTTCGGTCTGCCACCAGGTGTCGATGATGGGGCACTGGTCTTTGCCGATATAATGATGATACCAACGCCATGCCTCGGGGTTGATGGGTTCTCCCACAGTTCCCAGAAGGGTTAATGAGGAAAGATCGTGCTTTTTGATATGGGACTCGCCTTCCTTGGCAAGGGCCCGAATGGCCGTGGGCGCGGTATAGAATTTGTGGACCCCGTATTTTTCCACCACGGCCCAGAAACGGTCGAAATCCGGATAACTCGGCACCCCTTCAAACATCACGCTGGTCAGGCCGTTGATCAAAGGTCCATAGAGAATATAGCTGTGGCCGGTGATCCAGCCGATATCGGCCGTGCACCAGAAGAGCTCGTCGTCTTTGAGGTCGAAAGTCAGGCGGGTGGTCATGGCGGCATACACGAGATATCCGCCATGGGTGTGGACCACGCCCTTGGGCTTGCCGGTGCTGCCGCTGGTGTAGAGGATGAACAGGGGATCTTCCGCGTCCATGGTTTCGGGTTTGACATAATCGGGCAAGTCGGGGTCGGCTTCAAGTTCATGCCACCAGTGTTCGCGGAGAGGCTCCAGTTGGATATTCGATTGAGTCCGGTTGACCACGATAACGCTTTTTACCCCGGGACAGGAAGGCAGTGCCTGGTCCACGTTTTTTTTCAGGGGAACGGGTTTTCCGCCCCTGAAACCGCCGTCGGCGGTGATGACCATCCGGGCGTCGCAATCCTTGATCCGGTTGGCGATGGCCTCGGCGGAAAAGCCGCCGAAAACCACGCTGTGAATAGCGCCGATCCGGGCGCAGGCCAGCATGGCCACCGGCAGTTCAATGATCATGGGCAAATAGATTAAAACCCGGTCGCCTTTTTTGACGCCCTGTTTTCGAAGCACGGCGGCAAACCGGTTGACCCGTTTATACAGATCTCCATAAGTATAGGTTTTGGCTTCGTCGGGATTATCGCCTTCCCAGTAATAGGCGATTTTGTTGCTGAGCCGGTCGATATGCCGGTCCAGACAGTTGTAGGAGGCATTGAGTTTGCCGTTGCCGAACCAGGCGATCTCGGCTTTTTCAAAATTGTATTTTAAGACAAAATCCCATTCTTTTTCCCAGGTAAGGTATTTGCGGGCCTGCTCGGCCCAGAATTCGTCCGGTTTGTTGATGGAGCGGCTATGCATTTGTCTGTACTGCTCCATGCTGTTGACATAGGCGATTTTTCGATAGGTTTCCAGGTGGGCGTCATAAAATTTTGGATATTCCGACATCGAAGTCCTCCTTGAATCAAGCGGTTCCGGTTGGATGTTCTTCTTCTGGCTCGTTGAATCTGCATGATAAGATCACCACGCCGTCTTCCATCACGGAGCGGACCCTGTAGGGAAGTTTCTTGAAAAGTTTGATCATGCCGCGGTTTTCCGGCGCCGTATAGGCCGTAAACCCTTCTATGCCGTTTGTCAGGGCGGCTTCATGCAGTTTATCGAGAATAACATGGGCCATACCCTTCCCTTGCCAGGGCTTTGAAATGGAAAAAGCCACTTCGGCGATATTTTTTTTCGACTCCAGCATGTACGCGCCGATGCCGATGACCGTCCCGAAGCCGAAGTCCCCGGTGAGCGCCAGGATGGTCAGGTTTTTGATGTAGTCGGTTTCAAACATGCATTCCACGTCATCTCTTAAAAAACAGGTTTTTTCGTAAAAAAACCGCGCAATGACGTCCTTTTTATCCAGGTTGTAGAAATGTTCCTGGATGCGGCGGTCATCCACGAGCTTGGCGGGCCTGAACATCACGGTACGGCCGTCGTAACGCCGTACCTCCTCGATTCCCGCCGGATACACGCCGGAGATGGCTTCGGAGAGCTTCCGCCCCGGCGTCATCAATCCCTGTTCTTTGGCTTTTTCAAAGAGTTCGGCCCTGAATTTCGGATGGGCTAGGCTGATCATGGCAGTGGCGCGCTCCTGGAGATTTTTCCCGAAGAGATTGACCGCGCCGTATTCGCTGATCACGTAGGAGACGTCGCTTCGCGGGATTACCACCGCCGCGCTCATGGACGGCACGATCCGGCTCTCGGAGCCGTCCATGCTGGTGGAAGGGATCAACAGGATGGATTTGCCGTCGGGGCATGCGGATGCGCCCCGCATAAAATCAATAATACTCGATACCCCGGCGAAATAATTATGGGGCAGGGCCTCGGCCGATGCCTGGCCGGTCAGATCCATTTCCATGATCATGTTGACCGATACCATTTTTTTGTGCTGGGCGACGACGCCGGGATTGTTGACATAATCCGAAGGGTAGAAGGTGATGGCCGGGTTGTCGTGGACGAATTCGTAAAGGTTGGCCGACCCCACGGCGTTGCTGGCCACCAGCTTGCCGTCATGAATGCCTTTGTACCGGTTGGTGATGATGCCCATGGAAACCAGGTCCATGATGCCGTCGATGATGAACTGGGTATGCACTCCCAGGTCATTCTTATTGGACAGGGCCAGCAGAATGGCTTGAGGCGTGGCCCCGAGTCCGAGTTGAAAGGTGGAGCCGTCTTCGATGAGGTTGGCCACCAGGCGCGCGATTTTGTGGGCGGTTTCAAATTCCGGCAGGGTGTCGATGGTCAAAAGGGGCTCTTCGTACTCCACCACGATATCCACGTCATTGACGTGGACGAAGCTGTTCCCCATGACTCGCGGCATCCTGGGGTTGACCTGGGCGATCACCAGGTCGGCGGATTGCACGGCGGCAAGACCCACGTCCACGGAAATGCCGAGACTCATCCACCCGAAGTCGTCCGGCGGGGATGTCTGAATAAGGGCCGCGTGCAGAGGAAGGTTCCGCTTCATAAACAGGCCGGGGATGGCCGATATGTTAATGGGTGTAATAAACGGTTTGTTGGGGGCCAGATGGGCGGCCGTGGCTGAACCCTGGTAAAAGTTGCGGATGCTGAAATTTTCGCATCGTTTCTCGTTGGCCAGCTTGGTGATGGGCGAATTTTCCAGGCTCATGAGGCGAACGATTTCAAGATCAGAAAAATGATCCGCCATTCCGATCAGGGTTTTGACCAGATGCTGGGGCTCGCCGCAGGAAGATCCCACAAAGAGCCGCTGGCCGGAACGGATCTGATGAAGCGCCTCCTCGGCGCTGCGACGCTTCTGAACGTATTCATCCGGCCAGTATTTGACGGGCATGGTATTATTCCTTCATTTTATCAGGAACCTGATGGGCAACCAAACTGAGGTTTTGAAACAGCTTCTACGGACAATTTATCACAGGAACCCGGTTAGAGACAATATTAAAAAATAAGCGGATCTCAAATTCGCACCCCCTCAAATGACGCCGGGCTGCCGCGGGGTTACCGCTTGACAGGGTGCGCGGTTCATAGTAGTTTCAGCATCATGGAATTTTGCATAATTTTTTGGAAAAAAACATGAAATTCATCAGATTCAAACAAAACGGCCGATTCCCTTGGTATCTGCTGCTGATACCGCTGATAATCCTCTGCGCTAATGCCGTTGGTGCGACCGCGGCCCAGAAAATTTACGTGGTGCCCATCAAGGGCGAGGTGGATCCCGGCATGGCGGCTTTTGTCGCGCGGGTCCACCAGGAAGCCTCCAAGGATCCGGACGCGCTGGTCATCATGACCATCGATACTTTTGGCGGGCGTCTGGATTCGGCCTTGGAAATCGTCGAGACCCTGCTTAAATTCCCGGAAAAGAAAACCATCGCCTTTGTGGAAAGCAAGGCCATTTCCGCGGGCGCCCTGATTTCCCTGGCCTGCGCCGATCTGGTCATGCGGCCGTCCACCACCATCGGGGACTGCGCGCCCATTATTTTCACCCAGGAAGGGCCGGAAATGATGGGTGAGAAATTCCAATCCCCCATTCGCGCAAAATTCAGGGCCCTGGCCCAGCGCAACGGTTATCCCGAGGCACTCACCGAAGCAATGGTGACTCCTGAAAAAGAGGTTTATGCCGTTGAGATCGCCGGGGAACGGATTTTTATGGACGCCCAGGCCTATGCGGACCTGACCCCTGAGGAACTTGACAATGTCGCTTCAAAAAAGACCATCATCGCCGCGGGCGAGCTGCTGACCATGAACGCGGCCGAAGCCATGGATTACGGTTTTTCCAGGATGACGGTCGACAGCATCGAAGAGATGCTCAAGCAGATGGGAATCACGGATTATGAGATCGTCAGGATCGAAGAAATGTGGTCGGAAACCATGGTTCGCTTTATCGGCCGGATCGCCCCGATTCTGATGATGATCGGTTTGGCCGCGCTATACATGGAACTCAAGGCCCCCGGTTTCGGCCTGCCCGGCATGATCGGCATCATCTGCCTGTCCGTGGTGTTTCTCAACCAGTATCTTGTAGGTCTCGCCCACTATACTGAACTGCTTATCATCCTGTTCGGTCTTGCATTGATGGGGGTCGAGATGTTTGTTCTTCCCGGTTTCGGCATTGCCGGGTTTAGCGCCATTTTGGTGATTGCCGTCGGCCTGGTGCTGACGCTTCAGGATTTTGTGGTTCCGGACCCGTCGGTTCCCTGGCAGATGGAAATTCTCAAAAGCAATCTCATGACTGTTTTATGGTCCCTGGTAGGGGCGGTTATTGCCGGAATCCTGATACTGCGGTATGTGATGCCCTGGTTTTCCGAGGGCCGGGAAGGGCCGTTTCTCATGTCTGACCTGCGGGGCGCTCATGCGGATTCCGCCGAGACGGCCAGGATAAGAATGGGGGATCGAGGGGTCGCGGCCACGGACCTTCGGCCGTCGGGAAAAGCCGAAATCAACGACGACATATTTGATGTTATCACCGAAAATGAATTTCTGGATCGGGGAAGCCCGGTGATCGTTGACGCGGTCCGGGGCAATTGGATTGTCGTTTCAAAGGATGGCTCATCATGAAGGTCTTTTTACTTCCCGTTGTATTGCAGGCTATGGGCGCGCTGGTGCTGATCGCCGAATTCGTGCTGCCGTCCGCCGGCATTCTGACGTTTATCGCCGCCTCCCTGATCGGCTATTCGCTTTATATCGTCTTTACGGAGATTTCAACTTTTGCGGGGATGATGTTCGTCCTGGCCGATCTGTTCGTTCTGCCGGCGGTGGTGTTTGCCGGATTTAAGCTTATGGCGTCGTCGCCCCTGACGTTAAAAACGGCGTTGAGCCGGGACGCGGGTTATACGTCACAATCCGAGGCACTGGCCGGCTGGCTCGGCAAAACAGGCGAGGCTATTACGGACCTGCGGCCGGCCGGGACCGCCAAAATCGAAGGAAAGCGTGTGGATGTGGTCAGCCGCGGGGAATATATCAATAAAGGAAGTCTGATCCGGGTGACGGCGGTGGACGGCAACCGCGTGGTGGTCCGGGAAATTTCAAAATAAAAAAAAAGGAGTGGGGAAATGGATTTTCAAGCCATTGGTTTTTTTCTTGTCGTTATTGTTTTTATTGTTGTTATTTTTTTCCTGGGGTCGTTTATCACCCTCTGGATCCAGGCACTGGTTTCCGGCGCCCGGGTGGGTTTTTTCAATATCGTGTTCATGAGGCTCCGGAAGGTCTCGGCCAAGCTCATCGTTAATTCCAAAATCATGGCGGTCAAGGCCGGGCTTGAAACGATTACCACCAATGACCTGGAATCCCATTACCTTGCCGGCGGCGATGTGGAGCGCGTGGTCAAGGCGCTGATTGCCGCGGACAAGGCCAATATCGATCTTAAGTTCAACCGGGCCGCGGCCATCGACCTGGCCGGGCGGGATGTGCTGGAGGCCGTGCAGATGAGCGTCAATCCAAAGGTCATCGAGACCCCGCTGGTCTCGGCCATGGCCAAGGACGGGATTCAGCTCAAGGCCATCTCCCGGGTCACGGTGCGGGCCAATATCGACCGGCTCGTGGGCGGGGCCGGCGAAGAAACCATCCTGGCCCGGGTGGGCGAGGGCATTGTGAGCACCATCGGCTCTTCCGAGAGCCACAAGGATGTTCTGGAAAACCCGGACAGCATTTCCAAACGGGTTCTGGCCAAGGGCCTGGACGCGGGCACGGCCTATGAAATTTTATCCATTGATATCGCTGATGTGGATGTGGGCAAGAATATCGGCGCGGAACTGGCCATCGACCGGGCCGACGCCGACAAGAACATCGCCCAGGCCAAGGCCGAGGAGCGGCGGGCCATGGCTTATGCCGTTGAGCAGGAAATGAAGGCCAGGGTCCAGGAGATGCAGGCCAAAGTGGTGGAAGCCGAAGCCGAAGTGCCCCTGGCCATTGCCGAGGCGTTCCGTAAAGGCAATCTCGGCATCATGGATTATCTCCGGATTAAAAACATCCAGGCCGACACCCAGATGCGCGATACATTAGGCGCCCCGGGCGACGGCAAGCAGCCGCCTAAAACACCCGGCTCCGATAAATAGCCATAAGGAGAGATTATGGATTTCGGTGATCTGGTCTTTTTTCTCATTTTTATTATTATTATCGTCACCAATATCATCGGTCAGGTGAAAAAATCCCGCCATTCCCAAGGGGGTTCCGGGGATGCGGAAGAGGGGCGGCTTGAATCCAAAACCCGGCCGGAACCCGGTGACGCAAAATCTTCGCCTAAAACCGGCTGGCGGCAGGTGCTCGATGATATTCTGGTTGAAGTCCGGGAGCAGGCCCAGACCCGGTCCCGGCCCGATGCGGACAGTGAAGATCCCGCGTTCCGGCAACCCTCGGGCTGGGATGTATTGATGGGAGACACCGAGACAAAACGCGATCATGGAACCCCGTCCCTGACCGTCCGGGAAGCCGCAAGAAAAGCTGTGACAAAGGAAAGGAAGGTTTCACAGGTTCCGGCGCCTCGCGCAAAACGCGCGGCGCCTTATTCATCGTTGAATCGGAAGCGACCGGAAAGAATATCTTATACCCCGGCTTACTGGAGCGAGGAACACCGGAAAACCGAAGCAAAGGGTCACTATCGCGGCCCGGCCCGCCGCCGGATACCCCTTCAGGATCTCAGAAACGCCATTATCTGGCATGAAATTCTGTCCCCTCCGGTGGCCCTGCGGGGCACGGATATCGGAAATCAAAGATAACGGCATTGTAAAAAGCTGTTTACGCCACTTTCCGGCATATCCATTTCATCATCACAAAGTCATCGCCATCAACGGGAGATGTTGCATGAAAATTGCCGTATCAGGCAAAGGCGGCAGCGGTAAAAGCACCTTGTCGGTGCTCATGGCGCGCTCTTTTCAAAAACTCGGATACCGGGTTCTGCTGGTGGATGCCGATGAATCCAATGTCGGCCTGGAAACGCTGGCCGGCGTGGCGCCGCCGCCTTTGCATCTTCTGGATTTTTTAGGCGGGAAAAAAGGATTCAAGCAAAAACTCAACCAGTCGCTGTCTTTGGATAATCCCGCGGGTATTTTTTCCGGGAAACAGGCCATCAAAGACCTTCCCGAAGAATGCGTGGCCCCATCCGACGGCATCAATTTTCTGATCATCGGCAAGATTCATGATTTCGGCGAAGGTTGCGCCTGTCCCATCGGCGTGCTGTCGAAAAAATTCCTGGCCAGCCTGGATACCGGCGCCGATGAAGTGGTGATTATTGACACCGAAGCCGGGGTCGAGCATTTCGGCCGGGGAATGGAAGCCGAATGCGAGCGGATAATCGGCGTGATCGACCCCACGGCAGAATCCTTCCGCCTGGCCGCGAAAATGCGGACCATGGCCGCATCCGCCGACCGTGAGATCG
>QZJS01000132.1 GCA_003597945.1 Desulfobacteraceae bacterium | reverse complement strand
CTGACTTTTTCCTTAGAAAGGGTGTAATCGTAGGAAGTGCCGTCTTCGCAGATGATGTGAAGTTTGGACGGCCCGGCTCCGCACCGTTGCGCCTGATGGGTTGTTTGATGATCCATGCGCGATAAACCGCTTAGGTTTTATATTTTCCGGACCCCGTAAATCCCTTTGCAAACCGCTGCCACATCACCCGCGTCATCTCTGATTTCAATTTCAAGAATAAAATCCGCTTTGCCTTTTTCCTCGGCTTCTCCTTGAATACGCGCGATCTCTTCTTCGCTCAGGCGGATCTCGATATGCGCCGCTGTTTTAACCTTCCGAAGAAACCGGATGTTCATTTCTTTTACGATCGGAACAAATCTTGTTGCGTCAAAGCAGGAAAAAAAAAGCAATCCCCCCGGCACTTCGGCCAGAGTAAACAAGGTTCCCGCATACATGATGCCGATATGGTTTTCATTGCCTTCCAGCGGGGCCGACATTTTGACATATCCACGGCTGATGGCATCCACCCGTATGCCGGATCGGGCAACAACCGGCACCGTTTGTTCAATCAGCTTATTGACTTCTTCGGGAGTCAGATTCATTTTCACCTCGCGCGACGGTCTGTGGTGCGTTGTATTAATCTCTGAAGAATTTCCGACGGATAATATTTATCTCAATCGCGTCGGTCTGTCAAGCCCATGGGATTTGTGCGTTTTTGTTTTCGTGTGGGAGTTTTTGTGCGTGGGTTTGTCGTGTTTTTGTTTATATGGATTTTTGCTCCGGGTTCAGGGATGGATTTTGGAGATATAAAAAATGACGACGTCGCAAACAGTCGGATTATAAGTGAGACGGTGAATTTCGGGGAGAAAAGATCGCCCCGAAAGACTCCCGAAGTAAGCAATCCGGCTTTTTGCGACGTTACCGCTCAAAAAATTATTTTGAAATACCGAAAAACGATGGATAAAAGCAGATTACAGGCCGGCGGCGGCCATGATATCGATGACCTTTTCCTCCTTGCCGATGGCCATGATATGAACCCCGTCGCACATGTTTTCCTCTTTGATGCGACGGATCATGCGGCCGGCGATTTCAATCCCTTTGTTTAAGGCCCCGCCCTTTGGGGCTGAAGCCATTTCATCGATCAGATCCTGGGGTACGGTGACGCCGGCCACGTTTTTGTTCATGAAACGGGCCATGGGGGCCGATGTCAGAAGGATAACGCCCGCCAGCACTTTCACCGGAAACTGCCGGGCGTATTCCATGAACTTCTTGAAATTGTCCAGGTCGTAGACCGCCTGGGTCTGGATGAATTCCGCGCCGGCCTCGATTTTTTTCTCGAACTTGATGAGCTGGGGTTCGATGGGATTGGCCTCGGGCGTTACGATGGCGCCCGCGCAGAAACGCACCCCACCGTCCAGCTCGTTTCCGGCCATGTCCTTGCCGCTTTCCAGCCTTCGGATGGCGGCAACCAGCTGGCTCGAATCCAGATCAAACACGGCTTTAGCGTCCTTGTGATCCCCGAGCATGACCGAATCACCCGTCAGACATAGCACGTTATTGATGCCGCGGCTGGCGGCAAAAAGCAGATCCGCCTGAAGGGCCAGCCGGTTCCGGTCCCTGCAGGTCATCTGAAGGATGGGTTCGCCGCCCATCTCCTTGACCAGCAGGGCCCCGCCCAGGGACGGATACCGCATGACCGAGCTCTGATGGTCGGTCACGTTCATGGCATCCACCTTGTCCTTTAGCAGGGCGATATGGTGCTTCATATTTTCTAGATTTGTGCCTTTAGACGGCGCGGCTTCGCAGGTGACGACAAATTTTCCCGAATCCAGGGCTTTTTTGAATGCTGATGGCATATCCGTTTCCTTTCCTGCCGAAAGTGTATCACTATAATATATCGACGATTAAGCCGAAGCCGGAATTTTAAATTTACCGGGAGTCGGTTCACCCAGATGATTTCTCGGTTTCTGATATTTGCGCATGGCATCCAGGCGGCCCAGGTCCTTGAGGCGATTGTAGATCAGGGTCCAGGCGCAGTCCTTGTTGGAATCGATTTCGCATTTGCCGTTGTTGGTACCGCCGCAGGGCCCGTTGACCAGGCCCTTGTGGCAGGTGGTCACCGGGCAGATGCCGCCGGTTTCGCCGATGATGCAGGTGCCGCACTGCAGGCAGACTTCATTGAATTCGCCGGCCCCGGTTTCCTTGCCCACAAAAAGCGTATCTAGGGCCGGAATCACCATTTTGGAAATCTGGCGGGCAATGGTCTGGACCCCGAAGGCGCAGGTCATGATCAGCAGTCCATCGGCCTGCTTGAGCGGATTTTGAAATTCTTTGAGCATATCCATGGTCAGGTTGTCGCAGGCCACGGGAACTACCGTCGTTCCGGTGACGACCTTTCCTTTTTCCGTCAACTGCTGCTGCATGGCCGCCACCTCCGGCGCTCCTCCGGTTCGGGTCAGGGTGACGCAGGTGCCGCATCCGATGATAAAAATCCGGCCCATGCCGTCGGTAAGCCTTTCGATTTCCTCAATGGATTTTTGCTGTGTGATGGATCGGATCATAGTTCACTCTTCTCCTTTTCTAAGTCGCATCTGAGGCATCGCCGGGCTTCAAACCGGGCTTCCTCCACCGTAAACCCTTTTTCCACTTCGCGGAAATCTTTTATCCGGTCTTCGGGCGCTTCGATTTCGATCTTAACCCGGGGCTGGGCCTCGGAGGATTCCTCTTCCAGGGCCAGACCGGTATCTTGTTGATATTTGGTTTTTTCGTCCGGCATCCGGATGCGGCCGGCATCGCCGGAAATATATTTGTCGATGGCCAGGGCCGCCCGCCGGCCTGACGATATTGCGCGAATCACAAAGGTAGGCCCGGTGGTGAAATCGCCGCCGGCAAAAACGCCGGGGATATTGGTGGCCAGGGTGTTGTCGTCGACCTTGAGGGTCCCCCACAGCGCACGCTCCAACTGGCTGTCTTCCGGCAGAAACGACATATCCGGGGCCTGGCCGATGGAGATAATGATGTTGTCGGTTTCCACGTACTGGGTGTCGTCCATGTCGCAGGTGGGATTGAATTTGCCGTCCCGGTCGAACACGGAAATGCAACGAGTGAAGGTCATCCCCCGGACGCGGCCGTCCTTGTGATGGATCCGGGTGGGGGACCACTCCGGGTTAATAATGACCCCCTCTTCCATGGCTTCCTCAATATCCTTTTCCCAGGCCGGCATTTCATCCCGGCTCTCCAGACAAAAAAGCTGGACGTCGGCTGAACCGGATCGCAGGGCGGTCCGGGCCACGTCCATGGCCACATTCCCGCCGCCGATGACCACGGTCCGACCGGACAGGGCGATATCGCCTTTTGTCCGGATGTCGCTTAAAAATTTAAGCCCGTACAAAAGACCTTCCGCGTGATCTTCCTCGCCGGGAATTCCGATGCGCTTGGAGCTCATGGCGCCGGCCGCGATAAAGACAGCCTTAAAGCCTTCCTTCATCAGGTCAGTGACGGTATGATTGGCGTCAATGGGCGAATTATAGTGAATTTTGACGCCCGCGCTTTCGATGTATCGAATTTCCGCCTCAATGATATGCCGCGGCAGACGGAATTCCGGGACTGTAATGCCCAGCATGCCGCCGGCCACCGGCTGGGCCTCAAAGACCGTTGTTTCATAGCCCATCTGGGCCAGGAAATACGCGCAGGTCAATCCTGATGGGCCGGCCCCGATCACTGCCACTTTTTCCGCAAACCGCACCGGGAAGGGTTCCCTTTCCGAACCGATATTCTCCAGGTACCAGTCCGCTGCAAACCGTTTTAACGACCGGATGGCCACGGGATCATCGAGTTCTCCACGGCGGCACTTGAATTCGCAGGGATGAATGCAGATCCGGCCGCACACCGCCGGGAAGGGATTGCGCTCCCGGATGATATCCACGCATTGCTCATAATTGCCTGAAGCAATGGCGGCCACGTAATTGGGCACATCAATGCCTGCTGGGCAGGCATGCTGGCAGGCGGAGATGACCATGGAGTCGCATACGGCTCCGGCGCACCGGTGCTCGTGGATATGATCAAGGTATTCCTTTTCAAAATACCTCAGCGTGGACAGGGCCGGCTTTGGGCAGGCCTGGCCCAGGCCGCACAGAGACGCGTCCATCAGGGTCGAGCCCAGTTCCTTGATGGCCTCTATATCCGCCAACCGGCCCCGGCCCTGAGTAATCCGGGTAAGGATTTCCAGCATCTGGGTGGTGCCCAGCCGGCACGGAGCGCACTTGCCGCAGGATTCGGACTGGGTGAAGCTCAGAAAAAACCTCGCGATTTCCACCATGCAGTTATTTTCATCTAAGACCACCATGCCGCCCGATCCCATGATGGCGCCGATGCGCTGGAGGGTGTCGTAATCAATGGGAAGGTTTAAAAACTGGGAGGGCACGCATCCGCCGGCCGGACCGCCCATCTGCACGGCCTTGAATTTCCGGCCTTTGGGAATGCCGCCGCCGATATCAAAGACCACGTCCTTGATGGTGGACCCAATGGGAACTTCCACCAGGCCGGTGTTGTTGACCTTGCCGGCCAGAGAAAAGATCTTGGTGCCCCTGCTGTTTTCCGTGCCCACCTGGGTGTACCATTCCACGCCGTTTTTAAGGATCAGGGGGATGTTGGCCAGGGTTTCCACATTGTTGATGTTGGTGGGTTTGCCGTCAAGTCCTGCCTGGGCCGGAAACGGGGGCCGGGGCCGGGGCATGCCGCGTTTGCCTTCAATGGAAGCCATGAGCGCGGTTTCCTCGCCGCAGACAAACGCGCCGGCCCCCATTTTCAGGGAAAGGTGGAAATTAAATCCCGTGCCCAGAATGTTTTCCCCGACCAGCCCCAGTTCCTCGGCCTGGGCTATGGCGATGCCCAGGTGCTCCACGGCGATGGGGTATTCCTCCCGAACATAGATATAGCCGTATTCCGCGCCCATGGCATAAGCGCCGATGAGCATCCCCTCCATGACCGAATGGGGATCGCCTTCTAAGATGGCGCGATCCATGAACGCGCCGGGATCGCCTTCGTCAGCGTTGCAGATGACGTATTTCGGGAAACTGTCCGTCTGCCGGGCAAACCGCCATTTAATGCCCGTCTGGAACCCGGCCCCACCCCGCCCTCTGAGCTTTGATGCCACAATCTCCTCGATAACCGCCTCGGGCGTCATTTTTGATAAGGCCCGCATGAGGCCGCGATACCCCCCGGCCGCGATGTAATGTTCAATACGGGTGGGATCGATCCGGCCGCAATTGGCCAGGACACGGCGTTCCTGGCGCATGTAGAACGGTATCTGGCTCCGGTAGAAAATCGGCTTGTTTGTTTTGGGATCGCGATATGCCAGCCGCTCAATCATCTGGTTCTTTTTCAGTGTCTGATCAACGATCTCCGCGGCATCGGCCGGGTCAACCTCCTGATACTGAACCCCCAGCGGCTCGATGGCGATTACGGGGGCCTTGGCGCAGAACCCGTGGCATCCGGTGGCCCGGACTTCAACTTCTTCATCCATGCCCCGCCGCCGCACTTCATCCCTGATGGCGGTAATCACCTGGTCCGCTCCATAGGCCCGGCATCCGGTCATGCAAACATGAACCTCGGTTTTTCCCTTTGCCGAATCCGCGAGAATTTTGTTGCGAAGCCATTCCAACTGGCCGATGGAAGTGAGTTTTTTCATACCTTTGGGTCCCCCTCACTGGTTTTGCGGTACTGCCCGAGTACGCTGGTGACCTTTGTGGGGTTGAGCTTGCCGTAATAATCACGGTTGACCATCATGGTTGGAGCAAGAAAACACGCACCAAGACATGCCACGGTTTCCAGCGTGAACTGGTAATCTTCGCTGGTCTCGCCTTCTTCAAGATCCAGGTCCTTTTGAATGTAGCGCAGGATGCTTCGGCTTCCCTTGACGTGACAGGCCGTGCCGCGACAGACGCGCAGCACGCAGCGGCCCTTGGGCTTAAGGGAAAAACCGGCGTAAAAGGTAACGACGCCCTGAACCTGGGAGGGGTACATCTGAAGCGCCTCGGCAACGGGCTCGATGGCTTCCGGCGGAACATATCCGAAGGTTTCCTGGATCTCCTGCAGCATCGGAATCAGGCTCCACTTCCTGTCCCGGTGCGCATCGATGATCGTTGCCAGCTTGTCCATATCAATCGGTTTCGGATCCATCAGGGTTTGATCTCCTCCGTTGAAATTTTTTCAATGCCGACCCGGCAAACCGTCCATCCATAAGCATCGTTTTCGTCCGGATCGGCCAGGCCGGGCAGAACAGCGGCCCGGTTATGGTCGGATCCCAGGGGAATCATCACCTGTCCGCTTTGCAGCGCCGGGCTGGATTCAACGTTTGCCTCCACAGCGCCTCCGGCCGAGCTGACCCTTATCCGATGGGAATTCTCAATGCCAAGAGATCGGCAGTCAGAAAGGGAGAGCTGAATGGATAAGGGCTTGCCGTCAAAGGAACGGATTCTTTCGGAACGGCTCGTCCGGGTGCCGCTGCCGAGATGAAAACGCGGCGGGGCCAGAAACGCCGTAAACGGGTATGCCGCATCCGTCCTGCTCTTTTGGCCGGATCTCACCGACGAGAAACAAAACTTTTCGCCGTTTCCGGAAAACGGCGTGTCGATGTCGTTGTTTTTAATCCAGGACTGACGGTGACTGCCCAATGCCGCGTACATGGGCACCACCTGCCGGATTTCCTGGCGTATTTTTTCAACGGAACCATATTGCTCGGGATGGCCCATGCGCCTTGCCAGGTCCGCCAAAATCTCCCAGTCGGCCCGGGCCTGGCCAGGCGGACTTACGGCCGGGCCAAACGTCTGTATCCGACCTTCCATGTTGGTGAAAGACCCGCTTTTTTCCGCCATGACCGCGCCCGGAAGAATCACATGGGCCAGGCTTGCGGTACGGTTGAAAAAGATATCCTGAACCACTAAAAAATCGAGCTTTTCCAAGGCCGCGGCTACTCTTTCGGACTGAGGAAGGGACCGGACGATATTTTCTCCCATAATGTATGCGGCTTTGACGGCTCCGCTTTCAACGGCTTCCACAAAACCGACCAGGTCGAGGCCGGAATCCGGGGAAAGCGTGGCATTCCAGATGCGCCCCATGGCTTCCCGGTGGCCGTCGTTAAGCGGCAGCCGGCCGGGAAGCAGATCCGGCGCAACGCCCATGTCCATGCATCCCATCAGGTTGCTTTCCCCCAACGGGATGTAAAAACCGGCCCCTTTTGCCTTGATACTGCCGGTAAGCATGGCGAGATTGAAAAGCGCGTCGAGAAGATCCCGGCCGTCGGTCAGGTGAAGAATATCATGCCCTGCCACTAGGGCGACTTTCCTGCCGGAAATGCGCTTAGCGGCATTTTCGATGGCTTCCGGCCTCACGCCGCATTGCTTTGCCGTCTGGACAAGGTCGATGTTTTCCAGAGAAAACCGGAAATCCTCGATTCCCCGGGTGTGTTTATCGATAAATTTATCATCAGCGGCGTTTTCCCGAAGCAGATGGGCCGCCAGGCAATTCACCAGATCCGCGTATCGGAAACCGGCGTCGCTGTCCAATGCCGGCCGCAGCCATGTTGATGCCATGGCCGCCAGATCCGTTTTCCGGGCATCCATGACGATAAGCGGCACACCATTTTTAGCAGCGCGTTTAATGTGATAACCGGCAACCGGCGCCAAATGATCCGGGTCCGCGTGAACCACAAGAATCGCTTCTGCGCTCTCCAGGTCGGCCAGCGGCTGGGTCCGGCGGACCCCGCGGCTTTTCTCCTCGATCTTTGAAACAAGGGTCTGGCCCATGGCGTATCCGCCGGAAACAATATTGGCAGCGCCGAAAATCGCCCGGGCGATTTTCTGAAACAAATAATTTTCTTCGTTGGTGCAGCGCGGCGAACCGATAAACGCCAGGCTCTGGGGACCGTATTGACGCCGGACGGCGGACAGCTTTTTCACCACTTCACCCATGGCCGCATCCCAGGTCGCCGGCGCATGCGTGTTTTCCGGTTCTTCGCCGGCGTCAGTCCTATTGTTGGACCCTGCCACGCGGATCATGGGCTGGATGAGCCGGTCCGGCGCATGGATGAAATCATTGGCAAAATGCCCGCGCACGCAAAGGGTTGCACCGTTAACCGACTGGTCGGAGCGCGAAGGATTTATCTCCACGATCCGCCCACCGGCTGTTCCTATTGATATGGCGCATCCCACCCCGCAGAAACCGCAGATGGAGTCATGTTCCTTTTCGGGCGTCCCTATGTAAAGGGCATTCTTAGCGGCCAGTGCGCCCGTAGGGCATACGCTCACGCAGGTGCCGCAAAAGGTGCAATTTGAGTATTCAAGGGGGGTTTCGTTGAGTGTGGCGGGCCGGGAGCTGAAACCCCGGTGGTTGTAGTCGATGGCCCCGGTCACAACCAGTTCGTGATCCGCCCGGATGCACTTGCCACAAAGGATGCATTTGCTGAGATCCCGGATGATGAAGGGATTTAACTGCTCAAAAGGCTTGAAATTCGGCATGGGATAAAAATCAGGTTCACCCACGCCCAGGCGGGCCGCTATCCGCCTGAGCTCGCAACGATTGCCCTTGTTGCAGACGATGCAGGACTCGGGGTGCTCCGCCATCATCAGCCGGACGATATTTTTGCGATGCTTTAGTACACGGGGGGAATCGGTGGCGACAACCATGTCCGGCGATGCCGGACTCACGCAGGACGCCAGGAGTCTGCCGGTCTTTTCATCTTCCACCAGACAGATCCGGCAGGCGCCGTAGGGCTTAAGCTGAGGGTGATGGCAAAGGGTGGGGATATAAATGCCGTTACTGGCCGCCGCATCCAGAATACTGCTTCCGGCTGGACAGGTGATTTTCTGACCGTTGATGGTAAGGATTATGCTTTCCACTGGCAGCTCCTCCGGGTTTTAAGTAAAAGGGCTACAGGTGCGCCAGGCGCCGGGTCCGAATGTTATCGGACCAAATCTTTATTTGAGGCCCGCGGCATCGAGATATTGCCTCAACTTTTCTTCGCCGCCGATGGTGATGATGTGAACACCCTGGCACAAATGTTTCAACCCCTTGACGATATCGGCAAAAATTTCGATGCTGGCCTTTTCGATATCTGTGGCCGTGGCCAGTTTCTTTATAATCCAATCCGGGACCAGGCCTGGCTTCAAGTGTCGGTTTAAAAACTTGGCCATGCCTGCGGTTCTTAAAATCATCACCTCGGCGATAACCGGCACGCCGAAGGTCTGGGTGCGGCTTAAAAATTTTTCAAACCGATCCACGTCAAAAACCGGAGTGGTAAGAAAATAGCCGGTGCCGATTTTCGTCATTTCCTCCATTTCCTTCATTTCAAGGTCCGGCACGTTTTTGCCCCATGCCGATTCCACTCCGGAACCGAGCAGGAACTCTTTTCGCAGGGGCAGTTCCTGCCCATCAATGGTGTGACCATCCCTGAGATGCTGAAGGACCGACTGGAGCTTGCCGGCATCCACATGAAAAAACATCATCTCCTGCAGACTGTCGCCGGTGATCCGGTAGTCTTCGGTAAACACCAGGAGGTTGTCGATGCCCGCATCATGAGCGGACAGCAGGTCGTTCTGGAGCTGGATACGATTTTTATCCCGGGTGGTGGTCTGGTAGATGGATTCGAACCGGTTCTGCTGAAGCACTTCGCAGGCTTTAATGGTATCTCCCACAACTCCTTGAAACTCCGTATCGGAAAGGGAAACACCGTCCATCCGACCCCGGATCGCCTGCAAACTCTTGACGATTTGTTCCGGGTCCTGGTCCACGGGCGCCTGAATCTCGGAGGTCACCACAAAGTCTTTTCGTTTGAGGGCTTCCTTTAATTTCATCTGCGACTCCTCTTAATTTGAGATGTCACCACCGAACGCGGGTTATGCCAGCAGCCGTGCCACTTCCTGCTTGAGCTGGGCCAGTGGGAGCGGTTTGGAAAAGCAGGCGTCCGCGCCATATTCCTTCATCTTGTTGAATTTTTCATCATCCAGATAGGCCGACAGCACGATGATCTTTGTATGCTGGGTTTCACTGGTGGTTTTAATCCGCTTGCACACGTCAAAACCCTTGATATCGGGCATCATGATATCAAGAATCAGCAGGTCCGGCTTGAAATGGTTGACCTGGAGGCCGGCTTCAAACCCGTCTGAGGCCGAAATCACTTCGTAATCGTGTTCATCCTCTTCCAACGCCTGCACAATGGATTCCACGATAATGGGATCATCATCCACCACCAGTATTTTTTTCTGGCTGTCCGCGATTTTTTCCTCCGGAATCGGAATCCCCTGCTTTCTCATGAAGGCCTCAAGGTCCGCGAGCGCGATCCGACGATGTCCGCCCGGCGTTTTATATGCCTTGATGTGACCGGCCTCGATCCAGTTGATGATGGTCTGGGGCGATACCTTGCAGTGCTGACTGGCTTGAACAACAGTGAAGACATCATCCATGGCTGGGCTCCTTTTTTGTTGATTTTTTAGTTATTATAATATTTAGCGATAAAAGCCATGTCAAGAAAAAAATGGCATTATTTTAATTTTTTTAAAAATATATATTATTTAAATAATTTGAAAATTAATATCGGGGATTAAAAATAGCATTTATAAATAATTTTTAGATATTTTAGATTTTTGACTATTTTATGGGGGAGCAAAAACAAGACAACACATCCCCATCCCTTCAGGTTACCGCAAATCATTGAATCATCGCTTTCTGAAGTTTCTTGGCGGTTGACATCGATATCTTTTAATGGCATGAATACACAGGATTTGAAGGACATCGGGATTATTTGTCGCCGGTAAATCACATCGCGGATACCTGGCTGAAATGAGCAGTCACCAGATTCAATCCTTTGCCGACGCGCTGAAACAAAGCGCCGATCATTTTCACGGGCTGCAACAAAGCGGCCGGAAAATGATCGGGTATTTCTGCACCTATACGCCCATTGAAATCATCCACGCGGCGGGTTTTATTCCGGTGCGGCTCAGAGGCGGCCCGGGGACCGTGGAAAAGGCCTATTCCCATGTGCCGGATTTTATCTGTCCTTATCTCAAGCGCTGCATGGAAAACGCCACAGACGGCCGGTATGATTTTCTTTCCGGACTGGTTCAGGGCTACACCTGCGATGCGGCCTGCGGCGTGGTCAATATCTTCGGCGATGTCGTCGATCTGGAGCTGATTCACGCCGTTCCTCTCCCTTATGCCGACGGCGAAGCGGCCCGGCGCTATTTTCACGGCGTCATCACCACCCTGGCGGACAAATTAAACGCCATGGACGGCCGATTCAGCAATGAAGCCCTGCAACGCTCCATCGCGCTCTATGAGAAAATTTACGGGATCATCGACCAATTATATCAACAACGGCTGGACGGAGATTTATCCATTGACGCCGGGGACCTGCAAACCATCATGGATGCCGGCGATGTCCTGACTCCGGAGGATTACCTCCGGATGCTGGAAACTCTAAAAAAGCCGCCGAGCGAACACGGACCACAGGCAATCGACGGGTGCCCGGTCATCATCTCCGGCAGCCTGATTGAATCATCCGTTATTTTTAATCTCATCGCATCGGCCGGAGGCCGTGTGGTGGCCGATGATCTGTGCACGGGATGGCGGCGCGCCTACCCGGATTACGGCCACAGCGAAGACCCCGTGGACCGCCTGTTCTACCGGCACTGCACCCGGCGGCCCTGCCCGTCCCGGAGCCTTGCCGTGGACCGGAGCCGCGTACTGACGGACCTGGCGGCCCGTTCCGGCGCAAAAGGGGTCGTTTTCATGGTCCAAAAATTCTGCACGCCCCATCTGGCCGATTATCCGATTCTCTCCGACGAACTTAAAGCACACGGGCTTCCATCCCTTCTGCTGGAAATTGATGAAACCTGGCAGACCGGGGAACAGCTTAATAACCGGCTGGAAAGCTTTTTCGACATGATCGCGGCATCAACCGCGGAGAAACTTTCATGAACGCAAACGCCAAAACCAAAACCCGCAAACGCCTGCAGTCGTCAAAAGAACTGGGCCGGGTGATCACCGAATATTACATGAAATGCACGTCGGCCAAATCCGAAGGAATCCCCGTGGGGTGGATGCCGCCCATGAACGGCGTCATCGAGCTGTTTTACGCCATGGACCTGCAGCCGGTGTTTCCGGAAAACTGGTCCCCGGTCTGCGCGGCCTTCGGGCTGACGCCGCAGAATTTCACGGTGTCGGAGAACATGGGGTATTCCAGGGACCTATGCGGGTATCTGCGCAATATCATCGGCTATGTTCACGGCATGATCGATGACAAAAATTCACCCTTCGGCGGCCTTCCCGAGCCGGATCTCCTGCTGACCCCCTGGGGCGGCTGCGTGCCGGTGATGAAGATTTTCCACGCCCTGGAAAGACGATTCCCCGAGGCGAAAATCTTCCGGGGCGACCTGCCCCAGGTGCCCATCGAAGAGATCAATGACGACCATATCGCTTACGTGATCTCGGAAATGCACCGGCTGGTGGAATTTCTCTCCCATGCCACCGGCCGCCGTCTGGATCTGGACCGGCTCCGGGAAACCGTGGCCCTGTCGGATCAGGCCTGCGCGCTGTGGGATGAGATCATGACCTATCGCACATGCATTCCCGCGCCCTTTTCCGCCGCGGAAATGGGGATCATGTTCGTAATGGTCACCCTCCAGGGAACCCAAACCGCCGTGGACTATCTGACCATGGTGCGCGACGAAGTGCGCCAGCGCGCGGCGGACGGCGCCGGCGTGATCGAAAACGAAACCTTCCGCCTCTTCTGGGACAACATCCCCCTCTGGTACAATATGGGGCTGTTTAATTATTTTGAGGCCGCCGGCGGGGTCATGGTGGCAGAAACCTATTCGGCGGCCTGGTCCATCCGGATGGATCCGTCGGATCCGTTCCGGGCTCTTGCCTTAAAAACCCTATATTCCTACCCCATGGTCTCGTGCGTGTCCATCAGCAAGCGCAAGGAAATGGTCATCAAAGCCTGCCGGGATTATCACATCGACGGGGTCATTCTCCACCGGAACAAATCCTGCGCGCCCATCACCCTGGGCCAGATGGCCATCAAGCGGCAACTGGAGGACGAACTCGGCATCCCGTCGGTAATCATCGACGCCGACCACATGGATGCACGCAATTTCTCCATGGCCCAGTTCCAGACCCGGGCCGACGCCTTCATGGAGATGCTGGCAGCCAAAAAACAGCATCGTGCCTCATGATCGTCACCGGACGTCAGATGGGGTTCTAAGAAGACTGCCGGGACATCGGCAGCAGCCCGTTGAGAGTAAGGTCAGCGATAAAATCAATGATCTTGTCCAGGTTGTATTTCTGGTCCAGCGAAATACGCAGCGACATGATTTCAATAAGGCCTGTCAGCGCGTATGCCGCCAAATCAGGATCCACGGGACGGATAATGCCTTCCTTGACGGCCCTCTCGATCTCCCGCCTTACCGGTTCAGTGAGCCCGTGATAGATCTTTTTGATTTTTTCTTCCGGCCAATGGTCATCGCCTGCCATTTCTGCCCGCAGTTGATTCAATACCTCGTTGTACCGGGTGTAGTTTTCATAAAAAACCCTGCCACGGATCCGCAGACGCCGGAAAAAATCGGTTTCGTCCTTAATGGCAACGGCCGCTTCGCCAACGATATTGCGAAATACGTTGTCGATCACTTCAATAAACAGATCCCGCTTATTTCTGAAATAAAGATAGAATGTCCCGGTTGAAATATTAAGCGCGCCGGTAATATCGACAATTTTTGTGCCGTGGTAGCCCTTGCGCGTAAAAACCACGATGGCCTGTTTGATGATTTCCGCGCGCTTTTTTTCTTTTTCCCGGGTGGTGGCAACGATTTTACGGACATCATAGGCGTTGACTGCGGCTTTGGGCGCGTCATCTGCGGCTTCCACTTTTTCTTTGAGCAGAGATAACGGGAGCCGGCCACCTTTTTTCAACTGGCTGATGGTTTTGAGCCGCTGGAGGTGGGTTTCGTCATAATAAGCCATGGTTCTTCCGGTTTTTCGGGGCGGATGAAGCAGACCGTGACGCAGATAAAAATGAATGGTGGTCCGCGGAACCCCAGATTTTTCCTCCAGTTCCCTGATTCTCATACCTGTCTCCCTCCCAATGCTCAAACTGTAGACTTTAACTCTATAGTTTTAATCATCACTATTGCCTGTAAAACAAATACCCGACGATGAATACCATTTTTCTTTCTTAATAAATTATATTAAATCAATATATTATAAAAATTCATTGGATTTTGCGTTTGCCTGAATTTATATATTGACGATCTGTTTTCTATAGATTAATTACAGAAACGAAGCGTCATTTTTTATAGATTTAACAAAACCGATTGTGGCTGTCAAGCCATAAACAGCGAATTTCAAATCATAACAGGAGGCGCCAATGGGAAAACCGAACCTCGCCATCGTCGGCATCGGAGAAGTTCCCACCGGAACATACCCGGACCGGTCCCAATGGGACATTATTTATGAAACCTGCATTCAGGCGGTCAACGACGCCGGCATTCACAAAAACGACGTGGAAGCCGTCATCACGGTCGCTCCCCAGGCCCAGCCCCAGTTGACCGCGGAAATATCCTTCGGAAAAATTCCGGAAGAGCTCGGCTTAAAGGGTTGCAAGGACGTCTGTATCTGCAACGCCGGCGGGGCCTCGACCTCCAACTGCCTGCGGCTCGCCGAGCAATTGATTGAAAGCGGCCAGGCCCGGTTTGTCCTGATCCCGCATGTCACCGTTCATTCCACCATACCGCTGCCCGACCTGATCAATTTTTTCGCCAAGGCCGGCATTGACCTGCAATGGGAATATCCCTACGGAACCACGTACAACGGCATCATCGCCATGATGACCCGCCGCTACATGTACGAATCCGGAACCACCGAGGAAGAAATGGCCGCTGTGGTGGTTTCCATGCGCAAATGGGCGGCCCTGGACCCCAACTCCATCTTTTACGGCAAGGAAGTCCCTTCCATCGAAAAGGTGCTCTCCTCCAGCATGGTCTCGTCCCCACTGCATAAACGCGAATGCAACGTGCTGGCCGATGGCGGTGCAGCCATGGTGGTGACCTCGGCTGAAACTGCAAAGCGGATGGGATGTCCCGCAGCCGTAAAGCTTGGTGAGAGCGCGCGCTATTTCAGCGCGTTCACCACCACCCGGAGCACGGAGGGGGTCAAAGACGGTTTTGTCAATGCCACCAAAGAAGCGCTGGATGAAGCCGGCCTCACCAACGAAGATATCGACATCTGGAACCTGTACCTGGCCTATCCCGTGGGCCATCCCATTTTCATGGAAAGCATCGGTTTGTGCGAACATGGGCAGGCCGGGAAAATCTTTATGGAAGGCCATACCTGGCCCGGCGGCAAACTGCCGTGGTCGACCATCGGGGATGCCATCGGCCGGGGTCATACCGGATCGGGCGTCAGCATGGCCAATTACGTGGAAACGGCCCGGCAGTTGATGGGCAAGGCCGGGCAGCGCCAGGTGACCGACGCCAGATACGTGTTTCAGGACACCTCCGGCGGATCCGGCATGAACTTCATCGCAACGGTATGGGGGAGGAACAGCTAATGGAAATGCAAAAACCGGCGCCCGTCATTCAGCCCTGGACAAAGGAATTCTGGAAAGCCACCAAACAGGGGAAACTGCTGATCCAGCATTGCGACGACTGCAACGCCAATATTTTCTTTCCGAAAAAGGTCTGCCCGGAATGCTGGTCCGGCCGTTTAAATTGGATGGAATCTTCCGGCAAGGGCCATGTCTATACCTTTACCACCATGCTGGACATGGTGGAGCCCAAGTTCATGGGCGACCTGCCCTATGTCATTGCCATGGTGGATCTGACAGAAGGCATCCGCATGACCACCCGGATCATCAACTGCAAACCGGATGACGTCGCCATCGGCATGAAGGTTGAAGTCGTGTTTGAAGACATCTCTCCCGATTGCGCCCTGCCCGTGTTCCAGCCGGCAGACCCCTCCCTGCGCCTGAGTTCGCCGGAAGATGACAATGAGACGTCCGCAACGGCCACCCCGGAACCCGCCATGGGACCCGATAATTATCAGACCATCTTATATGAAATCGGCAAAACATGTGACGGGGAATGCACCATTACCCTGAACCGGCCGGACAAATACAATGCCATCAACCGGCAGATGGCCGTCGAACTCATTGACGCCTTCCGCCGGGTTAGAAATGAGGCCTCCATCGGGGTCGTGGTGCTGGCCGGGGCCGGGGAAAAAGCCTTCTGCACCGGCGGGGACCTGGAAATCTTTCCATCCCTGGCCGAACACCAGAACAGCCTCAACTGGCTGTCCCATGAAGGACTGGATGTACAGCGGGCCATCACGAGCTGTGAAAAAGTGG
>QZJS01000090.1 GCA_003597945.1 Desulfobacteraceae bacterium | reverse complement strand
TATCCTGCTGGTACTGGGACATGGGATTTAAAGACCCGTGGAAATGATTTTTGGCGCAGATCACCGCCAGTTGCCGCTGGGTGGAGCCGAACCGGTTCATGTGCCACCGGGCCCCCATGGCATAGGCGTCCATGAAGATGGAGCGCCCTTCCCCCGGCGGGGTCTGTCCCGCAGGAATGTCCACCGGAAACATGGTCACGGCTTTTTCCATCATCTGGAGTTGCTCGCCGAATTTTTCCACATCCATGCAGGTGGCATAGGCAGAAAGGGATTTCATCTTGTCCGGGTCGGTGATCTTTTCGGAACCCACGGCCAGTGCCACGTCATACATGCCGGCCCGGATCCCGGTATAGGCCAGGTGCAGGGCTGTGGATGCCCCGGCGCAGGCGTTTTCCACATTGGTCACCGCAATGGCGTCGATCCCCATGGACCTTAGCACCACCTGACCCCGGATGGAATGCTGATTGGCGAACATTCCCCAGAAGGTATTGGAAAAAAAGGAGGCTTCTATGGCCTTTTTTTCAAGACCGGCATCGGCAAGGGCCAGGCGGATCACTTCATGAGCCATGTCCCGGACGCCCCGATCCGGGTATTTATTGAAACGGATCATGCCCAGCCCGATGATATAGACATTTGACATTATAATGTTTCTCCTTCCGAATTAGAAAAAATCACATATCCAGGCGCGGGTAATTCCGGATCATTTTATACCCGCCGGCAATGGCCAGGGTGTCGTTGGAGCCGTCCTCGATCAGGGTGGCCCGGGCATCCCGGTAGAGCTTTTCAATCAGATATTCCTTGGTCAGCCCGTTGCCGCCGAAAATCTGGATGGCGTCATGGGCGATCTCATAGGCTGCGTTGGTCCCGAATACCTTGGCGACCAGCGAATATTCCTCCGCCGGCGTGGATGTGTTCTGATTGAACATATAAGCCATGCGGCTGTAGTAACGGGTCAGCTCCACCCTGGAAAACATATGAAAGAGCTTGGATTGGATGTTGGGATACTCAATCAGCGCTTTGCCGCCCTGGACCCGGTTTTTGGCATATTCAAGGGCTTCCTCAAAAGCCGCCCGCCCCAGGCCGGCGCTGGAAAACCCCATAAAAGCCGTCGTCGTGGACAAAACAATCTCTAAAAGCGCTTCATACGAATCCGGACCGCCCACCACATACGACTGGGGGATGCGCACATTATCAAAAAAGATCTCCCCCTGGTTCAGATCCCGCTGCCCCAACTTGTTTAACGGCTTTCCTTTGGACACTCCCGGCAGATCCAGCGGGACAATGCAGATCATGCCGCCCGCATGCCCCATGGATGGATCCGCCTGACAGAACAGCGCGCAATGGGTCGCAATAGTTCCGCAGGACACCCAGGCGGATTTCTGTCCGGATATCACCCATTCATCGCCGTCTTTGCGGGCCCGGCATTGGGATTTTATATTCGGATCGCAAAAACTCGGATAATGGGGCATCAGCGTATCAGAGCCGTGGTCAGGCTCAGTGATGCCCCAGCACCCGATAATGCTGGCGTCCTTGCATTCGCAATACGGTGTGATGAATTTTTCAATCAGCTCTTCTTCAGCCACCAGACTGGCGCCGAATGCCGGAAAGCTGGCCACGCCGAGGGCCACGGTGAGACCGAAACTGCCCCAGGCCAGTTCTTCGAACAGGATCGCCTGCTGCTTGGAGGTCAGATCCATCCCGCCGTAAGGTTCCGGAATCAGTATGGTGTGATACCCCAGCTCATAGGCTTTTCGCATAAACTCCCAGAACGGCGAATCTTTGGCGATGACTTGTTCGGGGGTCATCTCATCGAGCTTTCTGGCAATAGGCCGCATCACTTCCCGTGCAAACCGGTGGGCCGCGCTTTTAAGCTCGATATCCTCTTCGGTCAAATCCAGATCAATATCCAGGTAATTCATTTTATTTTCCTTTCCTTATATCGGGCTTCGATCTTGCCGGCGTGCTTGACCACGATTTCCGGCACCTGCTCAAAGAGAACCTGCTGCATGACCTCCATGACCAGCGGCGAATACTGAATACCCATGAACTCCGGAGGAGCCCACCAGTCATCCTTGGTTTTATACATGGGCATTCCGCCGCCGGGAAAACACGTAAACATGGTAGGCACGCAATTGATGAGATCCTGCTTGTCCAGTTCGTAACTCATGCTTTTGTGCATCTCTTCGCGGTTGAAATAGACCATGTCCCTGGGCGGTCCCAAAGCAAGCCCCAGCTTGACGTCCATATCCGGCAGATAGCCGAGAGCCATCAGCGCAAACCCCACGGACCCCATGATCCGATTATCCACGCGATACTGCCAGGCAGCGGCGCAGGCCCAGTCGCAGGCAATGGCATAGTCAAGCATTTTCCAGTTGCAGGTCGGTCCCCCCAGTTGTCCGCCGCCGCGGTATTCCTTGCTGTAGGCGTTGAATTCCTTGCAGGTGTCGAACCCGCAGGCCCCGCAGTTCCAGTTGAGATTGGACCGGCTGACCTTGGCGCCGATATTGATGATAACAGGAGATTCTCCCTTCTCGTAGCAGTTTTTAATGGTTTCGTAATCCCATTTCACATACCGCATGACATTGGCCACCGGCCCCATGACCTCGATGATGGGTTCCAGGTCCTCGCCCCAGATGATTTCCGCCTCCACCTCTGTCTTTCCGGTGATCTGGGGCGCCTTGTGAACGGCATGCACGATATTTTTGGCCACCTCGATGAGATGATCCAGCTTATATTGTTTTCCGATCAGGTGTCCCATTATTCACCCCCCTCTTCGGTTTTCTTGGGTTTCGGAATCCATTTCCGGTAATCAAATCCTCTGATGATTCGCGCGGTATTGTATATCTTGCGGGTATTGTCCAACACCTTGTCCATGTTGATGAGGTGATAATCCACGTTGACGTCCACATAGGGATTTTTGGCCTTGGCCGCCAGAGGAACGGCCACCACCATCCCAGAATTGTGGCAGTATCCCAGCTTCTGGCCGGCCATGCCGATGCTGGCAAAGGGCCGCGCGTCCACCATCAGGGTGTGGGCGGTCCAGAGGGCGCTTCCCACCGCGTATCCCAGATCCCCGACACGGGCCGTGCAAAGCGGGCCGTTGATCATGCGGGAGGACGACCGGTCCGTGATATCCACCAGGCCGTAGCGATGCGTTTTCTTTTCATAGAAATAACCGCAGTCCAACGTGCCGCCGCACAACCCGCAACCGGCATCCAGCGGCGTTTCATGGCAACGGGTATTGCCGATAAACAAAATGACATCCGAATCCCGGACCATGACCGCCTCGTAGAGAAACGCCTCCTTCCAGGACTCCTGGGTATGGGCGATTTCTTCCACCTTTCGGGCCACGGCTTCGAGCTCTTCCTGACCATAAACGATTTGAGCCTCAATGGACGGCACGCCGCCGGCAAAGGGCGCGGTGAACACGGAATTCAAAATGACCCTGGCCGATTCCAGCACGCCTTTTTTCCGACGGATGTCCTGGGGCGACCACGGCGTCCATTCGCCGACAAACTCTTCCCCCCGAAAATCCAAATCCTCCACATATTTTTTCATATGTCCCACTCCTTTTTATCTTTTTTTCGCCTTATTTCCGCGTTTCCGGGCAGTGACACAAAAAATGTTGATGGTTCACCAGGAAGCCTTGCTCATGCCGGATCACTTGAAATCTGCCACCGCAAAGACATTTTCCGCCTCCCTGGAAAATTCATCCCGAAGCAGCCGGTCCAGGTTTTTTTCGGACGCGGATTTGGGAATGACATCCACAACCTGAAGATAGGATGGTACGGCATTTCCCTCCAGGCTCTGACGACAAAGGGCAAATATGGATGCCGGATCGATCTTATGTCCATCCATGGGCACCACCGCAGCCACCAGATCGCTTTCTCCGGGCGCGCCCGACGCCGCCGGTATCCCGTAGACGCAGACATCGCTGACCTCGGGATGGACCGCGATGCCGGCCTCCACGTAATGGGGCTGGATAAAATCACCCGAGCGACGCAATCCACCGCCTTTGCGATAATCAAAGAAGAACCAACCGGCCTCGTCGGTGTGGCCCATGTCGCCGGTGCGCAGCCATCCGCCCCGGGTTTTCTCCTCGGACGCCTTCTTTTTGCCCAGGTAATCGACTTCAATTTTCTGGCCCGGCATCCGGAAAATAATCTCCCCGGTCTCGCCGGGGGGACACGGGGTGTCGTCTTCTCCTTCCCGGACCACCCGCATTTCCATCAGGCCTTCAAGGGGTTTGCCGAAAGATCCGATGGGACCCACTCCGGGCGGCTTATGGGCGAATCCGCCTTCCACCGCGCCGTACCATTCATGAATCATGACATTAAAACGCTTTTCAAAAGCTTCCCATATGGGCAGGGGGGTGCCGGCACTCAATACCAGCCGGACCGGGTTGTCCGCGTCATCAGGTTTGGGCGGCTCGCTGTAAATTCCCATCATCATGCCGCCCAGCAGGGAAAACGCCGTACATCCGTGGGTCCGGCAGATGTCCCAGACGCGGCTTTTGGTGAATTTCCGACTGATGACCGCGGGAATGTTGAGCATCAGCGAGGGCACCAGGGTCACGGCCTGGGCGTTGCCATGGGTCAGGGAAAGCCCCGTGTAGAGCTTGTCCTGGGGGGTGTACTGCCATACGAAGAGCGCCAGTTGCGCAAACTGGGCCATCCGGCTCCCTTTGACCAGAACCCCCTTGGGATCACCCGTGGTGCCGGATGTGTAAATCACTTCAAGGGGAAGGGCCGGATCATCGTTGCACGCATCGGGCGGCGGCACTTCCGGGCCTTCATACATCTCATTGAGCACCGGAAAAGCGTTTAACACCTCAACATTCATGCCGGGTTTATAAGCCACACCAAGCACCGGGATCTCCGGCAGACCGGCAAGGGCATCCATGACGTTGTCTAAAAACTCACTGGTCAGGATAATCCCTTTGGACCTGGAATCCTTCAACACGTACCGGAGACGATCCCCCTTGACCCTGGGATCGATGGGGACCATGACGGCGCCCAGTATGGATGCGCCATACATGGCATAAAGAAACTCCGGGTGGTTCCGCATGACAAGGGCAAAAGCATCACCTTTGCCGATTCCCGCCTTCTGCAGCATCCGGGCAAATTTTCGACCGGAAATGACAATATCACGGTAGGTGAGCACCTCCGCGGGAAAATCTCCATTCTCAAACGTCAATACTTCAAAATCCGGATTATTCTCCGCCCTGGCATCCAGCTCATAGGCGATATGACCGGGGACCTTGCTTTCCGTCATTGTTTCTTCTCCCTTTAAAGATTCACATCTTGTAATTTCATTAAATACAAACCCGTCATGCCCGCCGACAAATACAAGTTGCGCCGGTCCACCCCGAAAGACAGCCTTAATCCACGGGCAGCCCGTGTTTTTTGCAATATTCCGGAAATATCTCATGCACGGGTTTTAAAGCGGGCAGCATTTTCAAAACCTTGGGAATCGGACCCTTGGCCTTGATTTTCCGGGTGGCGAGCGCCACCGGCAGAGAGATTTTCTTGAGCCAGAACTGGTGAATGGTGTCCCCGGAAAGCTCCATGGTGATGACCGCGTCCCGGTTGGCCGCATCGCCGGTGATGACCGTATCGGGATCCACATAAAGGTAGCCCGGCGGGTCGGTCATAATGTATTTATAACTGACGCCGTATTCCCGCATTTTATCCCCCATGCCGGACTCAAAAATGATGTACTTCCAAAGATCTTCCAGAAATGCATACAGATGCTCGGTGTCTTTAAATACGCTCATTTCACCCTCCTTGACTTTTTAAATGTTGGGCCTAAGGCGGCAGCGCCGCAAAAAACTTCTTTTTCCTGTTCCAAGGCCATATATTGCAAACAATATGCCATTTGACATATAGGAATTAAAATCTTGATTTATTGGAATTGTTTTAATTTGACCTTTCGAATATGTCCTGATAGGGACACAGATATGTCCTTATACGGACATTTGGGTTGACAAAAACCGGTTTTGCGGCTTATGGTTTCAGCTGTCCGCTCACCATCATAGGAGAGACCTATGCCATCTATAAACAATCCCCTCCACGCGCGATCCGCCGACGACGCATTTGCCGTTGAAAACAATCTCGCCCGGCACGCCCTGGCATCCGGGGACCGCAACGCCGCCTGGGTAAGGCTCAATCATCTTGTCTCGCGGTTCATGGATCCGGAAACCAACAGGGAAAAAGACGGCCTGTTCGTTTCCACGAGCCTTGAACTTGCCAACCTGAGCTTTGTTCTGGGCAAGGGATTCGGTGATCTGTCGCAGATTCTGCGACATGCGTCGACCTCGGCCGAAAAAATGGGAGATCGGCGTTCCCTGGCCCTGATCCGCCTTCATCTGGGCCGGCTCTTTTATTTCGCCGAGAAACGGGACCAGGCCATGGCCATGTTCGCCGATGGGAAAGCCGGCGCAGAAGCACTCGGAGATGACGACATCCTTATGCAGGCGGCGGAATTTATCGGTCTCTACTACTTCATCCAGGGCCGATTCCGGGAAGCCATCACCTATTTTGAACAGGCGGCCCAGAGCTTTGAATCCGAGCAGCACGACCGGGTCATCAACCCGTCCGGGCCCTTGTGGCTGAGCTATTGCGCGGCATTTCTGGGTCAGTTTCACCGGGCCATCGGCACACTGGATTACTACCGGCGGCTGGCCGTGGAAGGGGCCGACCGGAGCCTGGCCACCACATTGCGGGCGGCGCTTGGCATCATCCTGCTGGGCATTCAAAAAAACAGGGAAGCCCATTTTCATCTCTCCGGCGCTTATCAGGAAGCCCGAACCATTCAAAACGCCCTGGCCGGGTATTTCGCCACAGGCGGGCTGGCATTCCATCATTACATGGAGGGTCGTCTGGCTGAATCCAGGGAATGGCTTCGGAAAAACGCGGAAGACGGAGAAGCGTCCGGCCTGATCCGGCAATACGCATCACCCATTGTCATTGAAACCCTTTTCGAGCTTCATCGCCACGGGCTGCAATTTTCGGAGAAACTGAGTTATCTGACCGAATTCGAGCGGATCATGCGGGAGCCCAATATTCACCTGCGGGGGGTGGCCCTGCGGCTTAAAGCCGCGGATGCCATGGAAAAGGGTAGCGCCATGGAGCCTATCGCCGCCGACCTGGAGCGCAGCGAAGCCTACTTGATCCAGTCCGGTGATCCCATCCAGCTCGGCAAAACCCGCCTGGAGGCCGTGCGTTTGAAATTGCGGGCCGGCGACACCGAACAGGCGCGCCTGATGGCCGAAAACGTCAGAAAGGATTTCGGCAGTTATGTGGATATCTTTTTTCCCGATGACCTGCGGCCCCTGCTGGCGGTCAAAAGCGACCTGAATCTTCACCGGGACACGGAAACCCATCTGCTGGGCATGTTCGGAGAGGTGATCCAGGAACTTTCTCCCAGCGCGGATTTCGACAGCCTCCTGTCGCGCACCGTCAAGGCCACCAACCGGTTTTTCGGAGCCGAGCGCGGGGGGATTTTCTGGTTCGGACGCAGCGGCAAAGCCAAAGGCCCGGTGCTCCGGGGTCCCTGCAACCTCTCGGGAACCGATGTTGCTTCTCCGGAATTCAAGGCCAACCTTTCCCTGGTGTTTAAGGCCTTTTATGAAAACCGGCCCCAGGTGGTGCGCCGGGAGGATTTTGAATTAAATCCAAGCCGGGTCAAGGCCATGATGTGCGTTCCTTTTGCGGTGGAAGGCCGTGTCCGGGGCGTTTTATACCATGACAATTCCTATGTCCGTGACTGCTTCGACAACTTCGATATGGCCCAGCTCTCCCACATGGCCCAGTGGCTGACCCGCTACATCGATCACATCTTTGCCTTTTCCAGCCGGATGGCCGAAAAAGCCACCGACCAGATAGGGCACCTGGAATCTGTCGACGACACGGATATCATCACCCGGAACCCGGCCATGACGCATCTGCTGGATCAGGCGAACCGAATCGCGGCATCAGCCAGCACCGTACTGATTTCCGGGGAAACCGGCACGGGCAAGGAACTGCTGGCCCGGCGCATCCACCAGATGAGCCCCCGGAAAACCCGACCCCTGGTCATCATCGACCCAACGGCCATTCCGGAAAACCTGGTGGAAAGCGAACTCTTCGGATACGAGAAAGGGGCTTTCACCGGCGCTGACCGTCAGAAAAAAGGCCGCCTGGAACTGGCCCATACCGGCACTTTGTTTATCGACGAAATCGGAGAAATCCCCAAGTCCATCCAGGTCAAACTGCTGCGGGCCATCCAGGAAAAAACCATGGTCCGCATCGGCGGGGCCAAAACCATCCATTCTGATTTTCGTCTGATCGCCGCCACCAACCGGGATCTGGCAGAGGAAGTGGCCGCCGGCCGTTTCCGGGACGATCTCTACTACCGGCTCAACGTCATCCCCATGACCATGCCGCCGCTGCGGGAAAGAAAAGAAGACATTGTGCTGCTGGCCGATCATTTTCTGGAACGCTATGCCGTAAAATACAAACGGGAGAAATGCCGCATTACGCCGGACCAGGCGGCTATGATTAACGCCTATGACTGGCCCGGCAACATCCGGGAGCTCCAGAACGTAATCGAGCGGGCACTTCTGCTCTCCGCCGATGGCACGCTTTGCCTGGATCTTCCGTCTGCCGGCCCCGCCCGGGGCACACATCCCTTTGACGACCTGCCGTCTCTCGACGAACTGCAGCGACGCTATATCCGGTACATTTTACAAAAAACCGGCGGAAAAATCAGCGGCACGGGCGGCGCATCGGAAATTTTAGATATGAAACGGACCAGCCTTTATAACCGGATGAACCGACTCGGGATGCGGCAGGAATAATCACAGAGAGAATGACCATGGCAACCCTTCGTGAACAGATCATCGCGCTGCTCTCCCAAAAGGAATGCAGCGCCCGGGTTCTGTCCCAGGCCCTCGGCATGAGCGAAAAAGCGGTTTACGAACACATCCCCCACATTATCAAGACCGTATCGGCAAAAGGGGAAAATATCGATATCTCCCCCGCCTGCTGCCTTTCCTGCGGATTTGAATTTAAAAACCGCAAGCGGCCCACCCCCCCGAGCCGATGCCCGGCATGCCGCGGCGAACGCATCGATCCACCCATCTTCCGCATCAGGGGGGTCAGGGGGTCAGGTCAGGGGGTCAAACCTTGATTTGTGATTATCCACCAGAACAAGGGGTGGGGTTAAACCTTGATTAGAAAACCAGGGGGCGGGATCACAGGAAGAAAGGGTCAAACCTCGATTAGAAGCTGTTTCAAAACCTCAGATCAGGTTCGAGGGCAAGGTGCGGGCCAACGAAAAAGAGAAGTATATTATAATATGTGAACATTTTGAAGAGGTCTGCAACGCAGCCCTCGGGCTTCAGATGGGGTTTTGAAATAGCTTCTATTTATTTATCCAAAATAAAATTAGTATGTTATTGTTTTAACGCCAGAACTTTTCCATGCCCCAAGGACCTTTAAATGGCATTTTGCCTCTGGAACTATATACGATAATCACTAATCAAGGTTTGACCCCAGAACTGCGGAGAGTTCGGTAAGGGTGATGGGGGCGATGACGGCTTTGCCGATGGCTGACAGCAGCACGAAATGGATATGGTCGCCCTCACGCTTTTTGTCCCGGGCCATGGCGTCCATGACCCGGTCCGCGTCAAAATCAAGCCGCGTGGGAAGCGAAAAGCGGGCCAGGAGATTTTCGATGCGGTCCACGTCTGCTACGTCCAGCATCCCTTTGGCCGTGGATAATTTTGCGGCGGTCATCATGCCGATGCTCACGGCCATGCCGTGGGGCAGGCCCGTGGTCTTTTCCACGGCATGGCCGAAGGTGTGACCGAAGTTGAGTTTGCGGCGCTCTCCTTTTTCCGTTTCATCCCGGCCCACAATGGCCGCCTTGATGGCCACGGATTCATAAATGATCTTCTCAAGGATCTCCAAAGACATTTCCAGGCCGTTTCCTGTGTTTTTTTCAAGAAAACTAAAATATCCGGCGTCGGCAATGGCCGCGTGCTTGATGACTTCGGCAAAACCCGCGGCCAGTTCGACCTCGGGCAGGGTCATCAGGATTTCGGGATCGCAGATGACGAACTCGGGCTGGGAAAACACGCCGATCATGTTTTTGTACCCGGAAAAATTTACGCCGGTTTTGCCGCCCACGCTGGCATCCACCTGGGCCAACAGCGTGGTGGGGACATACCCGAACCGGACCCCCCGGAGATAGGTGGAAGCCGTAAATCCGGTGATATCGCAGACAATGCCGCCGCCGATGCCGATTAAACAAACACTCCGGTCCGCGGCCAGGCCCATGAGCCGTTCATAGAGTTCCCGGACCGTGTCCAGGGTCTTGATGGCCTCGCCGGTTTCAAGAACGATGCGCTCGCAATCCGGAAAATACTGCTGATAATGCCGGGCCACGTTTTCATCAGTAATCACGATGGCGGGGGAATCCACCAGATACTTGGAAAGATTGGACATTTTCTCGCCAATGCAGATTTTTGAACGGCCGGTTTTTCCGTTGATCTCAAGTTCACGCACGGCACCCTCTCTTGACTTTCTGTATCAGATACTAAAATCCAGCAACCGTTTTTGCACTTTAATTTATATAATTTATAATTCTTTTAATGCGGCATCAGGAGCTGGTTTCAGCTTGAGGCATATCTGAAATCAGCCCCCAGATCGCCCGGACCTGGCGGCACAGCACGTCGAACTGTTCCGGCAGCAGGGACTGAACCCCGTCGCTCTGGGCGTTTTCCGGCTCGTGATGGACCTCCACCATGATGCCGTGGGCACCCACGGCGGCCGAAGCCCGGCTTAAGGGAATCACCTGGTCCCGGAAACCCGCCGCATGGCTCGGATCCACGATAACCGGCAGATGGCTTTCCCGCTGCACCACGGGAACCGCTGAAAAATCGAGCGTGTTCCGGCTGTGGCGCACAAAGGTTCTGACCCCCCGTTCGCAAAGGACCACTTCGGGGTTTCCCTCGGCCATGATGTATTCGGCGGCCATCAGCCATTCATCCACGGTGGCCGACATGCCGCGCTTTAACAGCACCGGCTTTTTGGATTCCCCGGCCCGGCGCAGCAGGCTGAAGTTCTGCATATTGCGGGTGCCGATCTGGATCATATCCGCGTAATCTTCCACCGTATCGAAATGCGCCATGTCCATCACCTCGGTCACCACCGGCATTCCGTAGGTTTCCCTGACCTTTGCCAGAATTTTCAGCCCCTCTTCCCCCAGCCCCTGGAAGGCGTAAGGGGATGTCCGGGGCTTGAACGCGCCGCCGCGGAACATATCGGCGCCGGAACGTTTCACATGCTCCGCAATGGTCATGGCCTGGGTTTCGCTTTCAATGGCGCACGGCCCGGCCATGATCACCCGGTGACCATCGCCGATCCGCACATTGCCCACACGGATCACGGTTGCATTCGGCCGGGTTTCCCGGCTGACCAGCTTAAACGGACGGGTCACGGGGATGGTGTCCTTGACCCCCGGCAGCTCATGGAAAAATGCCGGATCGATTGCCCCTTTATTAAAAAGGACGGCAATGGAAACCCGTTCCCCGCCGGGAATGGGCCGGGCTTTGAATCCTTTGGCCTCGACGGCCCGAATGACCCCGGCGACCTGATTATCATCAGCGTCCTTGCGCATAACGATCAACATGGAAAACACCTCCTGAATCGCTCTTTAGTGCCGGTGAGAAATTCATACCCAAAAATCATATCCCTGCCGACAATTCATGGTTTCTTTCATTTAAATTATGGTATAAGAATCTGAATCGATCGTTACACAGCCCATGCCCGCGGGACCTTGCGGCCATCGCGGAACAAGCCGCATGATCGGTTTTATTTTATTCAATTATATATAAAAATGATAAAAGTCAATTTGTCGGTGTGCGATCCGATTATTTTATCCTGCGTTATTAATCTCGCATGCCAACGGGGAATGGAGAAATCATATGTCAAAGAAGAAGGATGTCGACTGGAATGCGTTTATTAAACATCCGGAGGCGCAAGGTGTAATCACATCGCGGACCCCGGCCCTGCTGGAACGGCTTAATTTCAAGCCGGATGTCTGCACGGTATTCAAACACCCATTCACGCGCCTTGAACCCGATTTCCGTTATCTTTTTCAACCGCATCCGGCCGCGGTACAGATGCTGCCGGACATCATCGGCAACCCGGTGCAAAAAGTCACCGGTTCAGATAACGCGGACGACGACCTCCGTAACCATTACCTTGCAGAACGACATATCGGCATCGTTTTTTCCGGCGGCCCCGCACCGGGCGGGCATAACGTCATCGCCGGACTTTTCGATGCCATGACGGCGGCGAATCCGGACAGCCGGCTTTATGGATTTATCCTGGGACCCGACGGCATTATTGAAAACGATTATGTGGAAATCACCCGGGACATGGTGGATTCCCATCGCAATGTCGGCAGTTTTTCCATGATCAAGACCGGCCGCACCAAAATCGATTCCAGGATTAAAATGGATTTATCCAGGCAAACCTGTAAAAATCTGAATCTTGACGCGCTGGTCATTGTGGGGGGCGATGATTCCAACACCAACGCGGCCTTTCTGGCTCAGGAATTTTTTAAAGACGGCATCCAGGTGATCGGCGTTCCCAAAACCATCGACGGCGACATCCAGGTTCGGGATATAAACGGCAACACCCTTTGCGCGGTGTCCTTCGGGTTTCATTCCGCGGCACGGGCCTTTTCCAGGGATATCAGCAACCTCTGCTCGGACGGCAGCTCGGATGTCAAATACTGGCATGTGTGCAAGGTCATGGGCCGCGTGGCCAGTCATCTCGGGCTTGAAGTGGCCCTGCAGGTGCATCCCAATATCATCCTGATCGGCGAAGAACTGGCCGATTACATTGATACGGCCCGGATAAAAAAAGCGGAAAAAGAAGGGACCACGGATTACACTGCCTACGGCATGACCCTGCGAAACGTGTCCCGGCTGATCTGCGACGGGATCGTCCGCCGGGCCGCGGTGGGCAAAAACTACGGAGTTATCGTCATCCCCGAGGGAGTCCTTGAATTTATCAATGAAATTCAATTATTTATCATAAAACTCAATACTATTATCGGCGAATACAATCAAACCCACGACACGGATTTCCACTCCACTTTTGTCACTCTGGATGAACAGCTCGACTATCTGCGCCGGCTGGCGCGCCAATCCCGCGAGGGCTGGTCTTCCAGCATCTGGAATACCAGAGACGATGATCTATTCAACGATATTCCGGCGTTTTTCCAGGAAGGACTTCTCACCGAGAGGGACAGCCATGGTAATTTCCAGTTCTCCCAGATGGAAACCGAAAAGGTGCTGATGGGTCTGGTCAAGGATTACCTGAAAATTTTGAGGGAGCGGGGTGAATACAAAATCGGCATCCGGCCCGGCTGGTACCGCAAAACCATGGAAAAAGACGGGCTGGACCCGGACGCTTACGGGCCGATCATATTTAAGAATTACGGCTCCGCCGATCCCTGCCTGCTGGTTAAAAACAGCATCGTATCGGTCAAAATGCTGACCCAGGAACTGCAACGGGAAGAAATAATCCGGAAAAACCAAGAAGTGCCGGCGGCGATATTAAAGGTTTATCAGGCATCCGTGCCGAAATTTAAAACCCAGAATCATTTTTACGGTTATGACGGTCGCGGAAGCGATCCCACCTGGTTTGACTGCACCTATACCTATAATCTGGGACTGACGGTCTTTTCGCTGATCGCCGGCAAGGCCACGGGCCAGATGGCATCCATTAAAAACCTGGAAAAGGATTTTTCCCAATGGGAGCCCATCGGCATTCCCATTGCCTCGCTCATGCATCTTGAAGAACGCAAGGGGAAACTGGAACTTGTCCTGGAACGCGCCATCGTGGATCTGGAATCCCCGGCCTACCTCGTCCTTAAATCACTTCAGGAAAAATGGCTGGCAGCCGGACCCGGACCCGATGATTACCGGAATCCAGGGCCCATCCGTTTTCAAAGCCAGGATGCCGATGTGCTGCCCCTGACGCTGATCCTCAATAATCTGGGCGGATCTTCTTCTGACTGACGGGTTCGAATCCCGGTTTAAACTCACAACCAAGACAGGCTCGCAACCCGTCGATCCGAGAGTGAATTTGCGCTTGTTGCCGAAACAGACGGGGCGGTTGATCCGCGTTAAGAAGTTCTCACTGTCTGAGGGCAACGCCCGAGTTTGAGAAATTCAGCGGATCAGCCGCCCCGGCCGGCAACAGGCGCATTGAGCGAACGGATTGATGGTTTGCGCGCCTGTCGCCTGTCATAAAGCGCTACTTCTTGATCAAGGCCGCCAGTTTGTCGGCAATGGCGTCAAACGCTTGTCCCGCCGGCGTATCCCCGTACTTTTCCTGGTAGGAATCCCCGGCGTCGCCGGCCTTGACCAGGTTCGGATCAAAGGGAATCCGGCCCAAAAAATTAATCCCGAATTGCGCGGCGGTTTTTTCGCCGCCGCCCGACCCGAACAAATCCACAGCCTTGTTGCAGTGGGGGCAGACATATCCGCTCATGTTTTCGATCAGGCCGAAGAGCGGGCGATTGATTTTTTTACAGAAATTAATGGACTTGCGCACATCCGACAAGGCCACTTCCTGGGGGGTGGTGACGATGATGGGCTGCGCATCGGCGATGGTCTGGGCCACGCTCAGGGGTTCATCGCCGGTGCCCGGCGGGGAATCGATGATCAGAAAGTCGAGATCCCCCCAGTCCACGTCGGTGATGAACTGGCTGATGGCCGAATGCTTCAGGGGTCCGCGCCAGATGACGGGATCATCCTTGTTGGGCATGAGGCACTCAATGGATATGGCGCTGATATTTTCCGAATAAATCATGGGCGCCAGCTTGTCCTGCCGTTCATTGGGGCCGGCCATTCCCTTTAAACCGAGCATCCGGGGAACATCGGGCCCGTGAAGATCCACGTCCATGATGCCGACCTTAAAACCCCGCTTTCCAAGGGCAATGCCGAGATTCACGGATACGCTGGTTTTTCCCACGCCGCCCTTGCCGCTCATCACGAGAAATTTATATCGAATTCGGGACAGGGTCTCCTTGAGATTTTTTTCCTGCTGCTGTTTTTCGGCTTCAGGGTCAGAAATGCCGATGCCTTTTGATTTACAACCTTCCATACCGCTGTTTCTCCTTGTATTTGATAATAGGGACCGATGCCTGCGCACCCGTTCCTGAAACTGAAACGCAACAATCGACACATTGATATCGCAACTATTTAAAACTATTTGGCGGGCACCCGGTGAACTTCCCTGTTAAAGCATGACGGGCATTTTTCCGGCCGGCCCGTGCCGCAGAGTTCATGCCACTCATACTTGCATTTTTCGCATATGAACAATCTTTCCGTTGAAGTGATCTGGAAATTGCCGCCTTCAACGTTGATGGCTTTGCCGTTGATCAGGGCGTCCGCCACGATTCGGCGAGCCTGTTCGATAATCCGGCCGAAGGTGGCCCGGGATACGCCCATCCGGCTGCCCGCTTCCTCGTGGGATAGATTTTCAAGGTCCGCCAGCCTCAAGGCTTCCCGCTCATCCACCTTCAAACGAATTTCCTCAAGCGCCACCATGGGGATTCCCCTGGGCTTGAAGTAACAGACACCCGGATTAAACGCGACAAAACGTTTTTTATGCGGTCTTCCCATGTTTTTTCCTTTTATGAGCGTTGTCTCAAAATTAATAATGATTCATGCGGTTGTCAACTAAAAGCTGATAATGCCTAAAAAATATCTTAAAAAAAAGTTAAAATGCTTATTTTCCGCGCAGACGAACCCGCACGGAGCCGGCATGGGCGCCCAGTCCTTCGGTATCGGCCAGGCGCATGATATCGTCGGCCTCCCGCTCAAAAGCCTCTTTTGAATAATGCACCAGGCTGGTCTGCTTCATGAAGGTATCCACGGAGAGTGCCGATGAAAACCGCGCGGTGCCGGCGGTGGGCAGCACATGATTGGGGCCGGCCATGTAATCGCCCACCGGCTCGGGCGTATACGGGCCGATGAAAACAGCCCCGGCATTCCGGATCGCGCCGAGATGTTCAAACGGGGCTTCAATCTGAAGTTCCAGGTGTTCCGGGGCAATGCGATTGGCCAGTTGCATGGCCGAAAAAAGGTCCTTTACCAGAAAAACAGCGCCGTATCGGGCCAACGACTGCTCCGCGATCTCACGGCGTTTAAGGACGGCGATTTGCCGCTGGATCTCAAATACGGTCGCCTGGGCCACGGCTTCCGAATCCGTGACCAGCACGGCCGAGGAAAGGGGATCATGTTCGGCCTGGGAGAGCAGATCCGCCGCGACATAGGCGGGATCGGCACTGCGATCGGCGACCACCAGGATTTCGCTTGGACCGGCGATCATGTCGATGCCCACCACGCCGGACACCATTTTCTTGGCCAGGGTCACGTAGATGTTTCCCGGCCC
>QZJS01000126.1 GCA_003597945.1 Desulfobacteraceae bacterium | reverse complement strand
GAAATTGTATGATATACGGGCCCAGAATAACGATAAAGATAATGGGGAAAATAAAGATCATCATGGGAACCAGAAGTTTCTGGGATGCCTGAGCCCCGATTTTTTCAGCATTCATAAACCGCTCGGACCGCATGCGGTCAGCCTGGGATTTGAGTACGTCGGCGATACTGGATCCCATTTTGTTGGCCTGGATGAGAATGGAAACAAAAGAATCGAGTTCGGTTACTTCCACCCGTTCGGCCATCATTTTCAGCGCCTCATCCCGGGACCGGCCGAGCTTGATATTCTGATCCATGAGGAAAAGTTCCACCACAAAAGGATCCTTGTCGCGGCGGTAAACTTCGCACACCTTCTGGACCGCAACGTTAAATGCCAATCCCGCCTCAACGGAGAGCGACAGCATATCCACCACATCGGGCATGCTCAGTTTTATTTTTTCCTGTCGCTGTTTTTTTTTATCGGAAAGCCACAGATACGGATAGGCCAATCCAAACGCCGCCGCCATGGCGATATAGACGCCATTATCAAAAAGCATGAACCCCAGGATGCCGAAGATCAGCATGGTCGTTAATTGAAAACCGATGATGTCGTTGCCGGTGATATCGTTTTCCAGGCCGGCGGTAACGGCGTATTTCTTCATGCGTTGCCGGTAGCCGTCAAGGGGGATGCGTTCAATGATGGGAAGAAAAAGAGAGTAAAAGGGTTTGAAAAGCAGGACAAATCTGGATTCCTCCGGAATATCGAAATCCGCTGGAGGTTTTCCCATCATCTCGTTGCTCTTGAGTTTCCGGACGAGGCCATAAACCGCGAAAAAGATTCCGCCGAAAAATAACACTAAAGCCAGAAGTTTGACGATGCCGGGCATCATAATGGACTTAACTCCCGTTATAATTATATCAGTCTGTTTGTTTTTGTCTATGCGTCCATGGTGACCCGCAGCATTTCCTCAATGGTGGTGAGCCCGGCTGAAAGTTTGGCCGCCGCCGCTTCCCGGAGCGTCTGCATGCCTTCTAACATGGCGGCTTCCTTGATGGCTTTTGCCGGCTGGTCTTTTAATATCAGGTCCATGATGCGATCTGAGACCTGGAGAATTTCATAAATGCCGATGCGGCCGTGATATCCGGTACCGGCGCATTCCGGACAGCCCACCGATTGGTAAAGGGTTTTGTCTTCGGCGGCAATTTCCATGGCGCGCAACATATCATTTCCCGGTGTAAATGGGGTTTTGCACTTTTCACAAAGCCGTCGCATGAGGCGCTGGGCAACCACCGTGATCTGGGCGGATGCCACCAGGTAAGGCGGAATCCCCATATGCACCAGCCGGCTGATGGCCCCGGCGGCGTCGTTGGTGTGCAGGGTGGACAGCACCAGATGACCGGTCATGGCGGCCTTTAACGCGATGTCCGCGGTTTCGGCATCACGGATTTCACCCACCATGATGATATCCGGATCCTGACGCAGAAAGGACCGCAGAGCGTCTTTAAAACTCAAACCCGTATCCGCGGTGCAACTGACCTGAGTCAGACCGTCAAGTTTATATTCCACCGGATCTTCCGCCGTGACAATATTAACGGAATCAGTATTTAATTCCGTGAGCACGGCATAAAGGGTCGTGGATTTGCCGGAACCGGTGGGGCCGGTCACCAGGATAAGGCCGGTGGGGTGATGAATGGTTTTTTCCAGCAGGGCCGCGTCCCGGGGCTCCATGCCCATTTCGTTAAGGGTCACCTGTTTTTTATCCCGTTCCAGAATGCGCATGACGATTTTTTCGCCATAGAGTGACGGAAGGGCCGATACCCGGATATCCACCACACGATCCTTGATCAGGCCGAAATTAATGCTTCCGTCCTGGGGCAGACTTCGTTGGTTCAAGTCCATGCGGGACAAGAGTTTCAAACGGTCGATGATCGCATCCCGAAAAATGGGCGGCCAGGTCCAGGCTGTCTGCATGACGCCGTCCTTGCGGAAGCGGATGCGGAAATCGGATTCCCGGGGTTCCATGTGCAGATCGCTGGCGCCGCTTTTAACCAGGGCGTTCATCACATGCTGCAGAAGACGGATCAGGTCGGCGTTGTTGATCAGGGCCATGGAATCGGCCCGGGTCGTCTTGAGCTTGTTGAGCGATTTCAACGCCGCCTCAAGCAGTATGGCGGGATTTTCCGCCTCGGGCTCGGCAACCGGCGGACGGCTGCTGTAATATTTGTCGATGGCGGACCTGATGGCCGGTCCATTGCAACAGTATGGCTTTATCCGTGATCCGGTAACGGCCTCCAGTCGTCGGATGGCCTCGTTGTCCTGGGGCATGGCCATGGACAGGTGAATATATTCGTTTTCATGCCGAACCGGAAAAACGGTCTCATCACGCGCGACGGATTCAGGAACAAGCAGAGTGATATGGGCGATAAAGGACGGATCAAAGGAGATAAAAGTCGGATCAAGAGCCTGGATGCCGGTTACTTCTTCAAGCACGGTGTTGACCTGGGAAGCATCGGCCGTGCCTTGCGCGATGAGGTGATCCGAGATCAGGCGCTGCTCAATATCCGGCACCGCGCCGACTTTAATGTCTCTGATTTGAAAGGCTTTAAACAAACGCTTGTTGAAGGCTGCAATGGCATCGCGCGTCAAAGATTCAGGTTCCTTTTTTAGTAATTTCCGATCTGGAGTTTATAATCATTTCGAAAAAAATAGGTGTAATCGGCGGAGTAAACCGACCCTTCCAACTGCATGGCGTTTTTTAAAAACCAGAGCTCTATGTCGTCGTTCCAACGCGCCCGGTCCTTTTCATCCGGTGGAATCCCTTTAATGCGATCGATTTCATTACCGTTTTTATACAGGACCACCGTGGGGAGCATTTCGAGCGTAAACCGCGAAGGATCATCGGATAACTGCCAGTGAAACAGAGCGAACTTGGCTTGCCCCTTGTATTTTTCAGCCAGCCATTCAATGCGGTGTTTCATGTCCAGGGACTGCCAGAATTCATTATTATAGAATACAACGATGGCCGGACCCGCATAGGTGGTGATTTCATCGGTAAACGTCTGATGGTTGACGGTGATGATATCCGGTGAAAAATGCCCGGAATGCGCGGGAGGCGCCGGGGCAGTTGGCCGGTGAGATCCGGCGCATGCTGAAAGAAGAAGAATCGCTGCCGTTGCCGTGATAATAATCTTTATTTGCGTATTCATATCATTCCTCTTCATAAAGTTAACACAGACTTTAAATTTATATTTTGACCTTGACGATCTTGAGCATCCAGATAAGTCCCACCACCTCCATCAGCACGATCAACCCGATGATCATCCATCCCAGCACAGTGGTATACATGAGTCGGAATACCTCGTTGTTCATGCTGTTTAGCAGCAGGGCCAGCACCAGGGGAAGCAAAGCAAGCATATAGGCCTGGGTTTCTCCTTCAGCGGTCATGGTTTTGATTTTAAGCTGGATCCGTTTCCGCTCCTGCATGGTTTTGGCAAGGGTGTCGAATCGTTCGGGAAGGTTCCCTCCGGATTCCAGAAGGATCAGGGTAGCGTTTACCATGAGCCGGGTATCATTGCCGGGCATACGATCAGCCATTCGTTTAAGGGCATCGCCCAGGCTTGCCCCCAGGCGGTGTTCCCGAAGAACAAGGTCGAATTCCTCACTTAACGGTGGTTTCGCTTCTTTTGCCACCATTTCAAAGGCCTGGAGCAGGCTGAATCCTGCCCGCAGACCGTTGGCGATCATGACCAGTCCATCGGCAAGCTGCTCACCGAATTTTTTTTGTCTCCGGAATTGCAGGAATCGGATAATCAGCCGTGGAAGCTGCCATGCCCCCAGGGCCAGAAGGCCTGCCAGAAAGAGCCGCCGGCCGATCTGGTCTGTTATGTTGTCTTTAATATTGTAAAGGCTTTTTCTGGAAATCGGAAATTTATCCGCTTCCATGGCACGGGTTTCGGCAAAGCCGGCTTTAGCTGTTTTCCCGGTAATCGTATAGACAACGGCCAGATTCTGATAGGCTTTGCTGTAATGGGGCATTAATTTTGTGGCGCGAAGAAACGCTTTTTCCGCATTTTCAAAGTTGCCCAGCCCGAGATAGGCGACGCCAAGTTCATTCTGTACAATGGGCGAAGATAGATTTTTCATTTCATCCAGCGCCAGAACAGCCTCGTTGTATTGATCCAGACGGTTATGCTGAATGGCCCGTTCGATGGCCTTGAACTGGTCATACTGGGTGATTTTTCCCGGCAGAAAAAAACCCGTCAACGCGCCAAGCATAATCAGGCCGGTCAGTAAATATAAAATCTCCCGGTCGCTGACTTTGTAAAACATATCGGCCATGCTGGATTGAATCCATTGCCGGTAATTCGACATCCCCATGGGGGTTTGCACCATGGCCCGCCCACGCAGCCAGAGATAAAGGCCGCCCCAGATCACGGAAAAAAACGTCATTAATAAAATTATTTTTTGAATCATCGGTTTCCAGCTTTCTGTCAGCGGCGTCGCAGCCAGCTGCCGGCTTTCCGACATGAAGGCCGCGGTCGTGTCGTTCTAGTTGCTCGTCCAGAAAATTTCCCTGGGAATGTGAATTCCCCGTTCCGTGAAGCGCTCCAGGCAGCGAGGTATATATCCGGTGGATGAAAAATCGCCCATCACGCGGCCCTTGTCCTCGCCGCTTTGTTTAAAAAGAAACACGTCGCCAAGGGTAATGACTTCACCCTGCATGCCGTCCACTTCGGAGATTTGAATAATCTTGCGGCTGCCGTCTTTGAAGCGACTGATCTGAACGATCAGATCGATGGCGCCAACGATCTGCTCCTTGATGGCCTTGACCGGCAGTTCAAACCCGGCATACATTACCAAAGTTTCCAGCCGGGACAGCGCTTCCCTGCTGGAATTGGAATGAATGGTGGTCAGTGAACCGTCATGCCCGGTGTTCATGGCCTGGAGCATGTCTAACGCCTCGGCGCTGCGGCATTCTCCCACCACGATGCGGTCCGGCCGCATGCGCAGGCTGTTTTTCACCAGATCACGGATAGTGACTTCGCCCTTGCCTTCGATATTGGGCGGACGGCTTTCCAGGGTTACCACATGGGGCTGCCGCAGTTTGAGTTCGGCCGAGTCTTCAATGGTGACGATGCGCTCGGTTTCGGGAATAAAACTCGATAAAATATTGAGCAGGGTGGTTTTGCCGGAGCCGGTTCCTCCGGAGATCAAAATGTTGAGCTTGGCCAAAACCGCGGCCTTGAGAAACGCCACCATCTGCTGGTTGAGGGTATTAAAGGACACCAAATCATCCACAACGATCTGATCTTCGGGAAATTTACGGATGGTCAGGCAGGCCCCCCGGACCGCCAGAGGAGAAATAATGGCGTTGACCCGGGAACCGTCCTTGAGCCGGGCATCCACCATGGGCGTGCTGGTGTCGATCTTTCGGCCTAAAGGCGCCGTAATGCGCGTGATGATGTTTAACAGGTGTTTTTCGGAGAAGAATTTTTTATTGATTCGTTCCAGACGACCCTTGCGTTCCACGTAAATCTCATTCCAGGCATTAACCATGATTTCGGAAACACTGTTGTCGGATAAAATATCCTCCAGGGGCCCGAGACCGATGGCTTCCTGAAGGACTTCCTTTACGATTTGTAATCGCAAACTCCTGTCCGAAAAAGTGGTTTCATTGTCTAAAATTTCCGATATTTTATGGGATACCGTGGTTTTAAGTTCATCCATTTTACCTGGATCATTGTCGGCTCCCATATCAATTTTTTTAAAGTCAATAGATTCCAGAAGTTTTTCATGGATGGTTCGTTTAAGGGTATCTAAGTCCTGAGGCAGGGCTTCGTGAGCATCAAGTCGGCCGTCATCTCCGGTGGTTTTTCCTTTCAGTTCCTGAAACAGGGTATATACCAGTTTATCGATGGCCTGGGTGACGGGATGCCGGGGAAATTTTTCCGGATAGGTCCCCTGTGCCAGATTGGCCGCGTTTTCCGGATCCAGCGGAATGGTGGCAACGGTCTGCTTGTTGAGTTGATGGCTGATCATCTCAGGACTGACCGATGCGGTTTTATCATACCGGTTGATAACGACCCGAATGGCTTCTCTTGAAAAATTGCGGTTGCGTAAAAGTTCCAGGTCATCGACGGTCTGGCGGATGGATAAGAAATCAGGGGTCACCGGAAGAAGGATGCGGCTGCTTAATTCAAAAATGGGTTCCACCAGCGAATCGAATTTTGTGCCGATATCGACGATCACATAGTCATAGATAGCGCGCAGCAGGCGCATGACCCTCTCTATGTTGGCGCCGCTTAGCTGCTCGGGATCCGGTTGGCGGTGTCCGCTGGACAGGGAAAGGACAAAAATACCGGACGGGTGGGGTGTTGCATATCCCTTAAGCATGGCCGGATTGAGTTTGCCGGCCATGGGCAGCAGGTTGTCGATGGATTTGGTATCGGTTAAATTTAATATATATTTGATATCATTAGAAAAAGGCAGGCCAAAATCGATCAGCAGCACCCTTGCCCGGGTGTCCATGTGAAGGTCCACCGCCAGGTTGGCGGCCAGAAAACTTTTCCCGACCCCGCCCTTGGAGCTGTATATAGCTATCAGGTGACCGCCCATTGTTCTTAATTAGCCTGCTGGCGAAGCCGTTCAAGCTCCTGTTGCTTGAAATCATCTTCGACCTTTTTCTGGATTTCCATAGGGGCCGGGGTATCGCTTAAAATCCGGGGGGTGACGAAGATGATCACCTCCCGGGAATCGGTTGCCTCTCGCTCGGCTTTGTTGGCCATGTAGAGGGCATAATCGCCGCCCGGGGGGGCGCTGGATTGGGATTCCAGCTCCCGTTGTCCAACCAGTCCTCCCAGGGCGATGCTGTGCCCGTCGGGAACGCTGAGCACGGTGTTTAAATTCGTGTTGCTGATGATGGGAACCCCGCCAGGCCCGGCGCCGGTGATGGAGCTTGATTCCACGTTAATGATGCTGACAATATTGTTATAATAGTCGATTTCCGGTTTAAAATTAAGCGTCACGCCCACCTTTTTATAATCCACGGACATGGTGCCGCCGGATTGGGCAATGGGAATGGGAATTTCAGACCCGGCGAAGAATTGCGCCGCATCCCCGCTTTTGGTGATCAGGGTTTGCTGCATCAGGGACCGGCCCCGTCCGGCTTCATTGATTTTTCGCATTTTGGGGATCAGGTTGGAAATGGTGCCGGTCAGTGACCCGGCGAAAGAGGAAGATTGACCGGTTCCTCCCGCATAGGATCCCGTTCCACCCGCGGATGCCCCCGGGTTCCAGTGGATGCCGAAATCCCGCAGAGCGCCTCGTTCAATTTCCATGATATTGAGTGACATTTCGATCAGAACGGCCCTTGGCGGGGGAGGCGGGGGAGCTTGCGCCGCCGGCGCAGCCGCGGCTACTGCTTTGGGCACGGCTTTTTGTATGGCAACGGCATTGATGATATCGGGCGAGTAAGCCTCGGCAATGCGTTGAGCCCTGGCGGATTCGGCCTCGCTGCCGACGCTGCCGGTCAGCATGAAATTATTTTTGGTCACCGAGACCTTGACGTTGCGCATGCCCTGGGCCGCCAGTGCTTTTTCGATTTCGGACTTGACGATGTCTTTCATGACCGGGCTGAATTCCACCAGATTCACCACGTTGGGAATTCCTTCAATGACCCGTTCAATGCGTCTCATGTCGTTATGGGTGAAGACCTCTCCTTCCATGAAAATCCGGCTTCCCACCACCCGCACGCTGACGCCTTCGATATCTTGGGTCAGTTCCCGGAGATCCGCGGCCGTCATGTTGACTTCGCTGCTTTCCACCGTGACCTGGATTTCGATTTTCCGGTCATCCGGACCCCAGACAAAAATATTGCTCTGACCGGGTTTTTTTCCGTTGATAAGCAGTTCCTGGTCGTCGGTCTTCACGCCGCCGCAGATATCAGGATTGCCAATGGCGATTTTTTCTATATCAAAACCGGTTTTTACCACCCGGCTTTCTCCGGCCGCAATGGTGATCCGATCCGGCAACTGGGCCCATGCCGCCGTAGTCGTGAAAGCGAGTCCCGCAGCAAAAATTAAAAAACAGAGTTTAATAAAAGGTCGTATCATGCGCATGCGTTCTTCCCCCTGGCAATGGTTCCATTTTAGTTGCGGGCAAAGGGTTCGGCTCCGCGTATTTCCATCCAGGCCGGCTGAGCTTTAGGGATGATGTTTTTACTGATGCCCAGAAGTTCCCGGGCGGAAAGGGCCGGCAGATTTTCGATCTTGCCGTCATCCCAACTCGATCGCAGGGCCGCGGATAGGGTGCCGATTTCCTGGGCGAGGTTAAGTATCTGTGTTTCCTGCGGGGTCAATGATACCGTAAGCGTCTTAAATGGCTCTTTTTTCCCCGCCGCCTGACCTGACGCGCTGAAAACGCTTCCCGGAGCGTCCTGTGTTCCGTCTGCCGCGTCCATCACCCGTCGTTTGCTGGAGGTTTGATTCACCGCGAGGACCAAAATATTTTCTAAAACGGTGCGGGTGATGATTTCTTCGCTGACGCCGCGGCCATCCTGGAAGGAGCCGACTTCCACCGTGACCATCAAATCCACCATGTCGCCGGGGAGGATAAGTTCTCCCACAGCGGTGACATCCGTGACAAAAATGCTGAAAGCCCGTTTACCGGAAGGGATTCTGCCGGCGATGCCCTCGGCCTGGGTGTCGATAAACATGGATTCGAGCAATTGGGTTCCCTTGAGCGCCGGCACATTGATATTGCGGTTGATTACCCGGTTTTGGTCGCTGACAGCGCCCGGCTGAACATATTTTTGAGGTATTTCTAAAAGTTCAACGGAATTGGCGTCAAGCCGCGCGCCTTCGGGAATATCTTTTGCAGCCACGACGATCCGGATCGGCGTCACCATTTCCAGAAGTTCCTTTTCCCTGCTGTTGATATAAATAAACAGCAGGATCACCGCAAAAACGGATACCAGTAGTGAAATCAGCAGCGCCCTTGTGTTCGACATATGTGTGCTCCGGTGTTAGAAGTTGATTTCTCGAATCCTTGTGCCACGATTGTGATATTTGGTCAATGCAAATCCGTGATAGGATCCTTTATAATAAGTGATGCGCAGGTCTTTTTCGATGTAAGGCGCGTTAAAAACCTGTTTCATCTTCCCGGGGATATCCACCCGGATCGTTTGCTTTGTCGTGTCGGCCAGAAACGGGCCGGGCGCGCCGGCATCCATGGATTCGCGCATTTCCTGACGTATGGTTTCCATGGCGACGACCTGCTTGGAACTGAATTCATAGATAAGGGCCAAAGCCAGCAGAACAATTGCCAGAAAAGGCATCATCAAAGCCAGTTCGATGATGACCTGACCATTCTGGTTGTCAATCTTGTAACTATTGCCGGAACTCTCCGGTTTTTTATTATTTTTCATATTCTGTGTCCCGGCTTGAGGGTTTATGCGTGTCGGTTCACTGTGCCGGCCAGGAGGCGATAATGTTTGTTTTTCAGTTAACCAGCAGCGCACGATAGTTCGGAATTCCCTGAGCTATGTAACCGCCGGCCGGCTTGGCGGCAGCTTTGGCATGCAAAGCGGGCACCCCGCCAAAAAACAGATTGCCCAGCGGGAAGTCATGAGCCGGCAAAACAATATCATAGTCCGCGATGGTTGTTGCCTGCTTTTCCAGTCGATATGGAATTTCAAAGAAATCCGGTTTTGGCAACCTTCTTTTTCCCGGCATATAATACACGCCGTCATGGTCTCCCGCGTATCTTGGATTATCCGGATTGCGCCATCTGCGCGTTGGTCTGGGCGGGGCCTTTGAAGTGTCGGTCGCCAGATAATATAAGAAAAAATATGAATATTTTTCTGTTTTAAATCCGGCAAGTTCGCTGGTGTTATGTCGCGCCCGCAGAAAGGCCTGGGCGAGGTTTTTATCTTTTACATGCCGGGCGGCATTGTCGGCCTGGGCCGCATAATATTGGTTGGCTTCCATCTGGTATTTGTAAATCCAATCAAGAACCCCGCTGCTGCCATTGGAAAAGAAGTTTTTTGCATCGCGGGCATGACTATAATTATGCCAAACGCCGCCGGCAAGAATGCGTTCGATTTTTTGGCTTTCCGTCATCAGGTCCCGGTTGAGATCGGCGATTTCATTAAGCCCCGCGGCCTGGACGGCAGCGGCTGACAGGGCACAGGCATCCACGATATTTTGCAGGCGAATTTTTTGAAATATCATATGATTAATATTTACAACCAAAACCAGCATCAGCAGCATGATGGGCAATAAAAAGGCGATCATCACCGTGATGGAGCCCCTTTGACTATCAAGTTGGACAACGCCTGGCATTTTTTTTCGCTGTTTGACGGCATTTGTTTTCATTGCGGGTTAGTTGTCGCCCTTTAATCTGTCTGTCAGGTCAATTTCATCAAAAAACGGGGACCGGTGTGTGACGGGCAGCACGCCGTTACCCTCGGCAAAAATATCGCTGAGGGCTGCCGGAATGGGGATATTTCTTAGAAGAAGAACTTCATTTCCATCAATGCGGATTCGTGCGTCGGCATCAATGGCGTTTGCGGCCTGCCTGGCGGGTATCTCTCCTCTCACAGCATGGGTCCGGGATGCCGTAAAGCCGGCAAAGACAAGTTGTTCATGCAATAAAAAAATCTGGATAAACTGCATGTAAACGGCAAAAAAGAAGAAAAGGGCGAGCAGGGCGAATGCGAACTCCACCGCTGCCGCGCCCTTTTGCGTCTTTTGGCCGTCAGATGCTGTTGTCTGGTGCTCTGCTATCGGAAAAACAGCGGACCGTCGACTTGCTGATGCCCTGGAGTCGATATTGCCATGGGTCTCCACGATATTCAATGACCATAATAAGAAGGATAGCTTGTTAATTTTTTTTTGATACCACTACCAGAAAGAGCGGATTCTTGTCATAACATCCTGGAAAAAACTTTGAATAGGCCCTTCCATTAACATTGCCGCCGAGATGATGATAACAACGATTACTGCAAGGACCAGTCCGTATTCAAGAGCGCCCGCGCCCCTTTGGTTTTCCAGATGTTGACGGAAGTTGTTTTTTATTTTTTCTGTGGTTGCGGCATAGATTTCAAACATCCGGTTGTTCATTTTTTTCAACATGACACCCTCCCTTTTTGACCAAAATGTTAGTTTAGTGGTAATCAGCTTGGGATTAATTCTCCCAGGTAATCATAACCGCAATAGTCATAAAAACTGCATGATTTCAGATCTATAGCCTCTTTCTGGTCCAACCGTCCAACGTTTTTGAAACACATTATCATATCAAAAAACAAACATCCATTGAATTAACGATGCAGCGGGATGATTGGTCCGATGGGGCTGGGCGATGCCGGTGCGGAAGTCGACGACGAACTGCGGGGGGGACGTTTATCCGCTCGATCTCCTAAACTTATGCCCTTTGCCTTGAGATCCGCCTCAAGTCTCCCATTGCCATCTCCATACACCACGCCGTCATTGCCTATCGAAATGGTGTCGCGCCATTTGGCCACCCATTCCTCGGGTGTCATGATCACCGGCTTGCCCGTAGCCCCGCTCTCCCAGTAATCAACAACATAGGTTTTCCCCGTTGACTTAACGTAGATCGTATTGGCAATATGGTTGAAGTATGACCCCGTTGTATCGGTTATAGGGTCGCCCCAGGAGATCATCACGTCCCCGGTTTCTACATTGTCCTTGCCGAACACCTCCTCGGCATTTTTGCGAAGACCAGGCGCCCCCCATTCCTGCCACTCTCCGCAATAACCAGGTGTATAACCAAAAGGTTTATAGAGTTGGCCTACGGTGGAGTTCCAAGCTTTGCCGGGAAGGGAATAGTTGGCAACATATTTGCCCTCTCCCAACAGTTTTTTGACATCATCGTCAGTTTTGCCGATGAATTCAATCACCTTTTTTGTGTCGGCCTCGTTGAGACCGGTGAGGAGGGAGTCGTAATTGTCGATATTTGCTGGCAGGAGGATGGTGCCTTCAGCTGTTCCCGTCGTTGAAGACCCGGTAGGCATGGGTACTCCTGTTAATGCCGAAGATGCTCCTGGTGACGGCATGAATGTCAGGGGCGGGGCCGCCGGAGATGTCGCGGATGCGGGAAATGTTCCCGCCGGAGACATTGTAGATGTCAGGGGCGTGCCTGCCGCCGAGGGTGTTATTCCCGCAGGAGGCGATGTTCCCGCAGAGGGTGTTGCAGCGGTCGAAGGAGCCGTAGCCATAGAGGGAGCGTTTGCATTAGAAGAAGCAGTTGCTGACGAAGGGGCTGTTGCCGCTGTCGGAGTTTTTAATTCAGCCAGAAATAATGATTTGCAGCCGCTATTTCGATTCAATTGCAAGGAATCTTCTGCAAAGACCGTTTCTAATGATAGAAGAAAACAAGGCAGTATCAGTGAGATAAGGATATATTTCCGGCACATTTTAACATTCCCCCATCAATATTCGGTCTTGCCCATTTTAACGATAATGACTTTATAATTTCATATGGCTGGAAAAGATGAAACAATATTTTTAAACTCATTGATGATTTCTTGCGCCATAGTGTTAAACATCACCTGAACGCCAATCATCAGGACAGTGGCAACCACCATGCAAATTGCGTATTCCAGCGTAACGGCTCCTTTGTTCCGGCATTGAAACGAGGATATTAGATATTTTTTTAGGGGGCTAAGGGGGATTCTTATCGGATGGTTCAAGATGCCGTTACCGCCGTAAGAGTTTGTTTGATAAAGTATTTTTGTTTTCCTGTAAGGGAGCACCGTTGTAATAATCATGGAGCTGATGCCGCCGGTGGCGGGGTAGATGTCAGGGGCGTGCCTGTCCCCGACGAAGGAGCAGTCCCTCCCGAAGGCGCTGTGGATGTCAGGGGAGTGCCTGCGGCCGAAGGAGTCGATGCCCCTCCAGGAGTCGATGCCCCTCCAGGAGTTGACGCCGCTCCAGGAGTCGATGCCCCTCCAGGAGTCGATGCCCCTCCAGGAGTCGATGCCCCTCCAGGAGTCGATGCCCCTCCAGGAGTTGATGCCCCTCCAGGAGTTGACGCCGCTCCAGGAGTTGACGCCGCTCCAGGAGCTGATGCCCCTCCAGGAGTCGATGCCCCTCCAGGAGCTGACGCCCCTCCAGGAGTCGATGCCCCCCCAGGAGCTGATGCCGCCGGGGGTGCCGTTGCAGCCAATAGTAGTGGTCCATAGCCACTGTTACTGATTTCCAATGAATCTTTGGGAAATGCCGTTCCTGATGAAAGAAGAAAAAAAAGCAATGTCAATGAGATAAAAATATGTTTGCGGTTCATTACACCCTCCTTTTTGAAGGATCGTGAACGATGAAGCATTATTGTTTAACCGTTTCATGATTTTTATTTTTTTTGTAAGGCATCTCTTTCTTAGCCCTGATTTATTGAAAAATAAATATTTATTGAATGTTGCGAGAAAGACTTTGACTGATGATTTCAAAGGTGCGCTTGTTTGCCATCCAGGCCACGGGATTTTTTTCCCTGGCATCCGTGAGCATATAAACAAGCACGGCTGGACCATCGCCTTCCCATGACAGCGCAAAAAACTCAATGGCGGTCTTATCGGCTCCAATCCCGCGGTTACGGGCATAATAGGCGGCGCCGCCAAGATTTTCATGTTCGCCTTTTAATGCAACCAGATCTTTGTCAAAGGACATGCCGCTTTTTTCGACCATGTTGTATAAGATGTTGTTGATGCGGGTCTGAGCCGGGGTTTGTTCAGCCAGAGGGCTTTGGACGACTTTGATATTAAGAAGTCCGGTGCGAACCCCTTCCAAATCAAGAGGAAGGGAATGTTCCACGACGGCTTTCTGTTTGGAGGCGATGGGCGAAAATCCTGATCGCGGTGCATTGCAGCAGTAATCAGCTATGCAATGTTTTTCCCATTGTCCGATAAGTACCGGAAGTTTTACGTTTTGAAATTCAAAACGGTGAATGGTCACACCGAAATAGTAGGACAGATTCAGATAGACTTGCGAAGATGCCATGCATCTTACCATGACAAATGTATCTCCGTGACGGAAAACGGCCGCCCGCATCATCATGGGCATCTGAGGCGATCCCTCGGGCAATTCAGATACCGCCAGTGCTTCAAAGAATGGACCTGATCCATCTATCCCCTCCCCGGAAGAGGTGATGACTTTCATGCCCCCCTGTTCCAGTGTATACAATAGCCAGTCGCCGGGCCCCAGCTCATAGGGAGGGCGGTATGCCATAACCTGAATCATACCTTGATCGGGGCCTTGGGGATGGATAAAACCAGCCAGGATCTGTGTGCCTTCAACGAATTCTTCCTGGGGCATGCGCTGCCATTCTTTGTCGGGTATCGGGATGTTAAAAGGGATATTTTTTGACGCGCCTATATCAACTTTGATCAGGACAGGGGCGGGATCAAAAGTATATCCCTGCAAGGCGGATCGGTTTGGGAACATTACATTGAGCATTTTGTCTTCCTGCGCCTGTACATCATGAATTATCATGGCCATGAGAAAAATACCTGAGCACAGGACTGCCAGCGAAAATAAGAGTGTTTTACTGTTCATGTCGTTACCTCCGGTTGGTCGTAGTGAACCGTGACAAAAATTATCAAATGTGGACTACGCTCACCGTGCTGCCAGTACCAAAGCAGATGAATACGATCCCATCCATTTGGAACAATATTATATCCTTCACTTTCCCACCCGACGCCCACTTCGACTCCGCCTTGGGGCCCCCATCCGGCGCCTCCATGTCCGCCGCCGCTTCCTCCAACGGAACCCCCTGCCTGCATCGTAATGTACAAACCGACATCCTCATATTTTTTTGCCAAATAGGCGGCATACGCAGGGTTTGATAGCCACTGCTTCTCAAAAGGCGTCAGGTTGGCGTAGCGCTCGGCCGACATTTCGATTTCCCAGCCGCCCATTGCCGACACATCCACTCCTAATTTGCCAAAGACTCCGGCTCCTGGAGTCTTTGCGGTACCTTCGCCACTAGCTCCCGCACCGATTTTACTGCCAAAGGCAACTTTTTGGCCATCTTCCGATATTTTAACATAAGTTCCAGCGCGCAGGCCTCCCCCGCCGGAGGCGCCGACGGCAACTTCAGCTCCGGGCTTTACACCAAGTTGTCCGGCCAGTTCAATTTCAACGGATCCATCATGGTTTTTTTTGATTTTCAGGCCTGCCGATAGAAAATCCAGCTTGACCTGTGCGCCATTAATGCCGAAACCAACCCCGCCGCTTCCTTGGCCATAGACAAACATTCCTTTCGGAATTTTTCCCGTGTATTTCATGATATCATTTAAAGCAGAGGGATCTCCTTCGCCGAAACGTTTTATTGCATCCAAAAGACCTGCTTTTTCCTCTTCCGTGAATCCACTGAAATCAGGATTATCAACTGGTTTTGTTGAAGATGTGGGAGACAAAGGCGTTCCTGCCGGGGATGGCGGCCCGCCTCTGGCGAATGTGCCCCTGAAGGGGTAGAAGGGTGCCCCGGGCCGACATATCTCTTGCGCGAAGGGGAAAAGATGAGCGAAGGCAAAAAGAAATTGCAATGCGTCCGTTGCGGCTCCTGCTGCACGGTCGGCGGGCCGACCCTGCACGTGGAGGACAGGAAGCTGTTCGAGGAGGGCGTGCTCGGCTGGGCCGACGTGGTCACGCTGAGAAAAGGCGAGCCTGCCCGCGACGACGTGGCCGGCAGCCTGGTCATCCTGGGCAGCGAGATCGTCAAGATCAAGGGCCGGAGCCCCAGGGTCTGGACCTGCGCCTATTACAAGGACGGCGACACCGGCGGCGAGGGAGCCCGGGCAGGCAGGAAGGGCATCGGCACCTGCACCATCTACGACCAGCGGCCGGTCGAATGCCGCCTGCTCAACTGCTGGGACCCCTCGGCCCTGGAGGCGGCCTACGCCACCGGCCGCATCAGCCGCGGCGACCTGATCAGGCCCGGCAGCGCCCTGGCCGAGCTGGTCGCCGAGCACGAGGCGGCCTGCCCCGTGGCGCGCCTGTCCGAGCTCGACGGCGACGACTCGCCCGAGGCGCGCCGGGAGCTGGAGGCGCTCCAGAAGTTCGACGTCTCCTTCCGGGCCGTGTTCATGGAGAAGTCAGGCGCCGGGCCGGAGGTGCTCGACTTCCTCTTCGGCCGCGCGCTCACCGAGGTCGCCCGCCTGCTCGCCGCGGCACGGCGCAAGTCGGAGGGGGCCAGGGCGACGGCTGCCGAGACTGCGAAAGAGTAGTCCGGTCCGTTCGAGGGGCGAAGGCAGGGCATCCGGGCGAGGAACGGCCTGGCTGCCCTGTTTTCTGGTGGGCTTCCGTGTCAGGGGTTGGAGAAAGTCCTAGATTTGAGCTTTCTTATCCCGAAGACATCCGCTTTCCCGGTCACACGATGACCCCTCGCCATCCAGCAGGTTGAACAGCAGCCCGTCCAGGGCGCGGGTCAGGCGCGCGGCCAGGCCGCCGGCCTCCATGGGCGGGCCGAAGAGCATGGCCCGTT
>QZJS01000007.1 GCA_003597945.1 Desulfobacteraceae bacterium | reverse complement strand
TGCTGACAGCAGGCGCAGGGCCAGGGTGGATTTACCCATTCCCGAAAACCCGGCCAGGGCCAGACCCCGGCCGTTTACGGAAACGCCGGCGGCATGCCCCAGCAGCCCGCCCCTGTTGAGTTTCCATTCAATAAACCGGTTGTTGATGAAATTGACCACCTGGTTGTCGTTTTCCGTACAGGATCCCACGGCAAGATTGTCGCCCTGGCCGAAGATAAAGAGCATGTCCGTCAGCCGTTTCCGTACAATGCGACCGCCGTCGATATCAACGTATTCTTCCTTGATCCTGGTTTTTCCCGGGTCGGGTTTCTTGATGGTAAAATCCGCCGGGATTTTTGGCGGCGGGGCATCCAGGGCCGTCACCCGAATGTCGGGGATAGATGGGATGGTCATAAACGCTTTGAAATACTTCCGGAGTCTGACATCGAGCCGGCTGTCGTTGGTCTCGACCTGGAAAACGCAATCATCGAAACTCAAAAACATCCGGAAATCGGCAGGATATTGTTTTCGAAGCCGCGACGTAAGATCGCGCCTGCTTAATGGATCATACCCCATGGGATATCCTTTCCAATACATAGTCAACCAGAAGTTTCGCAGGGTCGATCCCCCGGGTTTCCAGAATGCCCCGGAAACCGCCGAAGGCCGAAACTTCAAACACATAAGGGCCGCTGTCGGTGATGGCGACATCCACGCACGTGAAATCCAGTCCGAAAAGATCTTGCGCCCTTTTCGCCAGGGCGATGATATCGTCCGGAGGGTCAAAGGGCGCGTACCGGCCCCCTGAATGGATGGTGGTGTTCCAGGCGTCGCCGTTTTTGCAGCGGGCATAGGTGGTCAGGTACTCTCCTCCCAGAAAAACAATGCCCAAATCCTGGTTTCCGATCTGAATTTTTTTCTGGATATAAAAAAATGAATTTTCCAATTTAAAGTTTTCGAGTTGATGCCTTGCGATTTCACCCTTGCGAACCACGATCATTCCCCGGGCCTTGGAGGTATAGAGCGGCTTGACGATGGCTTCGCCGTAGGCATCTATGGCCATGAGGGCCTGGTCCACGTTTTCGGTAATGGTGGTGGGCGGCATGGGAATGCCGGCGGCGTTCATCGTAACGGTGCAACTGAGGCGATCTAAAACCCGGAGAATGCACTTCGGCGAGGAATAAATCCGAGTGCCGCGCAGCTCCAGAAATCGGAGCAGTTCCAGGCGGTCCAGCAGGTCCGGGGAATAGCGGACGCCGATCTTCTTAATAATGACGGCGTCCATTTTTGAAAGGTCCGTGTGCTTAAACCACGCGGATCCGGTATCAAGGTCCAGGCGGACCTGATTCATTTCCACCAGGAGGCGACGGCCGGTGGCAGCCGCGGCCGCGTCGGCCAGTTTTTCCGAGGACCAGCCGTCCCTGGTGCCGATAACGGCGATATCGGGCATAATATCGTATCCTTTAACAACGGCATCGGCATCCATGGGCCCGCCATGCCGTTTCTTTTTCAGTTTCGGGTCACAAAAACAGCACATCCTTCGGACAGACAAAGGCCTCTTCCGGATTTTCGTGCTGATCAATGATTTTCTCCATAAGAAAATGGGCCCGCAGCACCATTTCCCTGGCAAACTCGGAGTTGAGTTCAAAACGGGCCGACGTGAAAAACGACCGGGCCAGGGCAAAGGCCAGCCGGAGGTCAAAAGTGGCGTCGTTTTGGCGGGCCGCGAATTCAGCGGCGAATTGATGGAACGTAAGAATGACATGATTCAACCGTTCCCGCAGCAGCGGATCAAACATGGGCATCCGGAAATTGGATACCAGAAATACCGACACATCCTGGACATAATCGAAATGCCGGGAACGATGCAGGTCGATAAAATGAATCCGCTGGTCGGGATGATCGTATAAGATGTTGTTTACGTTGCAGTCGCCGTGGATCATCACCGTAAAGGGTGCGAGAAAATCCCGTTCGATTTCCCCACACCGGGCCAGAAGGCCCTGCGTGCAGCTGATGACTTTATCGCCGATTTTGGATCCCGCCCGAAACGCGTCGGGATGGACCCGCAGGATGGCTTCCTCTCGGTTGCGGATCTGTTCGATATAATTGGTGGCCTCGGGTTCAGCTTTTATGGTGGCGTCCCAGACTTCCAGAAGGGTTTGCTGGAGGATGAAAAGGGCGTTGTCGACAAAGCTGATGTCTGAAGTCAGGATCACTTCATCCAGGGAGCATCCGGGCAGATATTCCACCAGGAGGGAGGCGTTTTCGCCGTCTTCGTTATAACCATAAATTCTGGCCGCCAGGCCGGGGTAGATCCTATTCCACTCCTCAAGACTGGCCTTTTCGGCGGCGATTTTTTTAATGCCGCCTTCCTTGAAGATGGAGCCGCGAACATCGTAGCCACCCTCGGCTTCTTCTTTCTGCCCCACGCGGCTGATGCGGCATCCCGACCGGCTACCCCAGATGGACTGGAAATCAATTTCTCCGATGGCGTCCTGAAAACCGGATTTTGCCAGGGTGGTTTGGAGTGCCTGAAACTGTTCAATCTTGATTTTTTCGCCGATGATGGAAAAAATCAATGCCTCGCCGATATTAAGCAAAGAGTCGCCGATGCGCTCGATATAGCGAAAAATAAACAGGATGGTGATCAGCTCGGTGATACGGGAGCCCTGCTGGATGTCGGCCATGATCCGGTCGAAATTGGTTTTATACATTTGATCCAGCACGTATTCCGCCTTGCAGACGGCCAAGGCCCCCGTGAGGTCCCCTTTACTCAGCACCGGCAGGACCCGGGCCAGGGCCTGGCGGATTTCAGCCATCATCGGGTCGTATTCATATCGTTTAAGAATCCGGTAATCCTCCAGATAGCTCATCTGGCGGACGATATTGACACAGAAATCAGCAATGCGTTCCAGATTCACGCAGATGGTCTGAATGGAACGGATCCGGTTGATGCCTTTTTTCCCAAGGGACGAATTGGTGTGAATGATGGAAAAGCATTTGTTTTCGATAACGGTTTTCAGGTTATCGATATAATCATCTTTGGCGATGATGCTTTCATAGAGCTTGCGCGAAGGCTGCTCCATGAAATGGATGGTGGAGAGGGTCTGGTTTTCCACCTCCAGGGTGATGAATTTCAGATTTTCTTCCAAGCCTTCAAAGGTTAACATGGATATCGTTTCAATTATTGATTTTCAGGTTTTTTTCCGGCCGCTTAAGCTCAATGGACGGTTCCTTCCAGGAAATTTTGATCCCCAGTTGATTTTTCAGACCGTCTTTTCGCCTGGCTTTTACACTGAAACGGACCAGGGAATCGGGATGAAGCACGATTTCTTCGTTTTCCGTGGACAAAACGATTTTTCGTTTTGAAAACCCGTCAATAAGGGATTGCAGAAACGCCTGAATGGTGCCGGTGTCCTGAAGGGAATCGAATTCGAATTTCTGGTCGCCGCTCATGATGCCTCCTTTTTGCCGCCGTATGTCGTTTGAATGCAAAATGAAACTACGTAAGCCGGTCCCGATATTGCCTGATCAGTCCGGCTTTATCGATGTTTGCGCTGATGAGCTGTTTGCGGATGTTGAGATCCTCCCATGCGGGCTGAACGCCGATCTCCCGGACCGCTTTCACCGGGTCCTGAACGGCGGGACCTTTTACCTTTTCCCCCATATGGGTGTCATCCCCCATAAAGACCAGCAGGTCTCTCCGGCCGGGTCCCCGTTTCCCGTTTTTTTCCTTTAACACGGAGATCAGAAATTCGGTGTACCGTCTGGATTGGGGGTTCCATATCTCGTAACCGTCCACGTCGTATTCGGCCAGCAGAATCGGCCAGAACTGCTCCGGATGCGGGATCACAATGCCCGCGTTTAACGAACGGGCTTCCTCGATGATCTCGGAAGTCCGGTAAAAATAACGGCTTGAAAAATTGGCTTTCACCATCTGCTTGACCGCCGTTAAAAACATCTGGGCCCGGCTGATGAGGCGATTTCCGTATGTCGGGCGCAGCCCGTCGAAAAACTCCCGGATCAGCTTGTTTTTAATGGCGAAATCCGGAAGCGAATCCATCCGTCGTTCCAGCAGGGCCTGGATCTTTTTCACATGGATTTGCACGAACCGCACCAGGGCGGCATCCGCGCCGGTGCTGTCGGCCGCGGTCCCGATCCAGTCCTCATTGGGCCGGGTGATGGCCCCGATATATTCGAACAACTGGGAGGACCGGTATTGGAAGGTATGCCGGAGCATGGATTTTAAAACATCGGCGCTGTCGAGCCGTTCCTTGCGAAAATGAAGCAGCAGTTGAACTTTCTGGTTGAATCCGCGGGAATAGCAATCCACCTCGACTCCTGCAAACTCATTCCAATGCATCAGGACGTTATGCTGGGTCGGGATGATCAGCGAATCTTCGACATTGGGAAACATCGCGGAAATGCGCCTCTCGATTAAGTCCATGGGCACGAATTCCGGGTGCCAGTGAACGGCCAGCAGGGTTTTCTCCCGGGGGAAAACGGCGGACGGATGGATGATCCGGTCCCGCTGCTCGGGGGTCAGTTCAAAATCGGTAATAGAGGAAAAAATCGCTTCATCGACTTCGGTAATCCCTTCGGGAATATTTTCCGGCACAGCTAACGCGGACCTGCTATCCTGCGGTTTGATCAACTTCATGATATACGGACCCTATCAATGGTTCGAAAGATTGATACTGACGTATTTCTAAACTATTGATCATGATTGCATATTATTATGACAATCCGGTGACATTTGGGTTAAAAAAACAAACGGCTATTCCGCGGCATGATCTTCGCATTTTTTCATGGAAAACCCGTTGATTACGGTGTCCGTTACGACCAAGACCGAGGAATAGGCCAGGGCAGCGGCAATGAGCAAGGACATCATGAATTGTTTTGCAACCATTTTTTTATTCTCCTTCTTTTGTTTTTTTGGTTCATCTTTGTTAGTTCATCATGCCGGCGGCGCGTTGCCACCCGGTTGCCGGAAACCGCCTGAGCTGATTTCCCGGCAACGGGCGGCGATGAAAACATGGATGACGGCGACAACCTACATCCGGCCGGTGTTTTCGTTATACCGTTGAGTCAGACGGGCAATAAAATCGTCGGTGACCGCGGCGCTTACGGGTAAATTGTTGGTTTTCTGAAAATCCGTCATGGCGCTGACGGTTCTTGGCCCCTTTAATCCATCCACAGAGCCGGCGTTGTAATTAAGCGCATTTAAATATCGCTGGACCATTTTGATGGTGTTCATATCTTCAATCTGGCTAAAGGCCGCCGCGGCGGGAACAGCCGGTGCGGCAGGCCGGTTTCCAACGCCCGCATATAAAGGCACGTAACCGGCGTTTTTCACCTGAACCTGGCCCTTGCCCGGATCCAGAACATAATTAATGAAATTCAGGGTGTCGCCCGACGGCCAACCCTGAGTGAACATGAACAGGGGCCGACTGATGGGAAAGGCGCCGCTGATGGTGGTCTCCTCAGCCCCCTTGACACGGTTCACCATAAGGTCTTTCACCGAACTCGAAAGATTTCCCAGTCCCACATAGCCGATGGCATCTCCGTCGGCCGCAACGGCTTTCATCACCTCTCCGGCGGAATCCCGGAGATGGGCTCCCGGAAATACATTTACCTTTTTCATGACCTTTTCATCCCAGACTTCATAGGTTCCCGAGGACATGTCCCTGGATATGAGCTTTATGGGCCGGTCTTTTCCACCAACGGCTTTCCAGTTGGTTATTTTTCCCTGGTAAATTTCCCGGAGCTGATCGATGCTGAGGTTGTTAACCGGATTGGTGGGATGAACGATGGGAACGAGGCAGTCATAGGCGATCCTGAAGGGTATCGGATAGATCTTCTGCCCGGTGGCCATGTCGAGTTCATTGGTCTTAATGAAGCGCGAGGCGTTGCCGATATCGGATGTCCCGTCGATAATGGCTTTGATGCCGTTTCCGGACCCGCCGCCGTCGACTTTGATGCTGACATCAGGATGTTCGGCCATAAAAGCGGCCGCCAGTTTCTCCGCCGCGGGCTGAACGGTGGTGGAGCCGGAAATCCCGATATGGCCGGCCCATGCGGCAAAGGCTGTTGCAATGATCAAAAGCGATGAGAAGACGATGGTTGAAATGGGTTTCATGGTCTGATTCTCCTTATTTTTGTTAATTGTTGATCTGGTTTTCTCCCGGGTTGCCCGGTTTATCGGTAATGTTGATGAACATGTAAAAAGTTGTTAAAATACGCTAACCAACCTTTTTTAGGGCCAGCCGCGGCCCGGAATCGAAATCGGTCTCCCTGGCAAGGATTTTCAATTCTTTTTCATTGACGGCCTTGCTCATATCCACATGCTTTTTGAGGCGTCGATAAGCAATTTTAAAACTGTCCTGCATCCGCTCGATGGCTCCGATCAAGTGGTTGATCTCCTGGTTGGAACGGATATTGATTTCCACATCCAGATCGCCGTTGGCCATTTTACCCACGGCATCGGTCAGTCGCTGGATGGGTAACACCAGACTGCCGCGGAAAAACATCATGCTTAAAAACGCGGTGACGGCCATGGCCAGAATTCCGAGCATTAAAAACAAACGGATCTGCTCGGTCATGGTTTTATCGATATCGGCCTCATGGGCATCCACAATAGCGTCGATGTCATCGATGAAGATAGACGCGCAGAGCACCCAGTTCCATGGTCTATAATATTTGAAATGCACAAGCTTTTCGGACGGCGCGGCTGACCCGGGCTTGTTCTCATGGTACTGCATGAATCCTTCCCCCCGGATAAACGCCTGGGTGATGATCTGGTCGATATACCGGACCCCCCTGGCATCCTGCAAATCCTTGTGGACGGCGCCCACCATTTCAGGATAGGCCGGATTCACCCAGAACATGCCCGTGGGGTCGACGATATAGAAATAGTTGCCGTTGTCCTCTCCGAACCGCATGTTGCTGATGGCCTGCTGGGCGGGCTCGTAATACTTTGCCGTCTCAAAAACGGAATAAGCGTTTTGCACCACGTCGCGAAGCTGGTTTTTTCTTTCCGCCATCAGAGTTTTCCGCATTTTTTCCACTTCCGCCTGCTTCAGGTTGTTCAGCGTGTAGTAGGACATCCCGCTGCTGATCAGCAGAAACGCGCCCAGACTGATCAGGACGGTCAGGCCGATTTGCCAGTTGATTTTCACATCTTTCTCCTTTTCCATTTAATGGTGATTAATAATTGAACAAATACACTAACCATTTGATTATTTAGAATTATTTTAATTAAAGGTTTGCCTTGAAAATCATAATTCAAATAAATCCAAGTCGCCGTCGAAGACAGAGGCTGAAAATAAACTTCATTCTTTTCAATCGCGTGTCGTCCGTATGGAAAAACGGGGAAGAACTGATGACGTTTTCCTGGGAAAAATTTGGGCCTAAAATGAACGGCCGGTAAGAAAAAAATGACAAAAAAGATACTGTTTCGGCACGAAATCGCCATCCGACTTCGTAAAATAAACGATGAACAATTCCATGGAACGGGATACGGCCAACGCCATTAGCCGGCTCTCAACCCATCGGATTTATAGCGTTAACATTTTATAATGCCGAAAAGGAGATCAGGATATGGAAAATACCCGGACAATCGCAGATAAAAATAGTTTGCTCGGAAACGCCATGGGCATGCTGATTCGCAGGCCATTTGAATGGTTTTTCAAAGGGTTTGATGCAAGTCCTGCACTAGCGCAAAACCGGCTGGGCTGGCTGCGCCGGCCACTGAAGCGCCAGGCGGTTTTCCCCATTCGCGACGGGCAATACAGCGTCAAAGTCTATGATCAGCCCGGTCGCTGGATGACCGATGAACAGATTGCCGAACTGTACGGACAGCTCAAAGACGTGGCCGAAGAAGCCATGGATGAACTGCCCCGGTACGGAATTTTCACCGGCGCTCTTAGCGCATTTGAAAACCGCATCATCGCCATAATGTACGATAATACGCTCCAACAGGCCGCCGGGTTCACAGCCATGGTTTATCTCCCCTATAAGCAGGGGGAAAAAACCAAAACCATCATCCATCTCGGCCTGACCATGATCCGCAAAAACTATCGCGGCCAGCGCCTTCAGACCCCGTTGTTCAAGAAAATTTTCCTTCTGGCCATGTTTAATCAGCGATGCCTGTCCTTTATCATGACCAGCATCGCCGCCTCGCCGGCGGGCATCGGCGCCGCATCCGATTACTTCATCGATGTATTCCCCAATTATCAGGGGACAGTGGACAAAACGGCGTTTCACGTTTCCGTGGCCCAGCAGGTGCTGGCCCATCACCGGGAGGAATTCGGCTGCAGCAGCAAGGCAGTATTTGATCCGGAGCGTTTTGTGGTCCGGGGTTCCAATCAGGTGGAAGGCGGCGGGGCCGCCGAATTTATCAAGGATGACCCGGTGAGCCGATACCGGGTGGACGCTTGCAATACGTTCTGTCGGGACCATCTGGATTTTCAAAACGGCGATGAGATGTTTCAGGTGGGCAAGGTGGATTTCATCCGTTCATCCTGGGCATCGCGCAAATCCAGGCGGCGCATGCAAAAGAAACCATCCAACGCGGCCCCCATCAGCACGGAATCAAGGGACCTGCAAACGGATATCGGATGAACCCCCTATCAGTATCCATTGCTGTCGCGCGTTCCACCGCGCGGGCATCGGGGCTCTGCTGGAATGCCGCCGCGCTGCTGGCAAAAGCAACTGCCCTGAAGCCATCCAACGGGTCGTATGAGGCTTATCCACGGCTGGCCGGTTTGAGCCGGCAGTATGCCCAGAAAATCTGCCGAATGCACGGCCTTCGCGTGGAAGTGCGCGGCATCCCGCCGTCTCATCCCGCTGTCTATGCGGCCAATCATCTCGGATATATCGACCCGCTTCTCGTTATTTCCCAGGCCCCGATGCTGGCGATTTCCAAAATGGAAATCGCCGGCTGGCCCCTTCTCGGCACGGCCATGAACGCCTCCGGGATTCTGTTTGTCAAGCGGGGCGATGTGTTCAGCGGCGCGAGGCTTCTGCGAAAAACCATCCGCCTGCTGCGGGCCGGCGTTTCCATTCTCAATTTTCCCGAAGGTTCCACCACCGACGGGACAACCCTGCTGCCGTTTCACCGGGGAATTTTCGGCATCGCCCGCCTTGCCCATGTCCCGGTGGTCCCGGTCCGCATTGCGTATCGGTCATCCGCCTTGACATGGTACGGCGATATGACGTTTTTCCCCCATTACCTGAAAACATCAGCCAGAAAAATCACGAATGTCCGACTGACCTTCTGCGATCCCGTGCCCGCCGGCGAATTTCCGACCGCCGAAGCCCTGGCCGAACACTGCCGCGGCATCATCAACAACGGAGAAGGGTTTATTTTTTAGAAGGAGGACAATAGATATGAAAAAAATCATCAATTCCTTAAACGATGGATTTTTCCGGATGGTCCACGGCCATCGCCTCATCTACAACACCTGCTGGGAAGATCCGGCCATTGACCGCAAACTGCTGGCCCTTGGTCCCGAAAGCCGCATCGTGATGATCACCAGCGCGGGCTGCAACGCATTGGATTATCTGCTGGATAATCCGGCGCAAATCCATGCCGTTGACGTCAACCCTCGCCAGAACGCGCTGCTCGAACTCAAAACAGCATTGATTTTACGGGGGGATCATGAAGATTTTTTCAAAATGCTCGGCGGCGGCTCCCACGACAATTACACAACTATTTATCATTCCATCCGGGACAACCTTTCGGAAGAGGCCAGAAATTTCTGGGACGGGAAAATCCGTTATTTCAAACCCGGTCGCGGGCTGCGCCGGTCATTTTATTATCACGGCACATCCGGATGGGTGGCCTGGTTTTTCAGCATCTATGTTTTTTACATCAAGCGCGAGGCCGGCCCGCATGTACGGAAACTGCTGGCGGCCAAATCCCTTGCGGAGCAGCGCACAATTTATGAACAAATTGACGGGTGCATCTGGGACGGATTCAACCGGTGGATCATCCGCCAGCCGGCCCTGATGTCGCTGGTGGGGGTTCCCAGATCCCAGGTCCGGTTAATTGATGAGACCTATCCCGGCGGATTGGAACATTACGTGCGGAACAAACTCCGGCATGTCTTTACCACCGTGCCCATCCGGAACAATTATTTCTGGCGGGTATACCTCAACGGCGCCTACACGGCGGATTGCTGCCCCAATTATCTCAAACCCGAAAATTTCGCTCATCTTCAACAAAATGTCCACAATATCCAAACATACACCCTGACGCTGACAAAATTCCTCCGGCAATATCCCGGCCGCTATTCCCATTATATTCTGCTGGATCATCAGGACTGGATGGCCGGCAACGCGCCCGAAGCCCTTGAGGAGGAATGGGAGATGATACTGCAAAACAGCCTGCCGGGGACAAAGATTTTGTTTCGTTCCGCCGGCCTGGACCACGGTTTTCTACCCCGGGCCGCCAAACAGGCTCTTCGCTTTTTCGCGTGGCGGACCGATAACCTGCATGTCACGGACCGTGTCGGCACTTACGGCAGCCTTCATTTTGCCGAGGTCGCCTGATGAATTCGCCCGCCTCCATGCCCCTTGAACGCTATTATCGGTTTCATTCGCACATCTATGACGCCACCCGATGGAGTTTTCTGTTCGGCCGAACGACTTTGATCCGGGAAATTTCACATCATATCCGCCCCGGGCGGATACTTGAAATCGGCTGCGGAACGGGGAAAAATCTTGTATCCCTGGCCAGGCGATTCCCGGATGCAGACATCACCGGACTGGATCTTTCAAAAGACATGATAGAGCGCGCAGCCGGGAAATTTTCCGGCCGGGAAAGCCGCCGGCCGATGCTCATTTGCGGCAGTTATTCCCAACCGCTAAACACCGCGCCGTCATATGATCTGATCGTGTTTTCCTATACCCTGTCAATGATCAATCCCGGCTTCCGGCAGGCCGCGGGCAATGCCCGCCGGGACCTGGCCCCCGGCGGCATGATCGCGGTAGTCGATTTCAACGATTCTCCGGCCGGCTGGTTTAAATCCTGGATGAGGGTCAACCATGTCCGCATGGACGGGCATCTGCTCCCCGTGTTGAACGGATGGTTTGAACCCGTGCGCGAAACCGTGATCACGGCATATGGCGGTCTCTGGCGCTATTTTATATATCTTGGCGTAAAGAAGGAGAACGAAAAATGAAAAACTGGGAAAATAAAATCGTCGATGAAACCATCGAACTCTTTGATCTTTTTTTTCGACTTCACGCTCATGAAAAGGCCATTGAACGCATAAGGGAACGGATCGTGTACATTGAGAACTCCATTTACCAGCAACGACCGAAGGACTATATCGAGACCGTTTTGAATTTCATGATAAAAAAAATCGAAATTTTACATGATCTTCAACAAAACGCCACATGCCCGGTTTATGAATGCTGGACGACAAGCGGAAAACGTTTTGCCGATCCAGAAACCAAAAAACATATGAATACGGTGCGCATTCATACGGGGAGATTTTGTAAATGAACCATTATATCCATCATATTCCGGGGGTTTTGCAGATCAAAAACCCGGAACTCAAAAACAACAACGCTGGTCTCGATAACATCCGGAACCAGTTTGACGGCATCGACGGCATTGATTATATCACCACCAATCCCTTGACCGGCAGCGCCGTTATCCGCTATTATCCCGACATCATCCCCCCGGACCGGATGGTTGCGTTGATTGTGGATCGCATCCGTCCCGATCATTGCCACGCATCAACGGAAAACCGCCGCTTGGAAGAAGGAATGCAGGAATTCGCCAGACCGGAATACGCCGGATGCGCGGGAGATTTCTGAATCAAGACGGATGCAACCATCGAAACCCTATTCCGTCATTTCGGATCCCTTGCCGGGTAACACCATGCCTGGTGATACTTGCATTCCCGCATGACATGCCTTAAACTTCAGTCCATGTTGCCGCTTGCAACATCGCGATTGAAAAGGCCCAAAAAGTCGCCTTGCCTTCGCTATCCTGAAATAATTCAATACGCTTTTATTTTTAAAATCGATTCTGGAATCGGTATGTTCAACAAAGCCAATGTCGTCATCACCGTCGCCATCGCCCTTCTGACCATCAGCATATGGGCGCTCCTGAACCGGCCGGAGATCGAGCCGCCATGGCCCCGGAAAATCCAGGGATTCTGCTATTCACCGTTCCGGGAGGATCAAAGTCCCCTGGAGGGCATATTCCCCACGGTGGAGCAGATCGAATCGGATCTGGCCATGCTGGCTAAAAAAACCCATGCCGTGCGCACCTATTCCATGGAGGAAACCATTGTTGAAGTTCCGAAAATCGCCCAAAAATACGGCCTCAACGTGGCGCTGGGCGCGTGGATCGGCAATGATCATGAACGGAATCAGCAGGAAATCGAACTACTGATCAAATCCGCGGGCCAGAACAGAAACGTGGTGCGGGCCATTGTCGGCAACGAAGTCATCCTGCGCGGCGACATCCCGCTGGCTGAATTTCTTCCCTATCTCATCAAAGTCCGCAAGGCCCTCAATATCCCGGTGAGCACCACGGAACCCTGGCACGTCTGGATCAAAAATCCGGAACTGGCTGAAAATGTTGATTATTTAGGGGTGCATCTGCTGCCCTACTGGGAAGGCGTGGAGCTTGACGCGGCCGTGGATTACTGCATCGAAAAGCTTAGGGAATTAAAAGAAGCGTTTCCGGACAAACCCATCGTAATCGCGGAAGTGGGATGGCCCAGCGAAGGACGCACCCGGCAATGGGCGGATGCGTCGGAATCCAACGAGGCCACTTTTCTGCGACGATTTCTGGATTACGCGGAAAAACAAGACCACATTTATTATGTCATGGAGGCTTTTGATCAGCCCTGGAAGGCAAAAAGCGAAGGCGCCGTAGGGGCTTACTGGGGCGTTTACGATGTTTACCGGCAGCCCAAATTCGAATTCACCCGGCCCATTATCAAAATACCGGAATGGCGGACCCTGGCCGGCCTGTCCGTGCTGATCGCCGTGATCATCCTTGCCCTACTGGTCACCTACAGCCAGACGCTCAATATCCGGGGGCGAAGCTTTCTGGCGGTGATCGCTTTCACCCTGGCCGCGGTATCCGTTTGGGCCACCTATGATTATATCAACCAGTATCTCTCCATACGAACCGTTGTCGTCGGTATATTAATCGTATTGGGCATGATCGGCGTCATTCTGGTGCTGCTCACCGAAGCCCATGAATGGGCCGAGGCCGTCTGGGTAAAAGTGCGCCGGCGGCCGTTCAAACCGATCATAGTTGATGACGCGGAGTTGCCGATGGTTTCCGTTCATATACCCACCTATAACGAACCGCCGGAAATGGTCAACCGGACCTTAGACGCCCTGGCCCGGATGAACTACCCGAGATTTGAGGTGATCGTGGTGGACAACAACACCCGGGACGAAAACGTCTGGCGGCCGGTGGAGGACCACTGCCGGCGGCTTGGCCCGCGTTTCAAATTTTTCCATGTGGATCCGCTGACGGGCTTTAAGGCCGGGGCTCTCAACTACGCCCTGGACCGCACCGATCCCGAAGCTTCCATTATCGGGGTTATCGACAGCGATTATGAAGTCGATCCTTTCTGGCTGAGGGATCTTGCACCCCAGTTTAAAACCGATGCCGTGGCCATCGTCCAGGCCCCCCAGGATTATCGCGATGAATCCGCCAATGCGTTTAAATCCATGTGCTACGCCGAATACCGGGGATTTTTCTATATCGGCATGATTACCCGAAACGAGCGTAACGCCATCATCCAGCACGGCACCATGTCGTTGGTCCGGCGATCCGCCCTGGAGGAAGCCGGAAGATGGAGCCAGTGGTGCATCACGGAAGACGCGGAACTCGGTTTGCGGATCTTTGAACACGGATACGAAGCCATGTATATCCCCAAAAGCTACGGCAAGGGACTGATGCCGGATACGTTTGTGGATTACAAAAAACAGCGTTTCCGATGGGCTTACGGCGCCATGCAGATCCTGCGCCGGCACAAGGGCAGGCTGACCGGCCTGGGGAAAAGCCGCCTGACCGCGGGCCAGCGATATCATTTCTGGGCCGGCTGGCTGCCGTGGATCGCCGACGCCCTCAACCTGGTTTTTAATATGGGCGCGGTGGTCTGGTCCCTGCTGATGATCACGGCTCCGGAAAAATTCGATCCGCCCCTGATGATTTTTTCCATTTTCCCCCTGGCGCTGTTTTGCTTCAAGGTGGCCAAGCTCATTTTCATTTACCGGGGCGCCCATATCGTCGCCGGCATCGGCCAGACCTTTTCCGCGGCTGTTGCGGGGCTTGCCCTGTCCCACACCATTGCACGTGCCATCTGGTCGGGCCTTTTCACCTCGGGCAAACCGTTTTTCCGCACCCCGAAAATGGCCGACGCCCATCCGTTTCTGAAGGCCATCGCCTCATCCCGGGAAGAGACCCTGTTCATGGCTCTCTTATGGCTTCTGGCGGCATGCGTGGCCTGGACGAAAACCACCGTGTCCCCGGATCTGATCATCTGGATTATTGTTCTGTTGATGCAGTCTCTGCCGTATCTGGCGGCGTTTGTGGTCTCACTGATCAGCGCATTTCCCGGATCAGGACAGAAACAGGCAGTCGTGCCCGAGGCGGCATGAAAACAGTGTTGTAAGTTTTGCATAATGCCCGCAAGGATAAAATGCCGACAATGTTTTCCCGGGAATGCGGTGTGATTAAAAAGATAACGGTCCTTGTATAGATGGGTCTGGCCCCGCCTGACTGTTTTTTTTTCTGATCCATTTGCGGATTTTTATCACGACATAAATGCCCGCGAGGATGAAAACCGCGATAAGGGCGGCCTGAACACCTTTGGCCACCTTAAAAACCTGATCGATGTATCCGCCTCCAGCATAGGCTCCCAAAACAAGGAGCGGCACGCTGATCAGGGCAGCAAGAAGATCATAGAGGAAGAATTTCATGAATTTTGTTTTGAGTACCCCGCCCATATAGAAAATGGCGGCCCGAAAACCGGGAAGAAACCGGGCGATGAAAAAAATCCTGTCATGGTATTTTTCAATGACGGATATGGCCTTTCGTATATGAAAGGGTTTAATGAATTTCGATAAAAAATGATGATTTAAAAATGATGACCCTGTTATTCTCCCGATCATGAACACAGTGCTGTCGCCCATGAGCACGCCGATTATGGCAAGGGGTAGAAAAATGCGGATGTCAAGGTATCCAGAGTAGGCAAGATAGCCTCCAGTAATCAAAATCACGTCCTCCGGCAACGGCAGACCGAATCCGCACAAAAGCAGAATTCCGATGAGCAGAAAATACAATATCACCGGGTTTGCCATAGAAGATGCTGCATTCATTGTAAAATCAAAAAACATAATCAGCTCTGAAACTCAATAAAAGGCCCGGGGGACTGCGCCCCCAGGCCGATGAAACATCCAGTTGTTCACAAGTAAAATCAATCAAGATTGTTTTAAAATAACCATAGCATTAAAAAAATTATGCCGGCGGCTGAAACAAATTTCACCCCCAGAATGATTTGTTCACGCAGGGTGTAGGTCTTGGGTGCGTAGTCAATTTCTGGCTGCGGAGAGTGTGTTTTTTCACCATCGGGCGATTTGCCACTGTCGTTTCGCATAAAGCCTCCACTGCTTGACATTAATATAAGTTCACCACAGACATAAAGCTGCCTTGGGTGGACAATACCAATAATGCCTATTCAGGGGTTATAGCAGGGAGGCGCCCGAATGGTTATCGTATTTTGCCCTACATATTTGGCAAGGCAAACAGTGGGTTCAGTCAGGAAGGATAGATATGCCCTTGTCAACTCGATTGAGCTCTGTTTGAAAATCAGGGCGTCTTTGAGAAATTCATTGAAAGTGTTGAAATTGGGCGGCCGGTTGGTGATGGCGGCGCCAATCGCAGACTCCATGAAGGCCGGAATAAACAGAACCGTTTTGGGGTCTTTCTCTGGGTGCTGCACGGCAGAGAATTCATATGCGGCATCGAACGGTAAAATGCAGAGCAGCAGCAGAGAAATGGTAAGCCGTAATATATTTTTTTTCTTTTGAATCATTCGTGTTCCACACAAGCAAATGCAACCGGTTTACTGCAGAACAAAAAAACCTCTAAAGGATTTTTTTTAATATTCACCATGTTTTTACGAACGTGTCAATCGCGAAATCAGATAAAATTTATTGCCCTTGACATTGGGTCTACCTCAAGATACATCACGCCATCGAAAGCAATTTCCAATTCACGGGTAATTTTCGCTCATGCTAAGAACCCTCCTGAAATACCGATTCCTGATTAGTTCGGTTTGTTTTCTGACATTTTTGCTCCCATCGGCGACATTTCTGCTGCCGACGGCTATTGCCGGGGTGGACCGGATAAATGGCCGGGACGAATCCGGATCAAAAACCTGTTTTTTCAACTTTGCAGGCACGAGTCCGTCTTCCGCTTTCCTTGCCGACAGAGAGCAAATCCGGACCAAAAAATTCGACAACTCGTCGTCCGTGTTTCCTGGACGGAATCACCTCGTTTTTAACCGAAAACCTTCCCCTTTTCTTTATGACGCCGGCCTCGACGTCATCGATTCCGCATGCCATTCGGTCATCCCCATCCGGGCGCCGCCTTCCCGAAACTCCTGAACAATCCGTAATTCAAGCTAAAATTTAAATTCAAGTTAAGAACAACATCCACTTGCATGG
>QZJS01000024.1 GCA_003597945.1 Desulfobacteraceae bacterium | reverse complement strand
CCGCGTCCCGGGCGGCCAAAAAAGCTTCTGAATCCGGATCACCCCAGGGTTCCTGAGGTCCACCGCCAATAGAATAATTGATGACGTCCACCTGATCAGTCGTTGCATCATCTATGGCGGCGAGAATGGATACGATGTCGCATCCGCCTGCCGCTTGACAGACATCATAGGCAATGATGTTGGCCCGGGGCGCCATCCCCGAAATCTGATCCAGGGTAACGCCCGCATAAACCACGTCGTAGAGCACATTGCCGGCGGCGGTACTGCCCACATGACTGCCGTGGGAATGGTCGTCTTCAGGGTTGTCTCCGGAGCCTGGGTAACTGTATACCCCGATGAGCTTGTCATTGCAGGGCAGTGCCGCATCATACTCCGGGTGCCCGGGGTTGCACCACCCGTAGTACTGGGCACGAGGGTTGGTGTGGGTGTACCCGTCATCGGCGGTTACGGCAAAGGAGCGATGGTCCATGTTGATGCCGGTATCGATGATGCCCACCACCACACTCTCGCCCATAACAACGCCGTCGCCCGAGGGAATGGCCGAGCCGTCCCAGATGGATACCGCATTGAGAAAATCAGGGGTAACATCGGTTTCGATATAGCGTTCAAAGTTGCGGATGACCTGCCGCACGCCGGGCATGGATACGACCTGCACGGCTTCTTCGGGAGTCAGTTCCACGGCCACGCCGTTATACGCAACATCATAAATATGGAGCACCATGATTTTTCGGTCAAACCGGGTTTTCATCCGGTCAAGGACCGCGTCGCGCTTATCGGCCAGATGTTTGCTGTACGCGCGGCTGGCACTGGTGCGGAGATCGAGCTTCTTGTCATCCGTCACCGCCGGGCTGGTGGCCGCCAATCCGGGGATGTCTCCCCGGTAGGAGGCCAGAGGGCTGCCTTCGAGCTGCACGATGTAGACGGCCGGGCCTGTGGCACGGAGGATCTCGTATCGCACGGGACTTTGCTTGTCGTATTGGACCGTTTTTTCCACCAGGCCTTCGTTGAACGGCTGGGGCGCCGCGGTTGGTCGTTCCGCCTGAAGTTTTGGAAGCTGAGCGTCCGCTGCGGACATGCCGATCCCGCATAAGAACAGCGGGATCATCACAAGTGTACTAAACCATCGCCAGATTTTAGATCTCAACACGTTTCTCTCCTTTGTTAATGGTTTTTCCAAACTTATCCTGTATGAACTATGAACGGTAAATACACTGAAATAAAAGCTGATTTGGGGATAGACGGGAGTCCTGAACGGAAAAGGCATCCGTGAACGGCGGTACGGCATGGCATCAACCATACCATATATGATAACCCTCCAGATTATATATAATTTTTAATTAAATAATTTTATTATAAGAAATAACCAATGTCAAGCACAAAACATGAAGGTTTACTACATTTTTAGAATAGCTATTTTATATTGCTCTTTCTCGCTGAACCAGTGCAGAAGCCAGGAAGCCGGGACGGCAGAAGGCGCCACCTATATTACGCCAAAACTTCCGACAAGAATTCTGTCACTCCGGAGACGACAACCGGAGGCTCGACAGATTTGCCCATATAAGCCCAGACCTTTGCCGATAAACACCATATTTCCGGTTTAGCGGCCAAAGGGGCTAAACCATGATTTTTAAAAAGCGGTTGCCGTTTCCTTCAATGTAACCCTAAACGTGCTGCCGCGGCCCGGGGTACTTTCGAGGGAAACGTCGCCGTTATAAAGGGTGGCGATTTTTTTGACAATGGACAGACCCAGGCCGGAGCCGGCGATGGTATCGGTGTCGGCGTTGCGGATGCGGGCGAATTCTTTGAACAGCCGGGCCGCGTCCTGTTCGGAAATACCGATGCCGGTATCGGATACCCGGACGGCAATGGTGCCATTTTCAGCCGACGCGTAAACATCCACCCGTCCGTTTTCGCGATTGTATTTGACGGCATTGGAAACCAGATTATTAAAGACGGTTTCCATTTCCCACACATCCGCCGTGACCCAAAGGGGGCCGTTTGCGTGGATTTCCATTGCAATACCGCGCTTTTTGGCCTCTCCGCTCATATTTTCCACTGCCGCAACGGCTACTGCCGCCAGATCCACCTGTTCCATGCGCCGGGGCCGCTGGCCGGACTCAAGCCTGGTGACATCCAGCAGATCAAGGATCAGTTTGCGCATTCCCCGGATCCGCTCCAGGCTGCGGCCGGCCAGGCGTTGAATCAATTCGGCGTCGGAAGCCGGATCAACCCCGCAGATGATATCAAGATACTGCTGTACCGCGGCCAGAGGGGCTTTTAATTCATGGGCCAGGACCGAGATGAATTCAAACCGGATTCGGCGTTTTTCACCGGCCAGCTTTTCAGCCTGCCTGCAGAGAAGAAGGTGCTTGGTGGTGCGGTAGACAGTGGCCTTGAGTTCCTCGGGGGTAAAGGGTTTGGCCAGGAAATCATAGGCCCCCCGGCGAGTGGCCGCAATGGCGTTTTCCAGGGTCGCATACGCCGTGATCATGACCGTGAGCAGATCATGGGGCTTCCCGGACAGATGGTTGAGGATGTCCAGTCCCGAAATTCCCGGCAGCTTGTGATCCAGCAGCAGGATGTCCGGGGGCCGGGTATTGATGACGTCAAGGGCCTTTTCACCGGTATCCACGTATTCAATGGCGTAACCCACTTCCAGGTCGACCTCGGGCACTTGAACCGTATAGGACCGCAACGCCCGTTCCACGGCTTTTCCCATGGCGGTTTCATCGTCAACGATAAGAAGATTTAATGTTTCCATATTTTCACTCTCAAAAATGATGGGGCCGTAAAAAAACTTTTTAAGATATTATCAGCAATACTTCATGTCCAATCATTCTATCCCCGGACGGCCATGCGGGGCAAAATGATGGTAAACGTAGTGCCCGTAGGGCCGGCGGCCGGGTCGGCATTGGAGTTCATCTGGATATCCCCCCGGTGCATTTTGATGATGCCGTAACTCACGGCCAACCCCAGGCCAGTGCCCTTGCCCACCTGTTTGGTGGTGAAAAAGGGATCGAAAATCCGGACATGGTTTTCCGGCAAAATGCCGATGCCCGTGTCGGAAACAATAAAACAGACCTTCTCGGCATCGCCGCTGGTGGCAACATTCAGCCGGCCGCCGCCGGACCCGGACATGGCCTCGTAAGCATTGTCGATGAGATTGACCAGAACCTGGGTCATCTGGTCCGCGTCGATTTCCGCCACCGGATCATTGATGCCGGGCTCAAAAGATACGGAAATCCCCTCGGGCGGCGGCATGGTTTTCAGACAGCGCCGCGCCAGGTCATTGATATCCACGGGCTGATGCATGACCTTGTTCTGCCGGGCGAAATTGAGCAGGCCGGCCACGATTTTCTTGCACCGGTCGGTCTGCTCGGCAATGGTTTTGAGATCCTCGCGCATCTCGGAATCCGGCGGACACTCATCATGAAGCATATGGGTGTACATCAGCACCACGCCAAGAGGATTGTTGATCTCGTGGGCGATGGCCGCGGAAAGCTGGCCCATGGACGCCAGTTTCTCGGACTGGATGAGCGCTGCCTGAACCCCGGCCAGTTCCTGTCTTGAATGGTCCAGTTCCGTCAGGGTCTTTCGCAACTGCTCGATGGTATAGGGAAGACACATTTCCGATTCGGCCAGGCCCATGACAATGGCCTCGGCATGATCCCGGCAGGTTTCATAGCCGCAGGCTCCGCAGTTGAGCTCGTCGGTGGGCAGAAATTTGCCCATGCGATGGAGGGTGGCGACAATATCAACTTCCGCGGGCAGCTCCATTAAATTCTCCCGGGAGGAAAACCGCCTGGACAGGTCCAGATCATTAAATTTTTCCACCCATTGCCGGGCGTTTTCATGATCCCCGGAAACGGATCGCGCCCTCACATAGCGACTCACCAGGGAACGCCGCCGGAAAAGCGGCAGATCATTTTGAATCCCCGGTCCCATGATGCAGCCGCTGCAGCAGAGCACTTCCAGCATCCGGGCATCCAGCGCCCCGGATTCAAGCTCCTTGACGGCTTCCACGAAATTGGCCCGGCCGTCGGCCGCCACCACTTCGCCGGCCATCAGGTCCTCGCTGATGCCGGCGGCCTGAAGGATGCCCCGGCTGATGGGAAACAAGGCTCCCAGATGAGCCCGGGGTTCGTCAAAATCGCTTTCTGAAACGGTTTCCGGGCCGATGCCGGCATCACTTATCATTTCCTGTAATTCAATAAAGGTCAGCACCCCATTGATTTCATCGGGCCGGTCCGGATCAGCCTCGGCTTTTTTGGCAATGCACGGGCCGATAAACACCAGTTGGCGGTCCGGCCCGTAAAGGCGGCGCAGGGCCCGGGCTTCGGCCAGCATGGGGGAAACCACGGGCGCCAGCCGGTCCACCAGGGTCGGATGAAAATATTCCACAAAGGCCACCAGGGCCGGGCAGGTGGTGGCAATGTAGCGGCGGCCGGGATGATCAGCCATGAGTTTGCCGTATCGGTCGGCCACCAGATCCGCGCCGAATCCCACCTCGTGGACCGTGGCAAAACCCAATGCCCGCACCATGCCCGCCAGCCGGCGGTAATCGATATCGCCGAAAGCCGCCGGGAAACTGGGGGCCAGCATGGCCGACACCGGCCGGCCGGAGCCCAGCAGTGCGCGGACTTCATGGATGGAGCCATACACCTGCTTGGCATTCTGACTGCACACCCGGAAACAGTTGCCGCATCCGATGCACCGCTCCACCAGGACTTCGGCCTGGCCCGATGAAATCCGGATGGCCTTGGCCGGGCATTCCCGCACGCAGGTATAGCAGGCCCGACATTTTTCCTTGATGGTGGTGATCAGTGGATGTTGATTTCGCACACGCATTATGGCTACCTTTCAATTGTTTCAAGCCGTCATCGCAGAGCACCGGCTTGTTCGCTTCAGGAGTCTTTCGGGGCATGAAATCCAGAATTCCGCTCACAATCGGCGCTCTGCGATTCCTAACCAATCCTGCTTTCCTAAAATCAGAGCGAGGGGTTCCATAGTCATCTCGAGTTTGTTTTATGACGGCGCAGGGCCGTCCAAGTCCAGCGCAACTGATCCGGCGACGACCCGCCGCCGAAAAAATATCCGTCAATCCGGCTGATTCCATAACACAGCAGCCAGGTACCCGTAAAATTGACCACCGCGTAATAATGCAGGGCCATGCCTTCCACACCGAAACTGACCCCGGCACTCCAGGCCGCGCCGAGCACCCCGCCGATGAGCATCCCCCGGCTGGAGGCGGCTGTCGAAAACATGCCCAGCAGAAAAATCGCCAGCAGAGGGCTGCCGAACCCGTTGATGATCTTGTTGGCGATTTCAAAAATAGTGCCGAGCTGTCCCACGCTCATGGCCGCCAGGGTGGCGATGATGCCGAAAAGCAAGCTGAGCCGACGGTTCAGGTCGGGTGATTTGGTCGAAATTCCCGGATGAACCCGGCGGTAAAAATCGGTGACATAGGCCGCGCAGCAGGAATTGATGCCGGAATCGATGCTCGACATGGTGGCCGCCGTCAGTCCCACCACCACCAGACCCGTGGCGCCCGCGGGAAGGGATCGGATAAACGACGTAAACCAGAACATGGGTTGATCCGGGTATATGCCGGCAACGCCGACGGCAACGGCATGAGCGTACATGGCAAAACCCAGCAGGGCCAGGGTCAGCAGGGCCAGGATGGCGGCGGCGTAATTTAAATGAAACGCCACCTGGGCCGTGCGCAGGGAGCGGGCCGTGAAATAGCGCTGGACCACCACCTGGTCCACGCCGTAACGGGACATAAAGGCCACAAAGGTGCCGATCCAGGCGCTCCAGAGGGTGATGCGGACGCGCGGATCCAGGGAAAACATGGCCGGATCAAAAGGATAAAACGGCTTCATCCGGCCGCCGGCGATGCTGACGCGTAAAATATCGGCAAAACCATCGGGCATCCGGGCCGCCGCCAGATAGAGGATGACAAACAGACCGCCCACCAGGACCAGAAACTGGAATACGTCCGTCCACATCACGGCCCGGATCCCGCCGGCCGCCGAATAGATCGCGACCACCCCGCCCGTCAGGAGAATGACGCCGTACAGATTCCACCCAGTCAGCAGAGCCAGAACTTTGGCCGGCACGTAAAGGGCCGTGGCCATCCAGAAGGTGCGCCACAGAATAAACAGCCCGGACGCCAGGGTCCGCACCCGGGGATCGAATCGTTTTTCCAGATATTCATAGGCGCTGGTCACGCCGAGCTGATGGTAAAAGGGCATGATGATCCGGATCACCGGAAAAGCCACGAAAATAAACACCGGCAGACTCAAGGCCACATACATGCCGTGACCGAACACTTCGCCGGAAAAGGCGGTGTAGTTGATGCCGGAAAATGCCGTCAGGGTGATGGACAGGCCGATGGGGAACCAGTGCATGGAACGGCCGGCCAGAAAAAAATCCCCGTCCGCCTGCCGGCGGCGGGATACCGCCATGCCGATGGTCACGATAACAGCCAAATAGGCCGCCACTATGATGATATCAATCATTCGCATGGCGCGCTCAAAATGCCGTCATCCAGATGAGGGCGGCATTGATGCCGGGTTCTTTCAGGACAAACCCCCGGGAGGTGGAAAGATAAGTACGGTAATCGGCGTCTGTCAGGTTATCCACCCGAAGCACCAGATCATGACGGGTGGCGGCGAATGCGAATCGGCATCCCGCCGCCAGGTTGATCACGGCCCAGGCATCCGCGCTCTCGACGCCCGCCGGCGTCCGGTGCTGGTCGGCGGCCCATTCCACTTCCAGGCTGGACCAGAATCGCCGGCCGTCATCCCAGCGAAGACCCGCCAGACCATTTAACGGCGGCACAAAGGCCAGTTCCCGGCTGTTTTCTACGTCCCGGCCCCGGGCAAAGGCCAGGTTGCCGTAAATGGACCAGTCCATGTTCAAAAACCACCGGCAATCGGCTTCCATGCCGTAAATCCGTGCCTTGTCGATGTTTTCCAGCTGCCGGATCCCGCCGGACGGGCTGGGATCGGCGATCATATCGGCAACTTCATTATAAAACCCGTTGACGCTCGCACCAAGTCCCGAGCGCCGGTAATGGATCCCGGTTTCGACAAACACGGACCGCTCCGGGTCGAGATCCGGATTGCCGTACAGCTCGCTGTCTGCCGAAAAATAGATATATTTGAACCGGTCCAGCAGATCCGGTGCCCGGTAAGAAGACGCCGCAATCAGGGTCATGGACCAGTTCGAGATAACCTGCCACGTCAGGCCGGCATGGGCATTCCAACTCATGTCGGTTTCCTTTGCGCCGGCCCGGATCAGATCTCCCGGCGGGACAATGGATTTATAAAGATCCTCGCTTTCGGCGGTAATATGATCGATGCGCAATCCGGCGTTGACCGTCACTTGCTCGGTGACGCCCCAGTCGTCTTCAGCAAACACCCCCGCTGAAAGATAGGAGCTGTCGGCCAGGGGCATGTCGACAACGGTTCTGCCATCGGCAAACCGGCGGGTGCGGGTCCCTTCATATTCCCAGTTCCAGACATCAATCCCCGCCGTCAACTGATGCGGCCCCATTTCCAGATGATTGCGCCAGACTGCGCCCATGGTGTCATGGGTGGCTTCAGGCCGGATTTCAGCAATGGGGCCGGCGGTGAAGCGGTCGATGCGAACGTTCCGGTCGATGCGCTGAAAATAGGCATTAAGCCGGGACGCGGTCAGCCGCATGGCGTCAAAATCCATATCATGGTTCACATTAATAAGGGTCCGGCTGAGGTCGGGATAGGTCACATCACTGTTGACCGGCAGATTGGCGGTCCCGGATCCGGGAATCCCCACGTCATTCGCCTGATACCGCTGAAACTGTATCCGGCTCCGATGTTGGCCATTCCACTGTCTGGACAACTGAACCTTGCCCGAAACATCGTCAAACCGGCTGTTATGAACCCGATCCCCGTCCCCATCCTCATAACTGCTGTAATCCCGTCGCCCGGCGGAAGCATAGACCCATTGACCCGCATCCGTGTGAGCAATATTGCCGTATGCACCATAACCGCCGGGATTTGTGGCGCCGGCAGCCGATGCCGCGCCCTGCCATAAGGGTGCTTCGGTAAAATCCGTCTGCCGGGTGATAATATTAACGACCCCCCCGATGGAGCCGGAACCATACAGGGCGCTGATGGGTCCCTTGAGAACCTCCACCCGCTCCACCTCCATGGGATCGATCAAGCCGAACTGGGCGTTGATGTCGGTGCCGGTGTTGATCCGGCAACCGTCAATGAGAACAATCATCCGATTGCGCCCCAAACCCCGAATATTGACGTCAGCTCCCCAGAGGGAGTCATTGGCTTTGGAAACTCCCGGAATCCGGGCGGCCATGTCTGCCAGAGCCGGGGGATGGCGGTAAAAAATCTCCTCGGCGCCGATGGCGCCGACGCCGCCCGGCGTAGCGGAAACCAGGCTGTCGCGTCCCCGGGCCGTCACCACCACCGTATCCAGGACATAGGTCTTTTCGACGGGTTGGTTCGCTGAAAACGCCGGGCCGGGCGCACCAACGCGGATCAGCAACACAAAGACAATGATGGTCCTAAAAATCCCGTCATGCAAATTTTGATAACATCTTGAAAAGATATTAATTCCGCTGCACGATATTTTTGCGGCTGGCAATTTCCGGGAAGTTTTTTGGAAGTCGATGTTAAACGAGACCGAGGCGTTCGGGGAAAACATCACGCCCCGAAAGAGGCTCGAAACGAAAAATTCGACTCGGTGCGAAATCATGAATCTTCCTTTCCCCGGCTAAAAACCTCACCGCCTATCCTCCGAACCTTCAACTGCCGGAAGCGTGACGACAAACGTCGTCCCCTGCCCCGGCCGGCTGTCCACCGTGATCCGGCCCTGGTGCGCATCCACAATTTCTTTTACAATGGCCAGACCCAGGCCGGTGCCCAGTTCTTCCTTTTCCCGGGCATTGGCGGCCCGAAAAAATTCGGTGAACAGCCGCGGCATGTCCTCCTCGGGAATGCCGATGCCCGTATCGGTGACCGTTATGGCGATCATGTTTTTGGGAGCAGGCGTAAACGAAACGGCCACCCGGCCGCCGGACGGCGTATATTTGATGGCGTTTGAGGCCAGATTTTCCAGTAATTGTTCGATCTGTTCCGTGTTTCCCAAAAGGGACGGCAGCCCGTCTTCAACCCGGATGGAAAGGTCAATTCCATGTTCCGCGGCTTCATCCTGAAAGGTTCGTTCCAGGCGGCCGGCCAGCCAGCCGATTTCCAGCGGTTTTTTCTCGGGTTTTTCCTGAACGGTCCGGCTGGTGGAAAGGGTCAGCAGTTCATTGATCATATCCAGCATGGTGCGGGTCCGCCGATCCACCCGGCGCAGATATTCCGCCTGATTTTCGTTGACCGGTCCCAGATGCTGCTCCCGCAGCAGCTCCAGCATGCTCAGCACAGCGGCCAGGGGGGCGCGCAGATTGTGGGCGACCCGCAGCATGAAGCGGGACCGCTCGGTGGTGAAATGTTCAATGGCCTCATAGGCCCTGGAATTATCAATACCGATGGCCACCAGGCCGGCCGCCAGCCTGAAAAATTCCACGTCCTCGGAGGAGAAACGATCCGGCAACGCGCAATAGGCGCCGAGAACGCCGATGATCCGCTCATCCACGATCAGGGGAACAAACAGCACGGATTGAATCCGTGCCGTGGTCAGATCCTCCCCGAACTGAAACATCTCATGTCTCGTGAGATCGCCGGTGACAAAGGGCTCCCCATCAATAATGCGCCGGTTTAAGGGGCTTTTGGCCACCTCCACAATACGGGTCTTAACAAAATCCGGCGGCAGGCCGAAACTCCCTTTGTAGGCCAGATGGGCGCCGTCCTCACTTAACAGTTTGACCGAAATGGCCTTGATTTCCATGACCATGGCCAGATCATGGGTAACGATTTCCAGCACCCGGTCCAGGTGGCGGATGGAACCAATGGCTTTTATCAGGGAAAAAAGGGCATCAAATCGTGTGTTGTAACTGGCCAGCCTCTCGGATTTATCGGCCAGTTGCTGGCCCCGGCGATAAAACACCCGCATGATGGTGGCAGACAGAAAGGCCGTGATCAGCAGAGTGGCCGCAAAGGAAAACAATCCCAGCATCCATTGGGGAAACGTTGTCGGGGTCAGTGGCTCGCCATGAAATATCAGGGGATAATGAGGGAGCAATCCCCCGTATTCCCCCAGGCTGATCAACGCCACGCCGCCAACCGCAAGAGAGGCAAATCCATAGGCGGAAAGCCGCGGCAGCAGACTGGCGGCAAACAGGATGTGAAACACGCAGAAAAACAGCACCGGACTGTGGATTCCGCCGGTGAAATAAATCAGCAGCAGGATGGCCCCGTAATCGAGCCCGAGCTGCCAGTAAATATAATCCTGTACCCGTCTTGGATCCTGCCAGGCGGAGGGTTCCCGCCATTTCGACCATCTCCAGAAAAACAGATTGTAGGCCAGGATAAATACCGCAATGGAGACAACCGCCACGGCATGAAAACCGAACCCCAGCAGAGCGCCCGCTCCCGCGGCGCAGACAATGGCGGGCGGAACTCCCCAGCGCAATCGAACAAACCAGAGGCTGCGCTCCCTGAGCTCGGTAAGAAACAGACGGTGAGGGGTTTTGGGGTTCCGGCCGGTCTTTGCATCCGATGTGGATTTAACCATATCCTTTATTCCCCTTACCGTCATCGTCGTGCTTTAACATCGCGAGATTGATGCCCTCGTAAAAGTCTTTTTGCGAGGGCATCATCAAGATTTGGCTCAAGCTGTTTTCAAGATTCCATCCAGCTTCTTTAACAGTTTAGCCGAATCGATGGGTTTTTCAAACAGCCATTTGGCCGGCCATTCCTCGCCGAGGATATGCTGAAACTGATCGGGACCTTCTTCCCGGACCTTTTCCATGAAACTGGTCAGCATGACAATGGGAAGATTTGAAAATGCCGGCGTATTTTTCAGTTCAAAGGCCAGATCAAACCCTTCCGTATCCGTTGACATCATAATATCTAAAATCATGAGATCCGGTTTTTTGACGTTTAATTCCTTCAGCGCCTCGGCCCCGTTTTTGGCCAGGCGCACCTTGTAACCGTTTTTCTCGAGAATAATCTGCAGGCTGTCGCGGATGTCCATGTCGTCATCCACCACCAGAATTTCATATGGCTTAGTCATGGCGTTCTCCTTATTTGATCCGTCTTCCTTGATTTCCTGGGGCCGATTCACCCTCTGCCGAACACCTCATCCCCTGTGGTTAATTTTTCCAAATCCTGACGCTTTTACGAACCCCTCACACCTCCCGCGCCGTGTAATGGGTGTGAAGCAGATGATGGGATTTTTCCCCAAGCGGTTCCTTCAGAAAATCGTCATATAATGCTTGTATTGACGGATTTTCGTGAGACTGCCGTAATGATTGCACATCACTGTCATCCTGGTAAAGGGCCCCGGCCCGCAGTCTCCGTTTTTCGTCGCTGGCCGGAAGTGGCTGCCCCCCGCCGCCCACACATCCGCCCGGGCAGGCCATGATCTCAATGAAATGGTAATCGGCCTGCCCGGATGCGACCATATCCATGACCTTACGAGCATTGCCCAGCCCATGAGCCACCGCGGCCTTGACTTCGCCAAGATCTCCGATTTCCAGGGCCGCTTCTTTTATACCGTCAAGCCCCCGAACCGCCGTAATATCGAGACTCGGAAGGTTTTTTCCGGTCACCACGGCGTAAACGGTCCGCAAGGCCGCTTCCATAACCCCGCCCGTTGCCCCGAATATGGTGGCCGCGCCGCTGTACTGACCCATGGGCGCGTCATAATCCCCTTCGGGCAGAGCCGCCAGGTCAATGCCGGCCTGACGGATCATGCGGCCCAGCTCCCGGGTGGTGAGCACCACATCCACATCCCGGTAGCCGGACGAATTCATCTCGGGTCGGGCCGCCTCATATTTCTTTGCCGTGCACGGCATGATGGACACCACGAAGATACTTGCCGGATCAATGCCTTCTTTTTCGGCATAATAGGTCTTGGCAAGGGCGCCGAACATCTGCTGGGGCGACTTGCAGGTGGATACATGGGGCAACAGGTCCGGATAAAAGTGCTCAATAAACTTGATCCATCCCGGACTGCATGATGTGATCATCGGCAGCTTCCCTCCGGTTTTGACCCGATGAAGCAGTTCATTGCCTTCTTCGATAATGGTCAGGTCCGCCGTAAAGTTGGTGTCAAACACCCGGTCGAATCCCAGACGCCGCAGGGCCGTAATCATTTTTCCCGTCACCAGTGTGCCGGGCGGCAGGCCGAACTCCTCGCCCAGTTGCGCCCGGATGGCCGGGGCTTCCTGGACCACCACATGCTTGGTGGAGTCTTCCAGGGCCGCCCAGACCAGGTCGGTGTGATCTTTTTCCACAATAGCACCCGTGGGGCAGACCACGGCGCACTGGCCGCAGAAGGTGCAGGCGGAATCCACCAGGTTTTTCGCTAACGCCGGCACGACCCGGGAATTAAACCCCCTTCCTTCCGGGGTGAGCAGAAAGACGCCCTGAACCTCGGCGCAGGCCGTGACGCATCGCAGGCAGTTGATGCACTTTGACGCGTCCCGCACCAGGGCTTCGGACGAATCATCAATATCGTGGACCGTAAAATCCGTACACGGCACCGTAATCTCCCGGACCCCCACCTGCTCGGCCACCTGCTGCAATTCACAATTACCATGTTTCTGACAGATGTTGCAATCCCGGGGATGATCCGAAAGCATAAACTCGATCACCCGCGCACGAGCTTCCCGCACCCGGCGGCTGTTGGTTTTCACCTTCATACCCTTGGCCACCGGATAAACGCAGGACGCCACCAGGGATCTTGCCCGTTCCACTTCCACCACGCAGACCCGGCAGGCGCCGGGGGAATGATGCATCTCCGGAAGGGTGCACAGGGACGGGATATGAATGCCGACACTTCTGGCGGCCTCGAGTATGGTGGTGCCCTCCGGGACTTCCACGGCCAGATTGTCAATCGTCAATGCCACCATGATCTTCTCCTTTATGCTAATGGTTCGGTATCATTGTTCGAGTTTCACATCGCATCTGATGCAGCGCCGGGCCTCCATCATGGCCGTCTCAAGGTCAAAACCCAGTTCCACTTCACTAAAATCCCGGCGCCGTTCTTCCGGGCTCAGCTCGGGAATCTTCGCCTGGGGCTGTTCCACGGTCTCTTCGTCCACCTCAAACGGAATATCGATCTTTTCTTCGACCGCTTTCCAGGGTTTTTCCCCTTTGGCGGTACGCAGGGCCAGATCCATGGCCGCGGCGGCTTTTTGACCGGCCGCAATGGCATCAATGACCATGGCCGGACCCGTGACCACGTCGCCGCCGGCCCAGACCTTGGGATGATCGGTGGAAAAATCCCGGTTTACGGTGATGGTGTTTTTCGTCATGCCGATGCCGGGCGCGGCGATCAGGTTCAGTTCGGCCTGCTGGCCGATGGCCGGAATCAGGGTGTCTATCGCCAGTTCAAATTCAGAGCCTTCGATGCTAAGCGGTTTCCTTCGCCCGCTGGCATCAAAAGCGCCCAGGCGCATGCGCTCCAGTTTCAGCCCTTTTACCTTTCCACCGGCGACCCGGATTTCCGTGGGGGCTACCAGATACTCGATGGTCACCCCCTCGTCCTCGGCGGCCTTTATTTCGGCCTCAAGGGCCGGCATGTCTTTGCGCTCCCGGCGGTAAAGGATTTTTACGGATGCGGCCCCCAGCCGGACAGCGGCCCGGGCCGCGTCAATGGCCGAATTGCCCCCGCCGATCACGGCCACGCTTTTACCCAAGGCAACGGGCTTGCCCAGGCTGTGCTCACGGAGAAACTCAACGGCCCCCATCACGCCCCCGGCATCCTCGTCCGCCAGACCCAGGGGCATGCTTTTCTGGGCGCCCACGCCGATGTAAATGGCGTCATAAGCCTTTTCAAGGTCGGCAAAGGGCATGTCTTTTCCGATTTTAAAATTGGTTTTAAGTTCCACGCCGGTATCAACGATATCTTTTATCTCCCTGGCCAGGATCTCCCGGGGCAGGCGATATTCCGGTATCCCCCAGCGCAGCATGCCCCCGGCCTCGGGAAGAGCTTCAAACACGGTCACCGCGTATCCCCGCTTTTTCATCTCGAGAGCCGCGGTCATGCCGGCCGGACCGGCTCCGATGACGGCGATTTTTTCGGCCCGGGTAATGGGCAGCTTCTCCACCTTGGGCGGTGTGGCATAATCGGTGATAAAGCGCTTGATGTTCTTGATGGCCAGGGGTTCATCCAGTTGCCCCCGGCGGCATTTGCTCTGGCAGGGGTGGCCGCAGACCCGTCCGCAGACCGACGGGAAGGGATTGGTGCGCTTCAGGACCCGGTAGGCATCGTCAAAGCGGCCGGCCCGGACCAGGGCGATATAATCCGGCACATCCATCTCCACGGGGCAGGCGTTTTGACACGGGCTCTTGAACAGGTCCGCGCAGACCCCGGCCGGACATTTTTTATCGATAATATGGGCCTTGTACTCATCAATAAAATAACGGATCGTACTCAATACCGGGTTGGGAGCGGTCTGGCCCAGCCCGCACAGGGCCGTATCCTTGATGGTCACCGCCAGGCTCTCCAGCAGTTCGATATCTTCGATTTTGCCCTTGCCCTGGCAGATGTTTTCCACGATCTGGAGCATGCGCTTGGTCCCCACCCGACAGGGCGTACACTTGCCGCAGGATTCATCCTGGCAGAAATCCATGAAATAGCGGGCCATGTCCACCATGCAGGTGTCTTCATCCATAACGATCAGGCCCCCGGACCCCATGATGGCGCCCGCCTTGACGATCTCCTCGTAATCCGTGGGCAGGTTTAAATATTCGGCCGGGATGCAGCCGCCCGACGGACCGCCGAGCTGGGCCGCCTTGAATTTCTTGTTGTTCGGGACCCCGCCGGAAATATCAAAAATAATCTCCCCGATGGGCGTTCCCATGGGCACTTCCACCAGGCCGATATGAGTGATCTTTCCGGTGACGGCAAACACCTTGGTTCCCTTGGAGCTTTCCGTGCCGATTTGCGCATAGGCATCGCCGCCGCCGAGGATGATCTGGGGAATGGACGACCAGGTTTCCACGTTGTTTAAGATCGAGGGCTTCCCCCACAGCCCGGAGACGGCCGGAAAGGGCGGCCGGGGCCGGGGCATGCCCCGCTTGCCCTCAATGGAGGTCATGAGCGCGGTTTCTTCGCCGCAGACAAATGCCCCTGCCCCCTGGTAAATTTCAACGCTGAAATCAAAACCCGTGCCCATGATGTTTTTGCCCAGCAGCCCGCGTTCTTCGGCCTGGGCAATGGCCGCGGTCAGGCGTTCGATAGCCAGGGGATATTCGGCCCGGCAGTAGATGTATCCCTGGGACGCGTTGATGGCTTTGGCGCCGATGACCATGCCCTCTAAAATGGAATGGGGATCATCTTCCATGACGCGCCGGTCCATGAAGGCGCCGGGGTCTCCTTCGTCCGCGTTGCAGAGCACGTATTTCACATCCCCCTTGGTGCTGGCGCAGAATTCCCATTTCATGCCCGTGGGAAATCCGCCGCCGCCCCGGCCCCGCAGACCGGAGGTCTTGACCTCGGCAATAATTTCGGCGGGCGACAGCTCGGTCAGGCTTTTATACATGGCCCGATACCCGTCCCGCCAGATATAGTCTTCGATGCTTTTGGGATCGATCAGGCCCTTGTTGTGCAGCACAATGGAATGCTGACGAGCGAAAAACGGAATGTCGGATCGTTTCGGGATGGCCTTTCCCGTGTCCGGGTCATGATACATGAGCCGCGCCACGGGAACGCCCTTGATGAGGTGGCTTTCCACCAGTTCCGGCACATCTTCGGCGATGAGTTTCATATAGAAAATCTCGTCGGGAAACACCGTCATGACCGGACCCATGGAACAGGACCCGATGCACCCGGTTTCCAAAACCTGGATCTGATCCGCCAGGCCCTTTTCCGCAAGGGCCTGGTCCAGGGCGGATTTCACATCATCGCTTCCAGTCAGGTGGCAGTCGTTGCTGCCGCAGATCATCAGCCTCAACCGGAATTTTTGCTGAAAATCTTCCACCTTTTTCTTAATGGCCGCTAATGCCTCAATGGATGTAATGCGTTCAGCCATGATGTACCTCCTCCTGATCACGGTACTTGGCAAGGATCTGGTCCAGCTTTGCCGTTTTAACCTGTTGGTGAGTATCTTCATCCACCACCATGACCGGGGCCAGCCCGCAGCATCCCACGCATCGGACGATATCCAGGCTGAAGAGCCGGTCCTTGTCCACTTCCCCCGGCTGGATGCCGAGTTCTTCTTCCAGCCTCCGTTCCACCTGATGTCCGCCCCGCACATGGCAGGCCGTACCCAGACAGACCCGGATCTGGTGGCGCCCTTTGGGCTTCATGGTGAAAAAGGAATAAAAGGTGACCACGCCATAGACCTGGGCCAGGGGAATCCCCAGCCCTCTTGATACCCGCCGCTGGATCACCTCCGGCAGGTAGCCGCTGATCCCCTGAACCTGCTCCAGCACCGGGATCAAGGCGCCGGGCTTGGTTCGATGCTCGGCAATGATGGCGTCGATTTTACCCCACTGTTCGGGTGAAAATTCATCCACCGGTTCCCGCAAGCTTACTGCAACTGCTTCCATACATCCCCCTTTCCAATCTTTGTCTTATCGTTGGCGTGAAGATGATATTGCACGATTTAAAAATCCTTCCTCGCCGGCTAAAAATTGCAAGTCCTGTGCCACTTTCCATAAAACGCGCAAACGGTTATGGATAAGGTAAAAAGTGCAAAAAATCAGCCTTGCCGCGATGGCCGACTGCCAGGAATTTTGACAACCTGTAAAAAAATTCGAAGAAGAAAAAGTTCTTCGCAATGCGCGGTTTTTTCATTGGCCTGCGACTTACCTTCGAACCCGGCCTGCGGTTTTAAAACCGCTTAAAGGCAAAGGCATCAGGATAGATCTGGGCGGGGTTTTGCAGGTCTCAAATAGGCGCCCCAATAACTCATGCCCACAAACACGGCCCCGCCGATGATATTGCCGATGGTAACGGGCAGAAGGTTTTTCCAGAAAAAATTGAGCCAGGTAAGGGAAGCGGCATCCACGGCCGCAATAGCGGGCATGGATGCCCAGTATTTAAGAAAAATGCCGGCGGGAATGAAATACATGTTGGCAATGCAGTGCTCAAATCCGATGGCCACAAATCCCATGATGGGGAAAAAAA
>QZJS01000044.1 GCA_003597945.1 Desulfobacteraceae bacterium | reverse complement strand
CGTTAAGAATGGCAAGCTGTTTGAGGAGCCTGCGACGAGTTCTTGCCATTCAGCAGCCATGAAAATCGCGCCCCGAAAGACTTTCGAGACGAACGATCCGGCTTTTTGCGAAACCGCCGAATACGATAAATTAATGAGAGAATGCCATGGAATTTGAAAGTGTTGAAGATGTGGCCCGCAAGCTGGAGCGGGTGGGCTATATCGCCTCACGGGAAATCGCCACCGTCATCTATCTGGCGGCCGCCACCAACAAGCCCATCCTGGTGGAAGGCCCGGCCGGCGCCGGCAAGACCGAACTGGCACGGGCTCTTGCCAAATGCCTCAACCGCAAAAAAATCCGCCTGCAATGCTACGAGGGCCTGGATGAGGCCAAATCCCTGTATGAATGGGAATACGCCAAGCAGCTCCTCTACACCCAGATGATCAAGGAAAAAATCAGCGACCTGATCGCCGAGGCCGCCTCCCTGACCGAAGCCATCGACCGGATCGCCGAGCAGGAAGACGCCTTTTTCTCCGAACGGTTCCTGGTGGCCCGGCCCCTGCTGCAGGCCATCTCCTCGGATGCGCCGGTGGTGCTGCTCATCGATGAAATCGATAAATCCGATCCGGAATTTGAAGCCTTTCTCCTGGAACTGCTTTCCGAATTCCAGGTGTCGATTCCCGAACTCGGGGTCCGCAAGGCTAAAAACATCCCCATGGTGATCCTGACATCCAATAATTACCGGGACATGAGCGACGCCCTCAAACGCCGCTGCATCCATCTTTATATCGATTATCCGGAACGCGGTCTTGAAAAGCGGATTGTGGCGCTCAAAGTTCCGGGTATTGACGAACGCCTGGCGGACAAGCTGGTGGATGCCGTCAACCGGATCCGGGAACTGGATTTGAAAAAACCGCCGTGCATTTCTGAAACCCTGGATTGGGCCCAGGCCCTGCTGGTGCTCCAGATCAACGATTTGACCCCGGAGGTGCTGTCGGAAACCATCAGCGTGATCTGCAAATACCAGTCCGACGCCGGCCTGGTCCGGGCGTCCATGAATAAAATTTTCAAAGACTGATATTGCCGTAACAAGTCTAATTTTTCGCGCCGAGCGTCTTTCGGGGCGCAATTTTCACGGATGCTGAATGGCAAAAACTCGGCGCAAGCGCCTCAAACAGTTTGCCATTCTTAACGCATCCGCGAAAATCGCTTTTTCCCCCGAAATCCGCGATCGCACTCAAAATCAACTTGTTACAACTTTATTTAAACCTGATGATTAAACATCGCATGTATGCTGGATCTGATCTTAAAATTCTCATCCGCCTGCCGGGCCTCCGGGCTGCGGGTGTCCACGTCGGAAGTGATCGACTGCGTCCGCCAGCTCGAACTGATCGACATCCTGGATGAACCTCAGTTCCGGGCCGCGCTGCGGACCAATTTCGCCAAATCCCGGCGGGAACAGGGCCATTTTGAGCGCCTCTATGATTTGTTTTTCCATGAAATGCGGCCGGAAGCCGATTTTTCATCCGAAGCCCTCGAACAAAACGCCGTAACCGCCATCCAGGAAATCCTCGACGCCCTGGCCGCCGACAGCGCCAATGACCCCATCGGCAAGGCCATCAGCGAATTTCTGGCCGGAGATCCCATTCCTTATTTAAAGGAACTCCAGCGGCTGGAAAACCAGGAGGAAAAGCCGTCAAAAACCCTCAAATCCAATCTTGCCCAACTGTCGGGTCGCCTGGAGATCATGCTCCGCATCAACCGGACCCGGGGGCTGCTGGCCGGATTTGAGGGAGAAATCGGCGATGACCGACGCCGGCAGCGGCAGCGGTCCGGGGCCGCGCATCTGAAAAACCGGCTCGATATCGCCTCGGCCATGCTTACGCAGGATTCCCGGCCCGACAATGCCGGCTTAAAACACGTCAAAACCCATGATGAGCGGTTTTCAGGCCTGGGGGAACGCGCTTTTGCCTCTCTGACCGAAAAAGAAATCGTGGACATGCGGGAGATCATCAAACAGCTCGTCCGCAAGATGAAGGACATGATGTCCCGGCGATATGCGGCCCGAAAAAAGGGGGTTCTGGATATCAAAAAGACCCTGCGCCATGCCGGTCGTTTTCAGGGCGTCCCCATGGAAATCAAATACCGGGACCGTCCCCTGCGCAAGACCAAGATCGTGGCCTTATGCGATGTGTCCGGATCGGTCTGGTCCGCGGCCCGATTCATGCTCAACATGATTTATTCCATGCAGGACTGCTTTTCCGACGTCAAAAGCTTCGCCTTTGTGTGCGGCCCCACCAATATCACCGACATTTTTGAAAAAAACGAGGTCAACAAGGCCATTGAAAAGGTTTTGACCGACACGGAGATCAATTTCAACGCGTTAACGGATTACGGTGAAATGTTTTATCAGTTCCACCGGGACCACATCAACCTGCTGACCCGCAAGACCACCCTGATCATCGTGGGCGACGGCCGGTCCAATTATCACAACCCCCGGGAAAAGCTTTTAGAGGAACTCCGGGCCAAATGCCGCCGGGTGATCTGGCTCAACCCCGAGCCCGAGACCTTCTGGGGCACCGGGGACAGCGAGATGAACACCTACAAGGCCTACTGCCACGAAGTCCGCCCCTGCCGGAATCTCAATCAGCTCATTGATTTTATTGAAGACCTTGTGTTATAATATCATCTTGTAAAACTTCATTATGAAACCATTGACGCGGCCCTTTTCTTACATTATCATGTATACGTATGATAAACACCTCAGAGGGGATATATAAATATGGATAGAATTCTTTCGGCGCGCATCGATGAGTCCATTCACCAGCGGATCACGCTGCTGGCCCAAGAACTCAACACCACCAAAAAAGCAGTGATTGAATCCGCCATCCTCAGGTATTCGGAATCCATTGAAAAGGATGGGAAAATGGATATCCTGCAACGCACCTGCGGAGCCTGGCAACGCCGGGAAGACGCCGGCGAGACCGTGCGAAAAGTCCGGGAGGCCTTTCAAACATCCCAGGAACGATATAAACGATGAGAGCCTACCTGGACTCAGATATTCTGATATGGCATCTGCGAGGAGAAATCCGGGCGCTTGATTTCATCCGCAGTCTTCAGGATAGCCATGCATATGCGCTCTGGATCGGCGCATTGCAGCGCGCCGAGATCATCTTTTTCATGCGCCCGAGTGAAGAAGCCGACACCCTGCTTTTCCTCTCGGAATTTAAAACAGCTCCCGTCGATCAGGTCATCGTGGATGAAGCCGGAAGCCTTTATCGTCGCTGGCGCCCAAGTCACGGAATCGACATCAACGACGCCATTCTGGCCGCAACGGTCATGCGTACCGGCGGCACGCTGTTTACCCTCAACAGCAAGCATTACCCCATGCCGGGCATCGTCGTAAAAAAAGCGTGGTAACGGAGGGAGGATACGACATGAAACCGATTCAAATCGATCCGTATCGCTGGGAAATACCGCAGCACGGGGCCATGCGCGTGCCGGCCCGGATTTTTGCCACACCCGACATGATGACGGCCATCCATGAGGAAGAAGCCCTCAAACAGCTTACCAACGTGGCCCAGCTTCCCGGAATTCTCAAGGCCGCCATGGCCATGCCGGATATTCACTGGGGATACGGGTTTCCCATCGGCGGGGTGGCGGCCTTTGATGTCAAGGAAGGCGTTATTTCACCCGGCGGGGTGGGCTATGATATCAATTGCGGGGTCCGGCTGGCCGTCACCCATCTCACCGATGCCGAGGTCGTTCCCCGTCTGCCGGATCTGGTCAATGCCCTGTTTAGCGCCATTCCGTCGGGCGTCGGGTCCACCGGCGACATCCGCCTGACCGACACGGAACTTAAATCCGTTCTCAAAAAAGGGAGCCGATGGGCCGTGGAAAGGGGTTACGGCGAGGCATCGGACCTGGAGCGCACCGAGGAAAAGGGGTGCATGACCGATGCCGACCCCCGGGCCGTGAGCAATAAAGCCCTGGATCGGGGCAGAAAGCAGATCGGCACCCTGGGTTCGGGCAATCATTTTGTGGAAATCGGGGTGGTGGATGAAATTTTTGATGAAAAAACGGCAGCCGCCTTCGGGCTGGCCAAAAACAGAGTCACCATCCTGCTCCATTCCGGTTCCCGGGGGCTGGGGCATCAAACCTGCGACGACGCCCTGGCCGCCATGACCCGCAAAGGTCCCATGGAAGGGTTTGCCCTTCCGGACCGGCAGTTGGCCTGCGCCAGGATTCAATCGCCTTCAGGCGAACAATATTATCAGGCCATGGCGTGCGCGGCCAATTTCGCCTGGGCCAACCGCCAGACCCTGATGCATCTGGCCGCGGAAGCCATGATGCGGGCCCTGAGCGTCAGCCCGCGATCCCTCGGGCTTCGTCTTGTCTATGATGTCTGCCACAATATCGCCAAATTCGAAACCCATGAGATCGACGGCCGCCCCCGGAAGGTGTGCGTGCACCGGAAAGGCGCCACCCGGGCCCTGCCGCCGGGACACGCGGCCCTGTGCGACGACTACCGGTCCGTGGGCCAGCCCATCCTCATTCCCGGCGACATGGGAACCGCGTCTTACGTACTTGCCGGCACCAAACGGGCCATGGATGAAACTTTCGCCTCCACCTGCCACGGGGCCGGCCGGGTCCTGAGCCGGACCGCGGCCAAAAAAGCGGCCCGGGGCCGGTCCATCCACCGGGAGCTTGAAGATAAGGGGATACTGGTGAAATGGACCAGCCGGTCCACCCTGGCCGAGGAAATGCCCGACGCCTACAAGGATATCAACCAGGTCGTCGATGTGGTGCACGGCGCCGGCATATCATTAAAAGTAGCGCGGTTAAGGCCCATTGCCGTGGTTAAGGGGTGATGGGATCACGCAACGTCGAATTTTTCGCTTCGAGCGTCTTTCGGGGCGCGATTTTCGCGGATGCTGAATGGCAAAAACTCGGCGCAAGCGCCTCAAACAGTTTGCCATTCTTAACGCATCCGCAAAAATCGCTTTTACCCCCGAAAGCCACGATCTCACTCAAAACTCGACGTTGCGCGATCCCATCAGATTTTGTAAATATATATTTGTAAATATAAAAAAGACGGGAAGGAAATCAACATGATAGACACCATTTTCAGGGAATACGACATCCGGGGCATTGCCGGGACGGAGATCACGGAAGATGATGTGGAATTGATCGGCCGGGGTATCGGCACCTTTTTATCCCGGCAGGGCTGCCGCCGCCTGACCGTGGGCCGGGATTGCCGCCTGACGGGAGGCGTCTTTTCCGAGCGACTGATCGCCGGCTTGACGGCCAGCGGATGCCATGTGACCGACATCGGCGTTTGCCCCACACCGGTCCTTTATTTTTCCATTCATCATCTGGACCAGGAAGGCGGGGTGATGTTGACCGCCAGCCACAACCCGCCCCAGTACAACGGATTTAAAATCTGCAAGAACCTCGATTCCGTGCATGGCAAACAGATCGCGGAAATCCGCGAAATGATAAAAAAACGCGATTTTATGACCGGCGACGGCTCACGGAACATAGCCGACGTTATCCCCTCCTATCTGCAATACATCACCGACCGCATCCGGATCGACCGGCCCCTGAAAGTGGGCATTGACGCGGGCAACGGCACTGCCGGCGTGGTAGCGGTCCCTCTGCTCGAGCAACTAAACTGCGAGGTCCATGACATCTATTGCGATATGGACGGCCGGTTTCCCAACCACGAAGCCGATCCCACGGTTTTAAAGAACCTGGGCGACCTGATCGCCCTGGTTTGTGAAAAAAAGCTTGATCTGGGCATCGGTTATGACGGGGACGGGGACCGCATCGGCGTGGTGGACGAGACCGGCCGGGTCATCTACGGCGACCAGCTCATGATCATCTTTTCACGGGAAATCCTTTCCCGGAAACCCGGGGCCGTGTTCATCTCCGAGGTCAAATGCTCCCAGACCATGTATGACGACATCAAAAAACACGGCGGCAACCCCATCATGTGGAAGACCGGCCATTCCCTGATCAAGGAAAAAATGAAAATAGAAAAGGCCGAGCTGGCCGGGGAAATGAGCGGGCACATGTTTTTTGCCGACCGTTACCTGGGATACGACGACGCCGTCTATGCCACCTGCCGACTCCTGGAAATTCTGGCTTCCGGCGACATCCCTCTTTCCGGATATCTCAAGGACGTGCCCCAGACCTTTAATACGCCGGAAATCCGCGTGGACTGCCCGGATGATCAAAAATTTGAGCTGGTGGCCCGGGTCACCGATGCTTTCAGAAAAACCCATGATGTCATCGATATCGACGGCGCGCGGATTTTATTTGCCGACGGATGGGGTCTTGTCCGGGCATCCAACACCCAGCCCGCGCTGGTTCTTCGGTTTGAGGCGCTGACACAGGATCGGCTGACCGAAATACAAGCCTTGGTGGAATCCGAACTGGAGCGAATCAAAACCGGTTTATAAAAGGAAATATCACGTACTGAAGATGCGATGGACGCTCAAACATATCTTTCCAAAAGATGATCCGGTCCAGGCCCTGCGGGTCCGGCGTTTCCTGATTGCCGCCGCGTCTTATCTCATGTGGATCATATTGATTTTTCAGTGCTACCGCATGGGTTTTGTCCGGCTGACGCCGGAATGGATGATATTTTTTTTCAGCCTTTGCGTTTTCATCAATATGCTTATGTTTATTATTTTAAGGACCGGTCTGAATCTGCGGTTTTCCGATCCGAGCCTGACCATGCTGCAGATGCTCATCGCCACGCTGCTGGTCATGATCACCATCTATTTCACCGACCATATCCGCGGGGTCATGCTGCTGGCCTATATCGTAACCATGCTGTTCGGCGTTTTCCGCTTCAAACTTCGCCAATACATAAAATATGCCGGTTTTTCAATTATATCATATACGCTGGTTGTGATCCTGCTGTTAAAGCACCATCCGGAACAAATCGACTTGCGCATCGAGGCGCTGCAGTGGGCCGTGTTTGCCACGGTGTTGGCATGGTTTTCCATCATCGGCAGTTATATCAGCAATCTGAGGCAGAAACTCTTGGCGACCAATCACGACCTTAAAACCGCTCTGAATACCATCAACGCGCTGGCAATTCATGACGATCTGACCCAGGCATACAACCGGCGCCATATGTTTGAACGACTCAGGCATGAAAAGGCAACGGCGGACCGGGGCGGGCCCGGATTTTCCATTGCGATTTTCGACCTGGACCATTTCAAAGAGGTCAACGACACTTACGGGCACCAGAAAGGCGACGATGTCTTAAAATTCTTGATTCAGGCCGTCAAATATGAAATAAGAGAGGTCGATTGCGTTGCCCGATATGGCGGAGAGGAATTTGTCATCATCATGGGCCGCACGGCCGCCGAAGGCGCTCAGGAATGCGCCCAACGGATACAAAAAGCCGCTGCGGCAATGAAATTTCCCGGTTTTCCACCATCATTCGGCATCACGATTTCTATTGGTCTGACCGTGTATCAACCGACGGAAAGCATCGATCAGATCATCGCCCGGGCGGACGAAGCGCTATTTTCCGCCAAAGCAGCCGGCCGTAACCGGGTCGTCATTGGAAATCCATAGAAGCTGTTTCAAGATCAAACCTGAAACAAAAACCAGGAACGCGATATAAGAACCCTTCCAGGAACTCGCTGAAAAGGAAGACGTCATGGCCCAGGAAAAAGAAAACACCGAAAAGTCAAATCAAACAAAAGCCGCCGACCGGCTCGCAACCGGCTTTGCCATGCCGAAGATCTCTTTTTCGACCTTTATCATGTCGCTGAATGCGTCCATTCTGGTCAACCTGGGGCTTGAAACCGATCCCATTTCCGGGCAAAGGTCCGCCAACCTGCCCATGGCCAGGCAAACCATCGACATTTTAGGCATGCTTGAACAAAAAACAAAGGGCAACCTGGAAGATGATGAACGGCGGCTGCTGACCCACATGCTCTATGAATTGCGGATACTCTATATTAAAGCCAAAGAAAAACCCGAAAAACAGCCCTGAGAAATCTCCCGCACATTGCCCGGTTTCCTTTTAATTTTTCCAGCGGCCCGGCCGCTTTCGGTCAACATTTTGAATTCTTGAAAGTCAAAGGAGGCACACAGCATGAAAACAGACCGAAATCCGATAATAAAATTTCAGGCGCCCCGTTATACCGGGATATGGGCAGTACTCGCTGCCGCCGTTATGGCCGTCATGATCTTTTCCGTTCCAACGGCCTGCTCCCGATCCGAGACGCCCGATGCAACGCCCATGGTGCAGATGGCGCCGCTGAGTTTCACGGATCTGGCGGATGCAAGCAGCCCGGCGGTTGTCAACATCCGAACGGTCAAAACCCTTAAAAGCGGCGGCCGGGTCTATCGGCATTTTTTCGGCGGGCCAAACCGTCCCAATGACCCTTTTCAGGATTTTTTCAGAAAATTTTTTGATGATCAGAACCCCGGCCAGTTCCGACAGGACAGCCTCGGCTCCGGGTTTATTTTTGACGCCGAAGGCTATATCGTAACCAACAACCATGTGATCGCCGATGCGGATGAAATCCGGGTCAAACTCAAAAGCGGGGTCGAATTTGACGCGGAAATCATCGGGTCCGATTCCAGCACGGACATTGCCCTGATCAAAATCAAACCCGACCAGGGCCTGCCCGCGCTGACCCTGGGGGATTCGGATCAGCTCAAGGTCGGTCAATGGGTAATTGCCATCGGCAACCCCTTCGGTCTTGAACACACCGTGACCGCCGGTATCGTCAGTGCCAAGGGCCGTCTCATCGGCGCGGGGCCTTATGATGATTTCATTCAGACGGACGCGTCCATCAATCCCGGCAACAGCGGCGGGCCCTTAATCAACATGAACGGCGAAGTCGTGGGCATCAACACCGCCATCGTGGCCGGCGGCGACGGCATCGGTTTTGCCATTCCCATCAATATGGCCAAATCCGTCATCAACCAGCTAAAAGACACCGGGGAGGTTTCCCGGGGATGGCTTGGGGTGGCCATACAGGATCTCGATGCCGAGCTTAAAAGGTATTACGGCGTGGACAATGGTGTGTTGATTGCCGAAGTATTTCCGGGAGACCCGGCGGAAAAAGCGGGAATCAAGCCAAAAGACATCGTCATTTCCGTCAATGGAGCCCCGGTTGACGCGAGCCGGGACCTTTCCAGGCGCATCGCCGACATTCCCGAGGACGGCACGGCCGAACTGGAAATCAATCGCGGTGGTAAAACCATTAAAATAAAGGTAAAAGTCGCCAAAAGGGATGATTCCAGAACCGCCATGCGGCCCGGCGACCGCACCGTTTTACCCGCCGACACCCTCGGTATTCGGGTCGCCGATATCACCCCCGACCTTGCCGAACAGTTCCAGATCAGGGATACGGAGGGCGCTGTGGTCATGGATGTCGCTTCCGGCAGTGCAGCGGATCAGGCCGGGTTTGCAGCCGGCGATCTCATCCGGGAAATCAACCATAAACCCGTTAAAAATGCGAAAGATTACCAGGCCGTCATCGACAAGGCTAAAAAAGGAGATGCTCTGGAATTTCTGGTTAAGCGGGCCTTCAAAGGCTACCTGGTGATTAAATTAACGAGATAATCAAAATTTTATAAATATCAATGAATCTGCGGGCTCCGGGAAAAATCAACCTGTTTCTCCGGGTGACGGGGAAACGGCCCGATGGCTATCATGACCTGATTTCCCTGATGTGCTGTATCGGGATTCATGATGCACTATTGTTGTCTTTCGGGCACAATCGGACCCGCATCACCTGCGCCCATCCGGATGTTCCGGAAGATGAAACCAATCTGGCACATCGGGCCGCGGACCTTTTTTTTAAGGCCGCCGGGATCGATGCGGGTGTCCACATCTCCATTGAAAAACAGATCCCGGTGGGCGCGGGCCTGGGCGGCGGCAGCAGCGATGCCGCCGCCGTCCTGAAAGGGCTCAATATCCACTACGGCCGGCCTTTATCCGCGGACCAACTCCATTTCATGGCCGGATCCCTCGGCGCGGATGTCCCTTTTTTCATCAGAGGAAAACCAGCGGTCGCCACCGGTATCGGCGATATTTTGCAACCCTTTGAAACATTAAAACTGTTTCCCGTCGTCGTCATTTATCCGTCCGTTGCCCTCTCCACATCACGGGTTTATAAAAATTGGAATTTAAGATTGACAAAAAATAAAAATAAAAATAAAAATAATGTTTTTGAGATGGATTGGAACGGTGACGCGCCTCGCCTGCTGCGAAACGATCTGGAAGACGCCGCATGCGACATTTGCCCCGACATCCGGCGGGCCAAAAAAGCCCTGCTCAGACATGGTGCATCCGGGGCACTCATGTCCGGCAGCGGGTCATCGGTTTTTGGACTGTTTGCCACTGAGGCGGCGGCGCGCGAAGCCTTTGGGTCCTTATCCGTTTCCAATCCGACCTGGCAACTGTTTGTAACGCGCATGCTGGCATAATGACCGCGACAAACGGCATTGACGCGGCCGGCGCGGCAAAAAAAATTTATTTTTAAAAAGGGTTTCAGGTTAACACACTATTGACGGGAACGGATTTTAGAAACGGATCTCAAATCTTTCCCCGGAATTGATTGACGGACAAATTGGGGCGTCGTCAAGTGGAAAGACACAGGATTTTGGTTCCTGCATTCGGAGGTTCGAATCCTCCCGCCCCAGCCAATTATTTAATGAGCAGCGCAGACTTATGAAAACGGAAAATGGATATATAATTTTTTCAGGCAATTCAAATACATGCTTTGCCGATGCCATTTGTGGTTACCTGAAGCGCTCTCTTGGCGTCGCCAAAATCAAAACCTTCAGTGACGGCGAAATACAGATCGAAATTGAAGAAAACGTCCGTTCAAAAGATGTTTTTGTTATCCAGTCGACCTGCAAGCCCGTAAACGACCACCTGATGGAACTGCTGCTGATGATCGACGCCTTAAAGCGATCCTCGGCCAAGCGCATCACCGCCGTCATTCCCTATTTCGGATACGCCCGCCAGGATAAAAAAGTCGCCCCCCGGGTACCCATCAGCGCCAAACTGGTGGCGGACCTGCTGACTACCGCTGGCGCCAACCGGATCATCACCATGGACCTGCATGCCGGCCAGATCCAGGGGTTTTTCAATATTCCGGTGGACAACCTGTTTGCGGCGCCGGTAATCATTGATTACATGAAGCAAGCCTTTCCAAATGAAAAAATCATTGTTTCCCCGGATGCCGGCGGCGTGGAACGTGCCCGGGCATATGCCAAACGACTCAATTGCGGACTTGCCATCATCGACAAGCGACGGGACGCGCCCAACCAAGCCAAAGCAATGGCTGTCATCGGCCAGGTGTCCGGGAAAAAAGCCATTATTTTAGATGATATGGTCGATACGGCCGGCACCCTGACCGAAGCGGCCAAAGCACTCACGGACAACGGCGCTTCGGAAGTGCATGCCTGCTGCACCCACGCGGTGCTTTCCGGGCCGGCCATCGGCCGCATCCTCGACTCACCCCTGACGTCCGTTGTGGTGACCGATACCATTCCGTTAAACGAAAAAATCGCTTCATGCCCTAAACTCAAGGTGCTGCCGGTCACCAGGCTTTTCGGAGAAGCGATCCTTAGAAGCCATACCGGGGATTCCGTAACATCACTTTTTGTATGACATTAGATATTTTATATAAGGGAGGCAAATCACTTGGAAATCCATAAACTGAAAGCAAGCGTTCGAACATCTGCCGGAAAAGGGGTCTCGCGCTCCCTTCGCCGGGAAGGAAAACTGCCGGCGATTCTCTACGGATCGGATATCGAAAGCGTTTCCCTGGCCATCAACACACACGAAATCGAGCTGTTATTAAACAAAGTCAGCTACACCCAGGCGCTGATCAACCTGACGGTGGAAAACGGCCAATCCTATGAAAAAATGGTCATGATCAAGGAAATCCAGTCAGATCCCTTAAGCCAGAAGTATCGTCATATCGATTTTTATGAAATCAAAATGGATCGAAAAATATCAACCACGGCGCCGCTTCTGATCACGGGTGTTTCCAAAGGGGTGGAAGCAGGGGGAACCCTCCAGATCATCCGCAGGGAACTCGACGTCATCTGTTTGCCGTCGGAAATTCCCGATTCCATTGAAATCGATATTTCTGATCTCGATATGGGCGATTCCATTCATGTGGCCGATATCCGGCCCGCGGCCGGCATTGAAATTCCATATGACGTCAACTTTACCGTGGTCACCGTGGTCAGCCCGAAAACAGAATCGGAAGCAGTAGAGGCGGCCGGTGAAGAAGCTGAAGAAGGTGGGGGAACAGCGGCGGAAGCCGGCAATGAATCCGAATAAGATCGGCGACATCGGGATATGTCATTAAATGCCCACTGGCTGATCGCGGGACTCGGCAATCCCGGGCCCCGATATCAGAACACACGGCATAACGTCGGCTTCATGGTGGTCGACCGGATCGCCCGGAGATACGATATCTCACTGTCTGAAAAAAAACACGACAGTCTTGTGGGCACTGGGTTTATTGAGGATTTCCGGGTAATTCTGTCCAAACCCCAGAAATACATGAATCAAAGCGGCCCGCCGATAGCCCGGCTGGCCGCCTATGCCGGCCTGACGCCGGATCGGATAATAGTTATACATGATGATATCGACATCATTTTTGGCAAATTTAAAATCAAAACGAAAGGAGGGCATGGCGGACATAATGGATTAAGATCGATTGTTGCGGCCATCGGCACCGGGGACTTTCCCCGTATCCGGATCGGCATCGGCCGTCCGGATACGACGGCGGATGTCACGGATCATGTACTGGGCCGGTTTAACGCCGAAGAAGCCCGGATGATTGCGCCGGTCCTTGAGTGCGCGGAAGACGCCGTGAAATCGATCCTCTGCAGGGGTTTGACTGAAGCAATGAATCAATTTCATAAATCGGTTTCATGAATCGATAAACACTTAAATTTTTTTTATCGGGAGGAAGATTATGCAGGAACTTATTGCAAACATTCCATTGACATGTACGCTCATCGGTGCCATCGGCATCCTTTATTCCCTGGCCGTGGCCGTCATCATCAAAGCCAAGCCGGCCGGAAATGAAAAAATGGTTGAAATCGCATCGGCCATTGAAGAAGGCGCCGTCGCCTATCTCCGGCGACAGGCCAAGAGCATGGGTGCGGTAGGCGGCATTATTCTGATCGCCATCTTTTTCACCCTGGGCCCCAAAACCGCGGCCGGGTTTTTGATCGGCGCGCTGGCATCCTTTGCCGCCGGTTATATCGGCATGCGGGTTTCGGTCATCGCCAACGTGCGCACGGCTGAAGCATCAAGAGACGGTCTTGCCGCCGGCCTGAGCCTGGCCTTCAAAGGCGGTTCGGTCACCGGCATGCTGGTGGCCGGCCTGGCCCTGACCTCGGTGGCCGGTTATTATGCTGCGCTGCTGCATTACGGAACCCCCGTGCAGGATGCGATCCTGGCCCTGGTGGCCCTTGGTTTCGGCGGCAGTCTGATTTCCATTTTTGCGCGTCTCGGCGGCGGCATCTTCACCAAGGGCGCAGATGTGGGCGCTGACCTGGTGGGCAAGGTCGAAGCCGGCATTCCCGAAGACGACCCCCGGAACCCGGCCACCATCGCCGACAACGTGGGCGACAATGTGGGCGACTGCGCCGGTATGGCGGCCGACCTTTTTGAAACCTATGCCGTTACGGTGGTGGCTGCCATGCTTCTTGGCCACCTGCTGTTCGAAGGCAATACCATGGCGGTTCAGTACCCGCTGATTCTGGGCGCAATTTCCATTCTGGCTTCGATTATCGCCACGGCGTTCGTGCGACTGGGCAAAAACGAATATATCATGGGCGCCCTGTACAAAGGGATGTTCGGCGCGGCCATCATCGCTGGGGTGGCGTTTTATTTTGCCACCATTCAAACTATGAGTGGTGATGCAGCTCTGATGCTCGAAGGGGTCGCCATTCCGGCAATCAATCTCTTTTATTCCGCGCTGATCGGTCTTCTGCTGACCGTTCTCATCGTTATTATCACCGAATATTACACCGGCAAATACGGCCCCGTGAAACGGATCGCCGATGCCTCCACCACCGGACACGGCACCAACATCATCGCCGGTCTTGCCGTCAGCCTTCAGTCCACGGCAGCTCCGGTGCTCACCATCTGTCTGGCCATTGGACTGGCCCATCACCTGGCCGGCCTCTATGGAATTGCCATCGCCGCGGTTTCCATGCTCTCCATGACCGGTATGGTCATTGCCATCGATGCATATGGTCCCATTACGGACAATGCGGGCGGCATCGCTGAAATGGCCGGCATGGACGAAAGCGTCCGGGCCGTCACCGATCCCCTGGATGCCGTCGGCAACACCACCAAAGCCGTCACCAAAGGTTATGCCATCGGTTCCGCCGGACTTGCGGCCCTGGTCCTTTTTGCCTGCTTCACCCAGGAGTTCGTCATTCACGGCACCACCGGCGCACTCAGCTTTGAGCTGAGCAACGTCAACGTCATTATCGGCCTGTTCATCGGCGGCCTTCTCCCCTACCTGTTTGCCTCCATGGCCATGAGCGCGGTGGGAAAAGCCGGCGGCGCGGTGGTTGAAGAAGTACGGCGACAGTTCCGGGAAATCCCGGGCATCATGGAAGGCACGGCAAAACCCGATTACGGCGCATGCGTCGATCTGGTCACCCGGTTCGCCCTTAAAGAAATGATGGTTCCGGCGCTTCTCCCGGTGGTTGCTCCCCTTGTGGTGGGCTTCCTGCTGGGCCCCGTGGCTCTGGGCGGTCTGCTGATCGGCTCCATCGTCACCGGTCTGTTTGTGGCCATTTCCATGACCACCGGCGGCGCGGCCTGGGACAACGCGAAAAAATACATTGAAGACGGCTATTTCGGCGGCAAAGGCAGCGATGCCCACAAAGCCGCGGTCACCGGCGACACTGTCGGCGATCCCTACAAGGATACGGCTGGTCCCGCAGTCAACCCCATGATCAAAATTTTGAACGTGGTGGCGCTGCTGATGGTGCCCTTCCTGCTGTAATTACATGTAAAAATTAATATTGTTTCTGAAAAAAGGGGGCGGCGTTCAGCCGGCCCCTTTTTTTATTTGCTTTATAGCTACAAAAATGTTATAAAGATTTTTTTTTAGGGAGAGGTACTCAATCTTTATTTTTAGTAACGCGCGCATATTGGTGTATAGATGGCAAAAAAAGCAAAAACAATGGAAATTGAAAAAATAGAAACGGCCAAGGAATTCCAGGTGGGTGATCTGGCCGTCTATCCGGCCCACGGTGTGGGGCGCATTGAATCGATTGAATGCAGGACCATCAACGGGGACAAGCATGAATTTTATATCCTCAAAATTCTCGACAACAGCATGGTCATCATGATTCCCACCCGGAATGTGGCATCGGTCGGCTTAAGAGACGTCATCGACAAAAAAGAGATCCCCCGCATCTTCTCCGTACTCCGGAAAAAAAAGAACGAGACATTCGACAACCAGACATGGAACCGGAGATACAAGGAATACATGGATAAAATCAAATCCGGCTCCCTTTATGATGTCGCGGATGTTTTCAGGGATCTGTTCGTGCTAAAACGGGTCAAGGACCTCTCTTTTGGCGAACGAAAGCTGCTGGACACGGCCCGGGGACTGCTTCTGAGGGAATTATGCATGGCGCAGAATGCCGATGAGGAAACGGTCTGGGCCGATATCGACGCGTTGTACAGCAAACCACAATAACCCTCCCCGCCGCATGTCTGAAGGGACGAACCCCATTTTTGAATTCATTGTGGATGACGATGAAGGGGGCTGTCGTTTTGACACCCTCATGGGCACGGTCTTCCCTGATATCTCCCGAACCCTGGCCGGCCGCCTGATCCGGGACAATCTGATCCGGGTCAATGGCAAAATTCGAAAACCGGGTTTTCGGGTAACGCCGGGGGAAATCATATCCGGATCCATCCCGCCCCGAAACAGACCGCTGATCAACCCCGAAGCCATTGATATCGATATTCTTTACGAAGATGCCGATTGCGTTGTCCTTAATAAACCACCGGGAATGGTCGTTCATCCGGCCCCCGGACATTCCGGCGGGACCCTGGCCAATGCCTTGGTGTACCGTTATCCCGATATCCTGGGTATCGGCGGCATTGATTCCCGCTCCGGCATCGTTCACCGGCTCGACAAAGACACGTCCGGCGTAATGCTGGCGGCCAGAACAACAGAGGCGCACAGCGCGCTGTCGCTGCAATTTAAAAACCGATTGGTCCGGAAAACCTATCTCGGATTTGTTTACGGCATTCCCGCAAAAGAAGGATCCATCACCCTGCCCATTGGACGCCACCCCGGGCACAGGAAAAAAATGACGGCCCATGATCCCGCCAATCCGCGGGATGCGGAAACCCGATGGCATGTGATGAGCCAGTTAAACGACGTCGCCCTTGTCGCATTTTCCATCGCCACCGGCCGCACCCACCAGATCCGTGTCCATTGCGCGGCCATGCGCCATCCCATTATCGGCGATACCCTTTACGGCCCGAGTCACCCGAATCGTTCCTTTAACCTGACAAAAAAAACGGCGGCCCTGGCGGCTTCCGTGTCCCGGCATCTGCTCCATGCCCGCGTCATTTCCTTTACGCACCCGTCCACCGGAGAAATCCTGACGTTTGAAGCCCCCATACCCGCGGATATGCTGGCTTTTCAAAAGGGCCTGGACCCTGATTAAAGCAAACCCGTTTGGGCGCGCGGCGCCAAACGGGTTTGCTTTTTTGATCTTTTAACAACAACGTCAAATCAAAAACACAAAAAACGCTACTTGCCTTTTAGATTTAAACGACATTTTTTTTCAACGGGATCAAAAGTCATCACAATTTCCTGACCGTTTTTCTTTTTAGCACTTAACTCCTTGTATTCCCCAGCGATGCGTTTATTAAAAGCCGGCCTGGTTTCATCCGTTGCAACTCCATAGGTTTGCAGTTTTTCCTGCTGAATACGCCATAAATGATCAATGGAATACTGGGAGCGCCTGGAACCGACATCCCCTTCGACTTCTTTTTCCGCAGCGATTTCCGCTGCCGTGGTTTTTGATGAAGCCTCCGGAGCTGGCTGCTGATTCCTTGCGTTATCCGCATTATCCCACATCTGGCGCCAGGACCGCTGATAATAAAAAATTTTCCACTGAAGATTTTCCAGCAGGGTTTCAAGGTGTCGGTTGGAAACGGAAGAATCGATCCGGTAACGCTGGATCTTTTCAATCAAATCCAGATGCCTTGGATGGGGATTCTGAGAACGATCCGCCAGATAAAAACGGACTTTCTTGTCAACCTCTACAATTTCATGAGCCAATCGGGAAATTTCCATTTCAACGGCGTTGCGACGGGCCTGCACATCTGCTTTCCGTTCGAAAATGTCTGCCATGGCACACCTCCCCTGGTGACAGGAACGCCCCGATAACGCCGGAATATGGTGTCCGATGATTCTCGGGCCTCAGATGGGGTTTTGAAGTGGCTTCTACGGAATGGATATATTTTCCGAAGCGTCAGCCATCTTGCATTCTCAAAACAGATCAGTGCGTGGAAACCGGAATTTCCATGATTTTAATAATATCGGGATTATAGCACAACCGGCAACAACTCAGACACCTCCGGGACTCTTGCAAGGCGTCGGCTTCGGAAAGAACCAGATCGACCTCCTCGAAAGTGTGAATCCGGTCGGCAACGGCCAACTCCGGCATGACTGCCCGTTGCCTGGCTTCGATTCCCGCGACCGATTCAAACACGGTTTCCGGGATGGGTTTATTCATCAGCATCATGGGCTGCGGGACAACAGGCTTTCCCCTGAGGAAAAGATCCAGGGACCGGGCCGCTTTTCTGCCGCCGCCAATGGCGTCCACCACCAGGGCAGGCCCGGTTGCCGCGTCCCCGGCGGCAAAAATATAGGGAATATTGGTCTGACAGGTGGCGGAATTGACATCAAATGTGCTCCAGCGGGTAA
>QZJS01000079.1 GCA_003597945.1 Desulfobacteraceae bacterium | reverse complement strand
AACGCCTTTATCGCGGACCTGGATCAACTGACCCGGCAGGCCGCGGCCCTGAATCCGGAATCGCTGGAACCCCATCTGGATAACCTTCCCTGGGAAATCAGGGGATCGCTGGAATACCGGTTGACGGCCGTAAGCCATGCCCTGGAGGCCACCCGGATGATGTGTCAACACCTCCTGCACCGGCTCCGGCCCGAGGAATCGGAGCATTGAATCCGCTACTTGTGATACGTATCACAAGTAAACTCCCGGACCGCCGGGTTCGGTGTGACAGCATGACGGAATGACGGCATTAAATGGTTGTAAAATCCATTCAGGATGATTTATAAATATTGAAGGGATGTTAACGCTATAATCCGAGCGCAGGCAGCCCGGCGTTTTAATGTGCCATGATACATTACGTTGGATCGACGGCACACGAAGCCTGGAATTCACCGAAAACTGCTGAATCACTTGAAGGAAAGTAATCATGCAAGCCGAACGTGTTTTATTAAAGACCGATGCCCAGGGCAACCTGATAGGATTACCGAAACTACCGCCTCACATACATCTGGAAGCCATTTTTCTGCTTGAAGATAAAATTCCGGAACGTAAAAGATGTCCTCCCCCGAAATTAAAAGGGACTGTGATAACATCGACGTCAACTTCAGATGCAGTTCACCCCTCAACACCTTTCGACCCTTTCAAACCCGCTATGTCCGATGAGGAATGGGAGGCTTCCCTGGATCGAACGGCAAGGCAAATCTCAGGTGATCCGGAGGCATTTAAATGAACCATGTGATTCTCGACACTCATGTGTGGATCTGGTGGGTCAATCAGGATGATAAACTACCAATCTCATTACATAAGCGTATCACTGATTCCAAGCGTGTCGCCATTTCAGCAGTTTCCGTTTACGAATTGATTCAAGCCGTGAGACGTGGCCGTTTATCATTATCGATTGAAGTTAATGCATGGCTGTATATGGCGACAATTGAAGCGGATATCGATATTATTCCAGTCGATTCCAGGATAGCCCAAATTGCAGCGAATTTACCACTTTTTCATGGTGATCCGTTAGATCGCTGTATCATTGCTACAGCATTGGCAAATATCAATCTTTTGATCAGTCTGGATGGAAAATTTGCAGGCTATCCTGATCTGGCCGAGTTGCTTGTTACACAATGAAGCCGTTTATCTGGTGAATCGTGCCTGCGGAGGCAGACAAATGCCCGAAGACGTCATTGAACTTCCCGAACACGGCGATGCCGCCGGGCATGCCGCATCCTTCAACGCGCTGTGCCACCATCCGGATCTGCGGATTTCCCGTTACAAGCTGGTCGATATGGTCAAAGTGGCGGCCCAGGAACGGTTTTTGCGGCTGTTGGATGATGATTTCACCGGCCTGCATTATTCCCACCGGTTAAAACTCACCGCCCTTCCCAATGATGAAATCAAAATCGACATGGCCAAAGAATGCGTCGATGAAAACCTGACCACCCGCCAGCTTGGCTATCGCATCCGGCGGCGCGTCGCAGAAACGGCGCCTGACCAGGGAGAACCGGGCCCGGAAGGAGAAGGGGAGGCGCCAACGCCGGGCCGTGAACCGGACCCCGCGGCCGACGCCGTAAACGCCTTTATCGCGGACCTGGATCAACTGACCCGGCAGGCCGCGGCCCTCAATCCGGAATCGCTGGAACCCCATATGGATAACCTTTCGCCGGAAACCAGGGGGTCGCTTGAATACCGGGTGACGGCCTTAAGCGATGCACTGGAGGCAACCCGGATGATGTGCCGGCAACTCTTGCACCGGCTCCGGCCCGGGGAATCGGATCATTGAATCGTTTAGCCGCTTTTGGCATAAAAAAATTAACAGTGGTTTCCACCGAATAAGGATAGATCATGTGTGTGAAACGAGCCACGATCTTGTCCGCTATATGCAGAAATTCTTCGCCGCTGGTAAGGCGTGTTAAATCGTTTTACTTGTTCGGGATTCATGGTATACTCCTTTTGTTTTTAACGTTTCCGCAGCGTAGCGGCTTCGTTTAGCCGGGCAATGAACTGGACTCTCCCAACGTCGCGCTGCTCGTGCTCGACATTGGGGGTTATTTCCAATGATATCTGATATTATAATGCAATCATGGAAAATGACAGGTGGTTTTTTCCATGTTGACTGTAAACACCTATGAGACCAAATGTTACTCCAGATAAATTCGTTGAATGGTCAAAGCAGCAGCCGGAAGAATTTTTGCGCGAGGGAAATGAGATTGAACACTTGCAAGCAGAAAGGGACTATGAGAAGTTTGCGAATTTTTTCAAAGAAGCTCGGTGCAGTCTCTGCATGAAATCTTTAAAAACTTTCAGTGCAAAATCACCATGCCTTCACTGGCTATTGCGCCCCAAAGGTTTCAAAAAAAAACATTTTCCACTTCTCTATGAGGAGTTCACATATTTTAGAATGTCTGCGTATGTAAGGTGGGTTGCCTCACTTGATGGGCCCATGAAAAATATCAACGACATTCAAGCAGAACATCCTGGGAACAAACTAATTGACTTTACTGCAAAGTATCAACACATAACCTGGTCGTTTTCCTGTGGTTCGTCTGATTTTGAGGGGCATAAAAACAGTAATTATGGAAATTTCCCTCATTATCATATGCAGATCAAATTAAATGGCAGTCCATTCATTAACTACGGTGACTTTCATATCCCATTCCATAAAGATGATCTTTTCGATATCGAATTATTTACAAAGCATAAAGATTTCGCGATACACAGTTATGGCCATGGAACAGGCATGCAAGATCTGATGGGAAGCGCAAGTGGTTTAGAATTTATTGTGGATCATTCTTCTCCAATAGACAATCCTGAAGATGCTGCATATAGCCTCAGCACTATGATCATGACCAAAGAAGGAGAAACTATCTCCGGTGATTTCATTGCGGATGCAATGGAAAAAGCAAAAGAGACAGGAAAAACTTTCGCTTCTGTAATTCGAGAAAGGCTAAAAGATGACAATGCAAGTATTGCTACTATTGTCTCTCCCGGTGATGGTGTTCCAGAAGCACAGCAACGAACAGGCGGAAGAAAGAAAAAGGGGTAACAGACAACAAGCGAGTCAACCTGTCCGCAGGGAGCCACGTTCTTCGGGCGAAATTCAGAGGCAGCGGCAGGTTACCCTTGCATTTGCATTTTGACACATTGAGGATCGATAGTGAAATACAATTAGAATAATCAAAACGGAATTTAAATGAAACAAGTTGCATTAATTTATAGAATTACCGAGCTGTTTGCTAATTTCGTTACACAGATTAAGGGATTAAACTCCCTTAATTTATATGATATTAATATTATTTCTGAGACAATTTTAGTGCCACTTTTCAAAGAGATATTTCAATTGCCAGATTTGAAGAATGTCAATGAAGATCTGATAAATTATCCAAGCATCGATTTAGCAGATGATTCAAAAAGAGTGGCTTTCCAAGTTACCTCTACAAAGACCAGTAAAAAGGTCAACGATACTCTGCAACTGTTTTTCAAACATGACTTAGATAAAAAATATGACAGGCTGTATTGTTATATTCTGACCGAAAAACAGGATACATACACCATCAATTGCACGAAACTTGGTGAATCGGAATTCGTCTTTAAACCTGACAGAGATATTTTAGATTATAAAGATCTTCTAAAAAAAGTTAAGATACTTGGAGTAGACAGAATAGAAAAAATAGAAATGATATTAGAGGAACAATTTGCTGTCACAGAAAAGCTCAGGGATTCAAGGCAAGACATAATTATTGAAGATCCATCATCTTGGAAAGTCAAGTTAATCAATAATGAAACACTCTATTCCAACCTTTTGGGAATTACCTTTCCTGATAAGCTATATATAGCTACTTTAGACTTTGATCGAAAATCAGTTCTAAAAGCTTCAAGATGCGAGGGGGGCAATTACCTTAAAAATAGCGCTTCAATGCGCCAAGTTGCGCGTGAAGCCCTTCTTCAAAATGGATATAAATTTGCAAATGATTGGACCTGCCATGAAAACAACTTGATTACATTCCACAATCTTCACGATGAGTTCAATCCACTGTTGAATATTATTGACCAAGGAACCATCGAGGAATTCGAAACAGATGGTTTTTTTCTCATTGATTCTGATCATGAAAATGTATTCAGAGGTCTTCTCCATCTTTGCTTAATAAGGTTTCTTTACCAGAAAAATGTTGGATGGAAGCATGAAGAACGCGTTTTCGCTTTTTTACCCGAAACAGCAGAATTGGAAAAGCGCGAAATAAATTGGCGCGGCAAGGTTAACGCCAAGAGAACTGTTTTCGAAGCTTATATGAAGAAAAAAAATGAAGGCGTTTCATATTGCAAACATCTCGCGTTCAAAACATTTTACAGAAGATATGAAGATAGGTGGTTTATTGAAATTATACCGACCTGGTATATCTCTTATGATGGTTGGAAGAAATCAAGATTTGGGCAGGAAAAAATAAAATTCTTCAAGCGGCTTGAACGCAACCAAAGTGTTTTCAATCATATAAAATTCATCACCTACTTCCTTAAAGAAAAAGAACAACAGATGCAGTTTTTCGAATCCAAGCCAGAACCACGAGGATTTTTAAAATTTCATGAGTTGGCTAAATTTACTGGCCACCCGAATATTGATGATAATGATTGGAACAAAAATGAAGATAAAGAAAGACAAAAACAACAACTAAATCCACAACAGCAACTGTTTCCCGACTTTTAAGGATAGCAATGGACCTAAGTATAATTACTGAACCTAACCTTGAATTTGGCAAAGGTATTAGCTGTTGTCCTCGCCTCGGAATCGCAGATCACATGGTTTATGACCTTAAATTCAAAGCCAGAAAAAAAGAGATCTTTATTGGCGCAGTTGGGACGAGCAAATCTCTTCAAAGTCTCAAAGAATGGATCGAGAAATGCTCAAACCCTATTGAGGCAAAATCCAAAAATAATCAGCCAAATCTCTATACGTCATTTTGTGGTTTTAATGAAACCACTGGATTCGCAGCTAAATTAATACACGAAGAGGAAATTACTAAAAAGATTTTAAAAAAAGATCTAACAAGCATCCTTAAGCTTAAAAATTGGAATAAGCTCGTAAGTGAAGCAGTAGACCTATTTTACAATAATATTCGTTTCCTTGCACAAAACAGGAACGTTGATGTCATTGTTTGTGTATTGCCAAATATGTTGTACAACCAGATTGTAAACAAAGCAGACTTCGAAGTCGAGGAAACAATTGATGATGATCAACCTGAAGATGAATTGAATTTCAGAAGAGCTTTAAAGGCAAAATCAATGCACCTCGGAGTTCCAATCCAGTTAATAAGGGAACAAACCTTCCAGGAAACTGCGACACAACAAGATATTGCCACAAAAGCGTGGAATTTCTGCACTGCAATTTATTATAAGGCTGGCCAAACTGTGCCATGGAAACTGATAAAAAATGAATCCCGCACAGCTGTTTGCTATGTCGGAATAGGGTTTTACCGGAGCCGTGACAGGCAAACCTTGAATACAAGCTTAGCCCAAATATTCAACGAGCTGGGCAACGGGGTGATACTTCGAGGAACCCAAGTTGACATTGATAAGTATGACCGGACTCCGCATCTTAATGCAAATCAGGCTCATGATCTATTGACCCATGCTATTAACGAATACGAGTTTGCACTTGAAACATCGCCTGGCCGTCTGGTCGTTCATAAATCATCAAATTTTACACCACAAGAAATAGATGGTCTACGAGGAGCTGCTGAAGAGCGTAGGATCAATTCCATAGATTTCATAACCATTTTGGATTCAAGCCTGAGATTCTTTCGTGATGGAATCTATCCCCCTGTGAGGGGGACAAATCTTAAATTGGAAGAAGACAGGTATGTGCTCTTCACCAAAGGGTCCGTAATGCATTATCAGACCTATCCTGGACCATATATACCTCAGCCAATCGAAATACGAATCTTTGAAAGCGAAGAATCTCCCAAGACCATTTGTGAGGAGATCCTTGGTTTGACTAAGATGAATTGGAACAATACTCAATTTGATGGAAAATACCCCATTACCATTGAATGTGCAAGGAGAGTTGGCCACATACTAAAATATCTAAATAAGGCTGATAAACCTCAGATAAAATATAGTTTTTACATGTAACTGAAAGGTCTGCTATCCTCGGATTAAGTCAAGACATTGAAAGCAGATAAGGCAACTAAAGCAGTAAAATTTATATTAATAAATTAAAGGGCTCAGGGTCGAGCCACGATAAATATTTAAAAACATATATAATAACTTAAAACATTTCCCTCGAAATAAGGCTATATTGCGCTTTTGGGGGTTACTAATCCGGTCATAAATCGAATTTCAATAAGTGTGGTGCCATCAACATTCAACATTTTGAAATAATGCATTATTCATAAATATGGCATGTCCATACGATTATGCTCGTCTTAGTAAAAGCGGTATTATCATAATGGCGAGAGCAGAACGGCACTATATAATGGGTCAGATATGGCATATCACTCACCGATGTCATAAGCGGGAGTTTTTGCTCAAGTTTACAGCGGATCGGCAAAGGTGGCTCCAGTGGCTTTTTGAAGCAAAGAAGCGTTACGGCCTGGTCATATTAAATTATACAGTTACATCCAACCACATCCACCTTCTCGTTGCCGATGATAAGAGCCGCGATGTTATTCCAAACTCCGTCAAACTGATCGCAGGCAGAACCGGGCAGGAATTTAATCAACGCAAGATCCGAAAGGGGCTTTCTGGGAAGATCGTTATCACGCTACTGCGGTTGAGGATCGCGATCATTTGCTGCAGCGCCTTGTATATATTGATTTTATAAATTATGAAAGACTCAGGGAACTCCTCGGATTCGACACTTACGACGGGGTGAAAACCGGCCACAAAAAATGGATGGAGTGTTGTCTGAAAAATGGGAATAATTTGCGGGACGATAAATGGAGCCGGAGCATTGTCGTGGGAAGCGAATGATTTATAGGAAATGTGAAATTTTTGATGGGTTCAGCGGCAACAGGACGAAAAAGCATTGAAACGGGCGACTCATGCCAACTTCGAGAAATGCAAAATCCGTATAGTGATCATTTGGGGGCCGAAAAGAACGAAATAGAGCCTGAAAACGCCTATGCTTGGGATAGTAGTCTTAAAAATACGGGATGTTATCTTGGCCCGACCCGACGACGCCCCGACGACGAGAAATTATAATGCATATTTCAGGAGATTTCAGATGATTGATTTACCAGACATCCCTTTCACAGAAGAAGCATCAGGTCTTTTCAATCGGCTTTTGCCAAGAATCAAGGATCGTCTGCTAGAAGTTGAAAAGGTACCGGTTTCCGTTCTTTTATGGGGGCCGGGCATAGGGTCTGGAAGTTCATTAGCGTCAGTAAGAATGGGGTTGAGACAGGCGCTGAGGAGAAAAGGTCACGTTGCTGTTTATAGTGAAGAAATTTGTGATGAGACATGCAATCATTCAATTAGATTGCAACAGCTAGCTCAAGCGCAAGAATTTGATTTAATAGTTACTACACCATGTACACCTGGCTCTGTTGGGGAAATACATGATTTCGCAGCTGATAGAAGAGTTAACGGTAAAATAATAGTTTTTATAAATAGACAATATGTTGATGGGTATAGTGCCCAAAGCATTAATGCAATAAGCACTGTATTATCTTGTCGTGTCGAATATTACCCGAATGAAAATGAAGTGGACATTATCGAAAACATAACATTATTCGAAGTCCAAAAAATAAGAGAAATGAAATATATTTTTAGGGGGAGGTATTAGTTATGAGCTGGTCATTAGATTTATCAACGTACCCCCGTTCAATATTAAAAAATGAACTCCCCCTACTAATCTTATCATTAATTGAACGATCTGGCTTAACAACAGAGGAAGAGATTGGGCGTAAGGTCAATATAAAATCTAAAAAATTAAAAAGGATTTTGATAGACCTTCAATTAAATAATCTCTTAGAATACGGAAAGCATTATTTTTCAGCTACTGAAAAAGCAAAGTATCTTATTGACAGGTTTGAACTTGGAGGTTCTATCTTAGAAGATGTTTTGGATGAGCTAAATTTAGATGGCGAAGAAAGAGATGATTTTAAAGATGTTTTAAATAAATATAGAAAAAGCTCATTTAAGTTGTATTTAAATTCACTTTGCTCGCTAAAAGTATGGCAAGAAATTTCTGATATGGTTCCAATAGAAGGGCAGTCAGATTTCGATAAAATAGAAGAATTTGCATGTAAAAAAAGTATCCTGTTAAGGGATTTAATTAATTGGAACGCTGTAGTTGATAAGCCCTTAATTGAGATGAGTAGCAGTACAACTCAAATGAAAGTTTACTCGAGAGGCAAGCATGATAATGAGATAGCATTTGAAATGCCGGATACTTTAATAAATAAATGCACAATTTTCATTTTACATAAGTTCAAAGAAAGTGATCAATATAATATTGAAATTTCAGATACTGATTTAAATTTGAAAAAAGTTTCAATATTATTAGCGTTTCATCATTTCCAGACCTCGACAGCCCCAGACATTTGGTTTGACACGTGGTGCGAAAGAAAAGACACTTTACCAACCACAAGCCGCTTTAAAGAATTTTCAACGTTTCTACAAAGATTTAAAGTCTCATTAGCGGACAGCTTTGTCAATTATTTAGAAATCGAAGATATACCTAATAGAAAACTATTTTTTAATGAGCAGTGGGATCCGAAAAGATACATATCGCATCATAGCAGAGACTTCTTTGAAATACTCATGACTTCAGAGAGTATTAATGATCTATCAGAAAGATCTGGAATGCCAGATGAAGCAGTGGAAATATTATTAAGTAGTATTAAAAGCAAATGCGAACAACTTTTGTCCAAATAGTAATTTATATTCATAACCAGGTCCATTAAGTGCGACGGCATAAAACCGCCTCCTCTTATGCCTATCGCTGGATTTTAAATTTATACAGGAGCAATCATGTCACTTGAAAATCAAATAGCGGAAAGAAGCCAAGAAATTTCTACAGATGCATATGCTATGTCTGTTGGTGAGCTTGTTTCTTTGTACCGTGATGGAGAACTTGAGATTCATCCAGAATTCCAGCGTTTTTTCAGGTGGTCATCTCAGCAAAAATCGAAATTTATTGAATCACTCTTGCTCGGTATTCCAATTCCCTCTATCTTTGTTTCTCAAACAGCAACAGGCACGTGGGATGTTGTCGATGGGCTGCAAAGAATTTCTACAATTTTAGAATTAATGGGAGAACTTATAGGTCAAAACGATGTACTTTTGCCACCTTTGGTTTTAGAAGGAACAAGATATTTGCCATCACTAGAGAATAGAGTGTGGGACAATCCAAAAGAAGGACAAGAAGCTTTGCCTCCAGTAGCGAAGCTAAAAATAAAAAGATCCAGATTCGATATTAAAATTGTCCTTAATACAAGTGATTCTAAAAGTAAATATGAGTTGTTTCAACGACTCAACACGGGTGGTTCACTAGCGACAGATCAAGAAGTTAGAAATTGCATCCTCATAATGGTTAATCGTGATTTTTATCAGTGGCTTGTAACGTTAAAAGAAGATCAAAATTTTCAAAGTTGTATTCCGATTTCTGAACGACAAAAGGATGAGCAATATGACATGGAGTTAGTTGTTAGATTCGTAACCTTATGGGATATTCCCGAGGGCGACCTAAATGTAATAAGAGAAGTTGGTACTTTCATGACGGACAAAATAATAGCAATTGCTGAAGATATAAAATATCAGAGAGATAGAACAGAGTCTGCTTTTAGAGAAACTTTCCGAATTTTGGCGAATACAATGGGGGAAGACAGCTTTAAAAAATATAACCAAAATAAGGGATGCCCAACAGGGCCTGTCTTGATTTCAATGTTTGAAATTGTTTGTTTGGGCATCGCGTATAATTCTCAACAAGACGATTATGAAATATCAGAAGAGAAACTTCGAGAGATACAGAAATCACTCTGGAATAATCCACAATTTGTGAGTAGCACAGGGTCAGGAATTAGAGCTTCAATCCGTTTGCCCATCACTATACCCATGGGAAGAAATAGCTATCATCATGAAGGTTAGAAGTGCATTTGAATTAAGCAATGCTCTGGATAATGCCCTTGCATGGAGAAAGAAAGAAATTACAACAATCTTTCTTACTGCCAAAAACCAAAGGCGAATCCATGAAAAAAAGGCATGTCTTAGAGCGTTTGTGCCAATTTTATATGCTCATTGGGAGGGTTACGCGAAAGAGGCAGCAACCTATTATATTGAATTTGTTGCAAGACAGCGACTAACTTATAATGATTTGACCACAAACTTTGTTTCAATATCGTGCCGATCAACTATTAACGAAATATCAAAAAGTAATCAGATTCATATACACAACCAACTAGTCGATTTTTTAACTTATAGCCAAAACGAAAGGGCCAGAATTCCATACAAAGGTGTTATCGATACAGAGTCAAACCTTTCTGCGAAAGTATTGCGAAATTTGCTATTTGTCATTGGTCTGCCATTTGATGAATTCTGGCAAAAGAAGTCGTTACTTATTGATGGGAAGCTCCTTTTCTATAGAAACAAAATTGTTCATGGAGAAAAGCACATAATAGATGAGGCAACTTTTACCGAATTACACGACATAGTCATAGATCTAATAGATTATACCAAAACGTCTATTGAAAATTTTGCTATACAGGAAAAATATAAAAGAAAAACCCAACCAAGCCATGCACCAGAAGGCTCCACTCACTGGTGATGAACACGTTCATCGATTCCCGGAAGATTTCATGTTTGAGCTCACCAAGAAAGAATTAAACAATTGGAGGTCGCAATTTGCGCCCCCCAATCATGACATCATGGGCTTGCGCATTCCGCCGGTTGCCTTTACGGAACATGGTGTTTTGATGCGTTCATCCATAAAAAAGAAAATCGGTTTCAGGGAATCACCGATAATTTTTGTATGCCTCACAAAACCCAAACAGGAAACCGTCCATGAATTTTTCCGATCATGATCTCCGAGAAATGATACTGGCGCAGATGCCTTCTGACGGGGCCGCCATCGGCAACATCAAGATGATGGATATGCTGAAAAAAGCCGGGAATGCCGATCTTGAAAAAAAAGATTACGAGCGCATCCGGGATCAGTTGATTGATGAGGGTATTCTGGTTTCCGGCACGGGCCGGGGCGGATCGGTGAAGCTGGCCGGCCTGGAGCCGGCCGGGGAAAATAAGCTCACACTTGAAAGCGAACCCCCGGTTAATCCGCTGCCGCCAAAAAAGCGGGGACTCCGGAAAGCATCCGCAACGCCAAAGGCCGGTAAAAGCGATCAAAAGGAAGTCATCAGTTACCGGTACAGCGACAAGCGGAAAAACAATCCCCATGTGGGCATGGTGGATACAGCCAGCGACGGGGTGGAGGAACACACGCGCTGGTCCTATGATCCGCATATTGATCCGGCGTTGCAGTTTGACGTGGGCCGGGCGCAAATTGAAAATTTGATTGACGATGCCCTGGCGACTGAAGATCCGGAGATCATGAAACAGGCACTCAACCAGCTCAAGCGCATGCAGACGTCATATCTCAACTGGACCGGCAAGGCCGAGCGCACCGCCTTTGCGGTGGATCTGGTGTCGCTTCATGTGCATGAGCGCATTGACCCGGCCACGATCCTTGCGGCCCTTCAAAAGCAGATCAAAGACCGCAAAGGGAATAAAATCAAAGGCAAATACATTCAAACGGAACTGTTTTCCGCGCCCTTTGAAAATCTGCCCCTGCGGGAGGCCATCGATTTTTACAAACATGAAAAAGACTGGGCCAACCGGCTCATTGCCGGGGATTCCCTCATGGTGATGAACTCCCTGATCCAGAAGGAGTCCATGGCCGGCCAGGTGCAGATGTTTTATTTTGATCCGCCCTATGGCATCAAATACGGGTCCAATTTTCAGCCGTTTGTAAACCAGCGGGATGTCAAAGACCGCAAAGACGAAGACCTGACCCAGGAGCCGGAAATGATCAAGGCGTTCCGGGACACCTGGGAGCTGGGGATTCATTCCTATCTCACCTATCTGCGGGACCGGCTGCTGGAAGCCAGGGAAATGCTCAAAGAGACGGGCAGTGTTTTTGTGCAGATCTCCGATGAGAACCTTCATCATGTGCGGGAGATCATGGATGAGGTTTTTGGGGCTGAGAACCATGTTGCTCTTCTCATTTATCGAAAGACTACAACAGCTTCTTCAGAACGAATTGCAACGGTATGCGACTACCTCGTGTGGTACGCAAAGGATATTTCGCGAGTAAAATACCGCCCGCTATTTTTAGACAAGCAACTCGGAGGAACTGGAGCTACACAATATACATGGGTAAGAAGTAAAGCCGGCGAACAATTTAATGCCAACCAAGATGCTCAAGATTTAGCTGTTAAGTGTGAAGGACGTCTTTTTTCCCACGATAACATTACTAGTCAAAGACCAGCTCAAGGAGAAGATGTCACATCCTTTTTTTTAACGGGAAAAGAATTTACTCCAGGGAAAGGCACATTTAAAACGGAAAAGGTCGGTCTGGAGAGGTTGAAAAATTCAGGTCGATTATTATCCGTTGGCATGACTTTGCGATACATTCGTTTTCTTGATGATTTTCCTGTTACGCCTTTAACGCATCTTTGGGATGATACTGTAACTTCCGGTTTTGCTGAAAAAAAAGTTTATATTGTGCAAACCAGCCCAACTGCGCTTGAACGCTGCCTTCTCATGACCACCGATCCCGGTGACCTCGTAATGGACCCCACCTGCGGTTCCGGAACCACGGCGTTTGTGGCGGAAAAATGGGGCCGCCGGTGGATCACCTGCGACACCTCCCGGGTGGCCATCACCCTGGCCAAGCAGCGGCTCATGACGGCCAGCTATGATTATTACGACCTCAAATACCCCCACGAAGGCATCAAGGGCGGGTTTATTTACAAAACCGTTCCCCACATCACCTTAAAAGCCATTGCCAACAACCCGGAGATTGACGAGATTTATAGCCGCATGCACCCGGCAATTGAAACCGCCCTGTCCCGGTTAAATGCCGCATTAACCGGTCATCAAACCCCCTTTAACGTGACCGAAGGCGGCCGTAAAAACAAAAAAATTGATTTTGCCAAAGACCCGGCCGAACATTTTACCTTGCCGTCCGGCGAAAATGTGCCGGCCAATCAACTCCTGGAATGGGAAGTGCCCTTTGATTTTCCGGACGACTGGCCGGAAGCCGCCAAAACGCCGTTTGATGAGTTTCATTCGGCCCGTCAGCACATGCAAAAGGCCATGGACGACACCATTTCCGCCCATGCGGACCCGGAAATCCTCTATGATCAGCCCCAGGTGAGCAAAACCAAGCTGCGCATCACCGGTCCGTTTACCGTGGAGGCCGTGCCGTTTCCAACGGTTTTGCGGCTGGAAGAAGCGGACCAGCCGGAAAATGCGGATGCGGCCGTGGCCCGGTCCGGCGAGACGGCCCGGCAGGCCCTGTGGCGGGATGAACTCTTAAAAACCGGCATCCGGGGCAAGGGGGGCCAGAAGCTGATGCTGGCGGACCTGGAAACCCTGCCGGGCTGCCGGTATATCCATGCAGTGGGCATTGTGGCGGATTCCGGGGACCGGGCGGCGGTGAGCTTCGGGCCGGAGCATGCGGCTCTGGAGCAGCGGCAGGTGGAGATTGCCATGCGCGAGGCCGGGGAATTGTTTCCGTTGCCTAAAATGCTGGTGTTCTGCGCGTTCACCTTTGACCCGGAAGCGGCCAAGGACATTGACAACATCAAGGGCATTATTGCCGTCAAGGCCCAGATGAATACGGATCTGTTGACCGATGATCTGAAAAAGAAACGGGCCGGCAATGAATCCTTCTGGCTCATGGGCCAGCCGGACGTGGAAATTCACCGGTTAAAAGACGGCCAATATCAGGTGCAAGTGCACGGGTTTGATTATTTTGACACCAAAACCGGGGAGCTGATTTCCGGCGGCACGCACAATATCGCCATGTGGGAGCTGGATACCAATTATGACGACCGGTCGTTGTATGCCCGGCAGGTATTTTTCCCCATGGCCGGGAAAACAGACGGATGGTACAAGCTCAAAAAAGACATCAAAGCCGAACTGGACGAAGCGCGCATGGAGCAGTTTCACGGGGCCGTGTCCCTGCCGTTTGAGGCCGGGGAAAACCGTCGCATTGCCGTGAAAATCATTGATGACCGGGGAATCGAATCCTTAAAAGTCATGAATCTGGAATAAGGAGCCCCCCATGCAAAATTCCCCATCCTCGCTGATTATCAATTCTCCCTATGTCCGGCCCACCCGGTACTGGGAAGAAGACCCCAAAACCGATGCCTTTCATTTAAGAGACGGCCGGCGGCCGGCGGGATATGAAATATTTGATCCGCGCACCAATACCCGCCGCACCATTACCCTGGAACTGGTGAATCGCATCCGGGAGCGGGTGGACCAGTGGCGGGCCGCCGGATATCCGGGTATTACCGGCGTGACCCGCCGGCTGCTGGAACACTGGCAGGCCCCGGACGCGCGATGGCTGCCGTATTATTTCTGCCAGATGGAAGCCATGGAAACCCTGATCTGGTGGGTGGAAGGGGCCCAGGATTTCAAGCAGGGGATTTTTGTTCCCGGCGACGGGGGCGAGTGGGAGCGGATTTGCAGCAAAATGGCCACCGGCACCGGCAAAACCGTGCTCATGGGGCTGATTATCGCCTGGCAGGTGTTAAACGCGCTCACCTATCCCAAACGAAAGGAGTTTTCCCGGGCCGTGCTGGTGGTCACCCCGGGGCTGACGGTGAAAGAACGGTTGCAGGTGCTCTATCCCGGTCATGAAAAAAATGTGTATGATGAATTTTCCATCTGCCCCAATGAGGCCATGCGCCAGAAGATCAATCAGACGGCCCTGCTGGTGGAAAACTGGCATACCCTGATGCCGCTGAAGGAAATCGACCGGTCCGTGGTGAAAAAAGGCGCGGAAAGCGATGAGGCCTTTACCCGGCGGGTGCTGGGCAAGCTGTCCGGATTCAAGGATATCATTGTGTTTAATGATGAAGCCCATCATGCCTATCGCAAACGGCCGGAACTCAAAGTGAGCAAACAGGAAGCCCTGGAATTGGGCATTGACCTGGATGAAGCCACCCAATGGATTGACGGGCTGGACCGGATCCATAAAACCCGGCGCATCCGCAGATGTTTTGACCTGTCCGCCACGCCGTTTGCGCCTACCGGGAAAAAATCCACGGAAAAAGGGCTGTTCGGCTGGATCGTGTCGGATTTCGGCTTAAATGACGCCATTGAGGCCGGGCTGGTGAAAACCCCCCGGGTGGTGGTGAAAGACGATGCCCTTGCCAATGCCAAAACGTATAAATCCAAGCTCTATCATTTGTACAATGAGCCGGAGGTGCGGCAGGATTTAAGCCACAAGGCGGAAGTGAACGAACCCCTGCCGGACCTGGTGCAGAAAGCCTATGCGCTTCTGGCTTACGACTGGCGGGATGCGGCAAACCAGTGGCGGGCCGAAGGCCATACCATTCCGCCGGTGATGCTCACGGTGTGCAACCGCACGGAGACCGCGGCCCGGATTGAGCGGTTTTTTAATGACGGCGACTGTTTGATTGAGGAAACCCGGGCCCCGGAAAAAACCCTGCGGGTGGATTCACGGGTTCTGGAAAAAGCCGAGCGGGGCGAGTCCATGACCAAAGACAAGGATTATGCCGTCCGGCTGGAAGAAATTATTCAGGCATCGGATATGCCTGATGATAAAAAACAGGAACTGCTGGCCGCCAGGCAGGAAGAACAGCTCCGGGTCATTGTGGATACGGTGGGCAAACGGGACAAACCCGGCAAGCATATTCAGAACGTGATTTCCGTTGCCATGCTGTCTGAAGGTTGGGATGCGGCCAATGTGACCCATATCATGGGGCTGCGGGCGTTTTCCAGCCAGTTGCTGTGCGAACAGGTCATCGGCCGGGGACTGCGGCGGGTGGCGTTTGAAAAAGATGCGGACGGTTTCTTTTTGCCGGAATACGTGAATGTGTTCGGCGTGCCCCTTTCCATTTTTTTAAAAGCCGGGGAGGGCGGGGAGGCCCCGCCGCCGCCCAGGGCGAGCAAGCAGATCGAGGTGGCGCCGGGCCGGAATCAATATGAAATCCGGTGGCCCAATCTGCTGCGCATTGAAACGGTTTTAAAACCCACGCTGACCATTGACTGGAATCTGGTGAAACCCCTGACCATTGATCCCTCCCAGACGCCGGTGTATGCGGAAATCGCCCCGGCCCTGGCGGGCTATGCCAACCTGGATCAGGTGAGCGCCATTGACCTTGAAAAAGCGGCCGGAGAATTCCGGTTGCAGCGGCTGGTCTTCCGGGCCGCCCGCAAACTGTATCTCCAGAGCGAGCAAACTTTTTCCGGGGACAAACAATACTTGGCGGTGCAGCTCATCCGGCTGGTGGAAGCGTTTTTAACCGGCGACAAACTGGATATTCCCAGCCTGTGGCATCAGGAACCGGTGCGGCGGCGGATTCTGGTGGCCATGAATATGGATCTGATTGTGGGCCATGTGAACCGGTTTGTGGAGATGCAGAATATTGAAAGCCTTTCCCCCTGTTTTGACCAGGAATTTCCCATCGGGTCCACGGGTTTTATGCGGACCTGGTATACCACCAAGTTCTGCGCGCCCACGAAAAAATCCCAGATCAGCCATGTGGTCTACGACAGCACATGGGAAAAGGCGGTGGCGGATTTCTGCGAACGATCTTCGCGGGTTGCCGCCTGGGCCAAAAACGACCATTTGAATTTCAAAATCCGGTATCTGTACCGGGGATCGGGCCGCAATTTTATCCCGGATTACCTGATCCGCCTGGATACCGGCAAAACCCTGGTGCTTGAAGTCAAAGGCCAGGACAGCGAACAGAACAAAGCCAAACGCGCTGCCATGCGCACCTGGATTCAGGCGGTCAACGAACACGGCGGGTTCGGAAAATGGGCTTTTGACGTGGTGTTTGAACCCGCAAAGATTCCGGATGCCGTGCTGGGGTCGGCAGAATAATTTCCTCCCGCAAAGGCGAAAGGTCCAAATGCCCGAGAGATGGATGAAAACAGCATAAACGTTGGCCTAACAAATCCTTGACGGTCAAATGTTTTATGTCTATACTTTGGATATACATTAGGAGGTGATCTTATGCTTGCAAAAGTTCAAAAATGGGGAAATAGCCAAGGCCTTCGCATCACAAAGGCATTGCTTTCAGATGCGCAAATAAATGTAGGCGATGACGTCAATATTTCTGTAAAAGACGGTGCCTTAATCGTCACTCCGGCCCAAAGAATCCGCAAGAAATATAATCTCGAGGATCTTGTGGCGAAAATCCCCAATGGACACCCAACCAAAGAAACCGATTGGGGAGAACCCGTCGGAAAAGAGGTCTGGTAAATGTCAGCCTATGTTCCCAGGCAAGGAGACATAATCGCAATTACATTTGATCCGCAAGCTGGGCATGAGCAAAAAGGTCGCCGACCGGCGTTGGTTGTCAGCAAGGATTTGTTCAATAGCAGTACAGGTTTGGCGATGGTGTGCCCAATTACAAATACAGACCGTGGCTTCCCCTTTCACGTGGTAATTCCAGAGGCAAGCAAGTTGACCGGTTTCGTCATGGTTGAGCAAGTAAAATCAGTCGATTTCCGTGCTCGCCGCGTCAGACGCATCGAGCGACGGAACGACGAACTCTTGACTGAAGTACTGTCAATATTAGATGCTTGCATATATGAATAGGTCAACCAGGGCATCAGCGCAGCGCCATAAAACCTTATGATCCGCACTGAAAAAGAAATCTCCCCCTTTGCCATTCCCAATATCCGGCTGTTTCTTGTGCATATTCCGGACGATTCCGGCCACCGATTCCGATTCATGTCGGCCACTGATTCCGATTGATTCCGGCCGGTGATTCCGATCGAAGTCGGCCACCGATTCCGGAGGAAGTCGGCCGGTGATTCCGATTCATTCCGGCCACTCTCCCG